>JBHGBB010000067.1:0-17058 GCA_041946755.1 bacterium | reverse complement strand
ACGGTGGTCAAAACCGGTTTGGATAACGGCATAATGATCTGGGAATAAATGCGAAGCGAACTGCATCCATCGATCCGCGCCGCTTCATCCAAATCGATGGGTATACTCCGGAAAAACTGGCGCAGTAAGAAGATAAAGAACGCGCTACCGCCGAAAAATGTTGGGACAATCAATGGATAAAAGGTATTGACCCATCCGAGTTTCGAAAACAGAATATATCGCGGAATCTCGGTTACCATTGCCGGCAGCATCATGGTACTTAACAGAACGAAAAACAGAAATTCTCTACCGGGAAATCGTAATCGGGCGAATCCGAATCCGACTAACGAGCATGAAATTAACTGACCTACCATCGCCAGAGTAGTAATCGTCAAAGTATTACGTAAGAGCACCGGAAAATTCATCATCGATAATGCTTCTTTAAAATTACTGAGCATTAATGGTTGCGGCCACCAAATCATCGGAAGTTTATTCAGCTGCGCATACTGCATTAATGAGGTGCGTACCATCCAGAGGAATGGAAATAGATAGAGCACCCCGCCGGTACAGAGTAAAATTAAAATAACTATTTTAGCCATTAATTGGTTTCTTTTTTTACTAGCTTTGTTTTCCATATTTAATATCCCTTTCATCCTACCTAGGACTGTTCGTAATGTACCCAACGTTTTGATAGACTAAAATTGATTATCGTTAATACGAGAATAATCAAGAATAATATCCAGGCCATCGAACAAGCATATCCCATGGATAAATATTGGAATGCATTGTTATAGAGATGGAGAATATATACCAGTGTACTATGAGAAGGTCCTCCTGGATCGGTTCCGCCGGCTCCAGTCATAACATAGACCGAAGTAAACACCTGGAATGAATTGATAATGCCGATAATCAGATTAAAGAATATCGCTGGAGTTAACATCGGTACCGTCACATATCGGAACTTATGCCAGAAATTAGCGCCATCGATTTCTGCTGATTCATAGAGATGGTCTGGAATCCCTTGTAACGCGGCAAGATAGATAATCATCGGACCACCGACAAAACCCCAAACTGCCATGATTATAATAGCCGGCATTGCCCAGGTGGGTGATGTAAGCCAGCCTAACGCCGGGATACCAACCCAACCAAGAACATGATTAATCAATCCAACTTCGGGATTATAGAGCCATCGCCATAATAAACAAATCGCGACTCCGGAAGTTACTGCCGGGAGATAATAGATTACCCGGAAGATATAAATCCCCCGGATTTTACTATTAAGCAGCATGGCTAAACATAACGAAAACAATAAACCGAGCGGAACGGTAAGTCCGGCATAAAATATGGTGTTTAACAATGACTTCGTAAAAAGCGGGTCGGTAAAAAGTTTCTGAAAGTTTTTCAAACCGATCCATTTTGGACTGCTTAAAATATCATATTCCGAGAAACTCAATAAAAACGAGGCGATGATCGGCCCCAAGATAAATATCAAAAGACCGAGTAACCATGGTGCGATAAACAGATATCCTTCCAACCAAGGGTATCTCCGAGATAAGAAAAATATGATTATAAACAAGAGTACTACTATGCCGATAAAATAAGGAAAATAATCCATCCAGCGATGCCCTTCCAGTTGGCTGGCACCATAATCCGGTAATGGCCGTTTAGCAAATGCACTTATAAATTCATTGGATCGCTTTTGCAATTCAGCTAATCCTTTATCCACCGGCATACTATTCCGGCGCATTTCATCAAGAATCGGCAGCCAAATTCGGCTATACATTTCCGCCCGCCATGGCGCATCCGGGATATCAATATAGGAATATGCCATAGAATCGACAAATACTTTTATCGACATTGGCGGCGGACTTAAAAAATAATTCGGATCTAACGCTACTTCTTTATTTGCCGGAACACAATTCTTCTGT
Source organism: bacterium (assembly GCA_041946755.1). Taxonomy (GTDB): domain Bacteria; phylum UBP4; class UBA4092; order JAOAEQ01; family JAOAEQ01; genus JBHGBB01. Next base: position 15,151 of record JBHGBB010000067.1, on the reverse strand, counting down.
ACTCCCAATAACCTTTGTCCCTCAGTACTGGAATAGAACTTAATAAATTCCCAGGTTTCTCTCGGATATTTACTCCCTTTCGGAATACAATGCCCGCCGGTATTTAGCAGCGATATTCGTCTAATCCCTTTGGGTATCGGCGCGATATCCCACGATGTGGTATCTTTCATTGTTTCGCATAATTCCGGTAACTGCCAGGTTCGGCCAACAAACATCGCTAGTCGATCGTTTTCAAAAAGCTGCGTATCGTTGGTATCGGATAACTGGGCAATATTCGGGGCCTCTTTCCCATACATCTCCATTCCCCAGGCAACCGCTTTTCGCGCGATAGCCGAATCGATAATACAGGTGCTATCCTGATTGAATATTTCTCCGCCATCAGCTTCGATTAATAACCGATAATCGGGTATTAGCGTTCCAAATTGATCAATCGTACCGTCACCATTTTTATCTTTCGTAAGTTTCTTAGCTGCTTGTTTAAAATCATCCCAAGTCCAATTCTCATCCGGATAAGGAACCCCGGCTTGATCAAATAGTTTCCGATTATAGATGAGTGCATTGGTAGAAGAATGAATTGGATACGCATATAAATGATTGCCATAGGTAAAAGTTTTGGTTACTTCCGGATAGAAGATCGACATATCTACTTTGTCTTCTGCTACATAGGGAGCCAGATCCAATACTGCATTCTTGCCGACCAATTGCCCAAGATTTGAATTCACTACATAAATCACATCCGGCGGTGACCCACTTGCCATTTGCACCAGGAATAAACGGGTAGCACTAGCATTCGATTCAACCTGTACTTTTATATTCGGATGCGTTTTCTCGAATGCGGCAACAATACGTTGAATTCCAGTAATCTGCTGGTGCTGGGTTTCATAGGTCAAATACCTAATCGTAACCGCTCTTTTTTCTTCTCCGGAACTCTGCCACCAGGAATATCCAAGATAAAATAATGCCGCAATTACAACAAGACTAATAAATCCGATTTTAAGTTTTTGTTTCATGATTATTTATGTTCTCCTTCGCTAAATAAAAGACTATGATTTAACCACTTTGAACGCAAGGGATATTCATCTCTATCCGGTTGTAACGGTGCTTCCGTAAAAATAACAACTGTTATTATACCGGTAGTAGCGGTGTTTGAATTCGAATCATGGACTGAAACGGTAATAGTACCGGTATTTAATGCATTTAAAGTTACTGTACTATTATTGGATAATGATAATGTCGCTATATTCCAATTACTTGTAGTCCATCCGGAATAGGGTGGATATCCGCCAGAAACACGTAATACAGTACTTCGTCCCACCATAATATGGAATGGGGTACTAGGTGTTATACTCGGCAGTGGTATTACAATGATCGAACCGGAATAAGCAGTTTGTGACCCTGAATCATGAACTGATACATTAACCATTCCGGGATTTAAGGCGGAGAATCGGACTGATGCTCCACTAAATGATGAAACGGTTCCAACAGTCCAATCGCTCGTTGTCCAACCGGAGTACGGTGGGGTTCCTCCGGAAACAATGAAATCGATACTACTACCAACCACTTTAGTTATCGTAGTATTAGGCGATATAACTAATAAATATGGTAATACCGTTATGGTATCAGAACTAGCCACTTGCATCGCGGCATCTTTCACCGAAAAAGTTATCGTTCCAACATTAACTCCATAAACCCGGGTAGTGGAACCAGATGATGGCGCTGTTGTAGCGATACTCCAGCTACTGGTCGTCCAGCCGGAATAAGGTGAAATTCCGCCGGCTACAGAAAATTGAAGATTTTCTCCAATACGGATATTAGCTGCACCTGCAGGAATTATACTCGGTGGTGGAGCTACAGTAATCAGTCCGGAAGTTACCGTTTGACTAACCGAATCAGAGGCTGATGCTGTAACGATACCGGTATTTGTGGCAAATAAGATAAACGTACTATTACTCGATGGGGCAACTGTAGCGATACTCCAGTTACTGGTGGTAAATCTAGAATAAGGCAGTATCCCACCATTTATCCTGAAAATAGTACTGCTGCCCAATGGAATAGAAAAAGCATTATTCGGTGATATAGTTAGGGTTGGAGGTATAATTGCAATCGCTCCAGAATTAGCGGTAGTAGAACTAGAATCGCTTACTGAAACGATAACCGTACCTAAACCTAGGGTAAATAATTGCGTTGAAGTTCCACTTAATGGTGCTACCGTCGCTATACTCCAGTTATTTGTCGTCCATTTTGAGTATGGTGGGTAACCACCGGTTGCAATAAACACAGTATTACTTCCCAGAGTCATACTAAATGAGTTATTGGGAGATATACCTAATGAGAGAGAAGCAGTAACAGTAATTACACCACTAGTCATAATCTGCGGTCCTGGAGCAGAATCACGTACCGACACAGTGCAGGTTCCAGTATTACGAGCGAAAAAGCGGATACTATCGTCACCATAAAAAACCGCTACCGAACCGATACTCCAATTACTGGTCGTCCATCGAGCATATGGTTTCCAGCCACCAGAAAGACTGATTATGGTATCGGTACCCATTGGAATCGAAAACGCACCTAAAGGAGCAAATGTATACTGTCCGGTAGTACCAACAGTATCCCATGATGTCCATTGATATGACTGTATCGGCCAACGGAATGCACATACTCCCTGGGCTCCGAAATCGACAGCAGATTTCGTTTCTGCAGCTATTTCAGTACTGGGCATATATATCGATCCGTTGGTAACCCAATCATATGTAAATTGCTCCCCCGCATAAACGGCACAAGTCCGTAATGCTGTATCCCGGATATATCCTGATACCATCCCTACCCAATCAGCATTGGCAAAATAATTCCCACTATATGACATTACTCCAAAGAACCGACATCCGGCAGTAGATAATTTATAATAACTCTGCCCATAATATCGTTCGTTATTATCATCAGGAATTTCCGGCATTGGAGCAATAGAAATCGGAATTGCCGGATTATATTTTCGAACCGTAGTAACAACCTCCTGACAGAATTGAACGAGAGATAAACCGGTGTCATTATTATATGCTGCACCAGATCCGCTTCCAGGATATCGGTAACAATCCAGATGGATACCACTAATATCTGGATGATTCTGCGCTAACGGAATGATACAGGTATTGATTAGATAGCTGCGGTATCGAGGGTCCCGCGGACTTATCCATGACCCACCGACAGTAGTATATATTCCCAAACCGGCCGAGGAAGAATCGCTAAAACATATTACCCAAGGATGAATACGCACATTGGTATTCAGATTTTTAGCAATATTCGTCAACCAATCGAGTTTAGTAAACGTAATCGTTCCGCTACCTCCTTTAACTAAAAACAAAACATCGCGTACTTGATGCGTAGATGCTATGGTAATTACTGTAGTCGCGTCACTCTGAGTAGATACCGAGGTTCCTTGAATCCAGACAGCTTTAATCGGTTTCGGTGCCGGAACAACAAAGACATTATTGGTAGTATTAGCAGCACCGGTATTATCGGTTACTATGAGATAGCAGGTTCCGGGATCTACGGTAGCGAGAAACGAGACGGTCGCACCGGTATAATTAGCTAATATTCCGGGAGCACCGGTGACAGTTTTAATCGACCAGGTATATGGTGCGGTTCCGCCGCTGGCTACAAATACACGAGTATCGCCAATTAACACCGTTCCTGAACCGTTTAGGGTTACGATCGGTTGCGCTGCATATCCAATATTCATTATTCCAATAATAAATATTGTTAAACAAACCAGGATAAATTTATTACGGTAATTAGTTCGATGCATAACACTTCCCTTTCTTTTTCATGAAACCTGAGTCTCATTTCTGATTATGAATCGTAATCATGGAATGCGGTTGCTTAATGATACGTTCTGATACTGATTTTTCTATCGCTTCCGAAGGAGTAACCGTAATTAAGGCTGAATTCGATTCTCTTGGTCCCGGTGCCGAGTCCTTTACGGTTATCACACATGTTCCGGTACTCTGCGCATAGAATCGAACACTATCATCGCCAAAAAAGACCGCTACCGACCCAATACTCCAGTTGTTAGTAGTCCATTGCGCAAACGGTTTCCATCCACCATCAGCACTTATGATAACGCTATTACCAACAGGAATACATATCGCCGTTTGCGGACTAAAGGTTATCGGTAATGCTGTACCGACCGTATCCCAGACCGCCCATTGTGCGGCAGATAATGGATAACAAAACGCACAAATCCCTTCCGCACCGGAATCAAGTGCATAGCAGGTTTCAGCCGCAATTTCATTTGCTGTGGCTCCATTTGTTCCTTCACCGGCATAGACTAAACAAGTCTGGGTTGCTGTATCTCGAACCCGTTTAGCAACCACTCCAACCCAACTTGCCGGTTGGTTATATTCTCCCGCATATGACATCGGAGCGAGAATCCTGGTACCGACATTCGAGAATTTGAAATAATCCTGACCATAGGTTCGTTCGATATTATCTTCTGCTTTTATGGCAATCGATACCGGTAAACTCGGATTATATTTTCGAATCGTAGTTACTATTTCCTGACAGAAAGCTACAACCGACGCGCTGGTATCATTATTTCCTGCAAACCCTCGAGAACCCGCGCCTGAATATCGAAAATAATCTACGTGAATTCCAGCAATATCCGGATAATCGCGAACTAATGGAATGATACAGGTATTCATCAAGTATTGGCGAAATTTTGTGTCCATCGGTGTTATCCAACTGGTAGTAGAACCATAGGTCGTATAATTTCCGGATCGGGCTGAGGTAGCGTCTTTAAAACAAATTATCCAGGGATGAATACGTAAATTGGTATTCATTGCTTTTGCTGCTTGTAGTAGCCAATTCAACCGATAGGTAACAAACGTTCCGCTTTCACCTTTAACCAATAGAAAGATATCCCGAACTTGATGCGTAGTTGCGGTAGTAACCAGTGTAGTTGCGGCATTAGCATTCGGAATATTACTGGTTCCCCAAACCCACAAGCTTTTTAACGGTTTCGGTGCCGGTATTACTACCAGATTTTGGGTGGTATTTACAGCACCGGTATGATCAGTTACTATTACAGTGCAAGTTCCCGGATCGACTGTCGCCAGGAATGCTACGGTTGCTCCGGTATACTCACTCAAAACTGCTGGAGCTCCAGAAATAGTTTTTATTGACCAGGTATACGGTGGTGTTCCGCCGCTAGCTACAAGCACTCGCGCATCGCCGATTAATACCGTTCCAGAACCGTTTAGAGTAATATCAGGTCGCGTTGCATACCCGATATTTACTAATCCGATTGTTAACATTACTAAACTAAATAAAATTGATATTTTACGCTTATTAATCTGATGCATTATGTTTACTCTAAATCGGTAATTCCTTATCTTTATTTACAAAACTTGATTTATATCATCTATTATATATTCTAATAAACCGTGCTCTCGTCTGTATGTTAATTCAAATCCTGATAATTCTACCGGTACCCCAGGAGTAACTGTAATTGTCGCTGAATTCGATTGTCTCGGACCTGGTGCTGAATCTTTAACCGTTATCACGCAAGTCCCGGTACTCCGCGCATAGAACCGGACACTATCATCACCAAAAAAGGCGGCTACCGACCCGATACTCCAGTTATTAGTCGTCCATCGGGCAAATGGTTTCCAACCTCCATTCGCGCTGAAAATAATACTGCTGCCAACAGGGATACTAATTGCTGTCGAGGGACTAAACGTTATCGGTAAGGTAGTACCTACCGTATCCCAAGCCGTCCAATGCTCAGTTGGTATCGGCCATCTGAATGCTACCACACCTTGTGCACCGGTATTAATAGCATATCTGGTTTCTGAAGCCACTAATGAGGCTGAAGCGCCGGTCTCTTGTCCGGCATAAACTGAACATGTTCTCGCCACGGTATTACGTAAGTACCCGGCAACTTTACCGGAATAGGTAGCATCAGTAGTGCTATACGACATTGGGCATAATATCCGGCAGCCGGCAGTAGATAATTTATAATAGCTTTGTCCATAATAATATTCATTATTATTATCCGGATATTCCGGCATGACGGCTATTGATACCGGGAGTGCTGCATTATATTTCCGAATCGTAGTGGCTATTTCCTGACAAAAACGAACGAGAGATACCCCGGTATCATTACTCGCTGCCAAGCCACCGACACTAGAAACACCGGAATATCGGTAATAATCTAGATGGATTCCGGCAATATCCGGATGGTCACGTAATAATGGGATAAATACGGTATCCATTAAATATTGACGATATCGCGGATCCGTTGGTTTGATCCAACTAGTATAAGTACCATAAGTGGTATAATTACCGGAAAGACCTGAAGCTTGGTCATTAAAACAAATTACCCAGGGATGAATCCTAACATTGGTATTTAATCCTTTCGCAATTGAAGTTAACCAATCTAATGCGGTAAAACTAATCGATCCACTAGTCCCTTTTACCAAAACAAACACATCTCGAACCTGATGCGTCGATGAAGTCGTAATGACCGTTGTGGCTACACTTCGACTTGATACCGTACTACCCCAAATCCAGTAGCTCTTTATCGGTACTGGCGCTGGGATAACCACTAAGTTCTGAGTGGTATTCGCTGCGCCAGTATTATCGGTTACGATGATTGAACAGGTTCCCGGGTCTATCGTTGCCAAGAATGCGATCGAGGTTCCAGTATATGTGCTTAATAGGCCAGGAGCGCCGGAAACGGTTCTTATTGACCAAGTATATGGCGCAGTACCACCACTAGCGACTAATATTCGAGCGTCGCCAATCAGCATTGTTCCTGAACCGACTGGGGTTATGGTCGGCTGTGCTGCATGTGTTATACTAATACTGCATATCAATATTACTATACTAAGTGTAATAATCTTATTATTAATCCCAATATTTTTGGTCATATTAATTAACCTTGTTTGAGTTCTAGAGTATCGAAATAGAGTGCTTCCCATGGATTTCCTGCATTGATTCCTACTACCTGTACTGCATTATATTCACTGGCAGGGATATATACAAACTGTATCTGATGCCATTGGTTTGGATTCCATCTGCCAGATTGCAGAATCGCATTGCCACTTGCCATAATTTGACCATATCCATTGGTATAATCATAAACATACAGATATACTTTCTGCGATTGACTACTTGTGCTGGCATCGCTGTATACCCACACTGAGCCATATACCGGTTTCCCGGTATCGATACTACAAACCTGGCTTGCTTTCCCTTTCATACCACTATCCTGGGACAAAATTAAATTGGAATATGCGCCAGTCCAAATCCCAGCTACCACAGCATCGCCATATCGTTCCAACATCCAACCGGTGGTTCCTTCATCAAATCCGGTATTGGTTAACGTGCTAACCACCGATACCGGTATCGGTGCATCGGCGACCACTCGGAGATAATCAACAATCAAATTGCCGGTTTCGCTACTATAACTCGGATTGATTGATACCAGTTGAACTACCAAGTTGGTATTATTCGCATAGTATGAGATTGAAAGCTCTTCATTAACTGGATTTACTAAACCAGCGCCGGGAAAATAGCCCGTCCCACCATATATCACCTGATTCCCACAAGCCGCAACCGCATTGGTCGTATCCAATTCCTGCAGGTATAAATATACTTTCTGATGCTGGGTTGGATCATCTATCGTAGTCCATACTTTTGCATTTGCGGTATACCATCCAGTGCTAGGTACCGCAAACACCTGGCTTAATTTCGCCTTTTGACCGGGAATCTGGGTAAAGATCGCATATCCGGTAGTAGCGGTATCTACATCCAATACCCCAGCAGCGGTTCCATCGCCATATTTCTCATAATACCAATATCCGGTATCGTCACTGGCAGTGAACTCACCATAACTGTTCAAATAAGATATCTTCGCTGGTTTTGGAATAATAGTTATCGTTACTGAAGTAGCGGTATGCGGTCCCGGAGCGGAATCGCGGAGACTGATGGTACAGGTTCCGGTGTTAACCGCATAAAACTTGATACTATCATCGCTAAAATAGGTCGAGACTGTTCCAATATTCCAATTGCTGGTTGTCCATTGTGTATAGGGTTTCCAACCGCCACTGGCGCTGATTGCAATACTGCTATCTACGGCAATGGTGATAGCGCTAAATACATCGATGGTTAATGGAGCTGTTGTTCCTACCATATCCCATGCGGTCCATTGATATGATTGAATCGGCCAGCGGAATGCAGCTACTCCTTGCGCACCGGAATCAACCGCATACTTGGTTTCTGCAGCAATCTCTGTTGAAGCCATATAATAAGAGCCATTTACGGGAGAATCATAAGTAAATTGCTCACCAGCATATACCCCACAAGTCCGTGCAGAGGTGTTCCGAACATATCTCGTTACTCTCCCTACCCAAGCGGCTGACGCTTCATAATTTCCGGTATACGACATCACCCCGAAAAACCGGCAGCCGGCAGTAGATAATTTATAATAACTTTGCCCATAATAATATTCGTTTCCGCTGGTTTCCGGCATCGGGGCAATTGAGATTGGTATTGCTGGATTATACTTTCGCACTGTAGTTGCAATCTCTGCGCAAAAACTCACCAGCGAAGCTCCCTGATCATATTTATAAGCGTTGCCTGGATAACGATAACAATCTAAATGGATTCCGTTAATATCCTGATGGTCTCGAGCTAATGGAATAATACAAGAATCCATTAAATACTGCCGATATCGCGGGTCCATCGGATTTATCCATGACCCGCCAACGGTAGAGTAAATCCCTAATGTCGTTGCCGCAGAATCGCTAAAACAGATCACCCAGGGATGGACTCGAACATTAGTTTGTAATGTCTTCGCGGCATTTGTTAACCAATCCAGTCTGGTAGTACCGAAAGTCCCACTACCGCCTTTAACGATTAAAAGGATATCTCGTACCTGATGCGTTGTTGCGGCAGCAATAATCGAGTTTGCATCACTTTGTGAGGCAACGTATGTCCCATGTAGCCAGAAGCTTTTTATTGGTGATGGCGATGGAACGACAGAGATATTTTCAGTGGTATTTGCTGCACCGAGACTATCGGTGACCACCACACTACAAGTACCGGGATCAACCGTAGCAAGAAACGATACCGTCTCACCGGTTATCGAGCTTAATACCGCAGGTGCACCGGAAACGGTCTGAATCGACCAGGTATATGGCGCAGTTCCACCACTCGCTATTAGAACCCGGGTATCACCAATAAGCACGGTACCTGAACCGAGAAAGGTTATTGTTGGTTGTACTGCAATTGATATATTTACACTCACAAAAAGTATAATTATTACGCCTAAGATAATGACTTGCGATGATCCAGGTCTATTTCTCATATTGATTTCCTTTCCATATTATCGAAATTGTGACCGGTCATTCGGTTCGAGAATCGCGTCAAATCGCGAGAGTTCTACCGGTACTGCAATTATCGTTATTGTTGCGGAACTGATTGTTCTCGGTCCCGGGGCAGAATCGGTTACCATCACTGTACACGTTCCTGTATTCCGGGCATAAAACCGGATGCTATCATCACTAAAAAAGACCGCTACGGTACCGACACTCCAATTACTGGTTGTCCATCGCGCAAACGGTTTCCATCCACCAGTAGCACCGATGACTATACTGCTGCCGACCGGCACATTAAATCCGGTTGATGGACTAAAGGTTATGGCTAACGTTGTCCCCACAGTATCCCAAGCTATCCATTGGTTCGATTGAACCGGCCAACGAAATGCCGTTACTCCTTGCGCTCCGGAATCGAGGGTATATCGGGTTTCTGCGGCTATTTCCGCACTGGTCATATAGTATGGGGGACCGCTATCATAGGTAAACTGTTCCCCGGCATAAACAGCACAAGTTCGGACTGCTGTATCTCGAGTATATTTCATAACTTGCCCTACCCACTCAGCAGTAGTTCCATAATTCCCGGTATATGCCATCGGACATAGAATACGACAACCGGCAGTCGATAACTGATAATAATCCTGCCCATAATAATATATGGCGGTATCCATTTCCGGCATCACGGCAATCGAAATCGGCAGTGAAGGGTTATATACCCGGATAGTAGTCGCGATCTGTTGACAAAATTGGAATAACGACCGACCAGTATCATTATTAATGGCATTACATTCGGGATACGTATAGGACCCGGGATACCGATAGCAATCCAGATGGATCCCGCTGATATTCGGATGATCGCGTAATAGCGGGGTAAAACAGGTGTCCATTAAATATTGACGATAGCTAGTATCCATCGGTACTATCCAAGTAGAGCTGGGACCAACCGTCTGATATATTCCGGTAGGCCCTTTAGTAGAATCCTTAAAACAAATCACCCAGGGATGAATCCGAACATTGGTAGTTAAACCGGCAGCAATTGAAGTTAACCAATCCATAACGGTAAAATTGACCGATCCGCTGGCTCCTTTTACCAATAAAAAAACATCGCGAACTTGATGTGTAGTTGCGGTAGTAATAACCGTGGTAGCATCGCTGCGAGTTGAAATGGAACTACTCCAAATCCAGAAACTCTTTATTGGACTCGGGGCCGGAATAATCGCAAAATCCTCGGTAGTAGCCGACTGTAGCGTAGCATCGGTTATTACGATTGAGCATGTACCAGGATCTACTGTTGCCAGCAATACCACGGTTGTCCCCGTATATGCATTTAATATTCCCGGGGCACCGGAACCTGTTTTAATCGACCAGGTATATGGCGGAGTGCCACCACTTGCCGAGAGTGTTCTGGCATCACCGACTAATACAGTCCCGGACCCGGTAACCTTTATAGTCGGAGAAATAGCCAGTGCAATGCCGATTAAAAGAAGACTTAATCCTAGCATAACTCCTATTATTTCAAGGTATTTATCGTTTGTTTTCATAGATTTTATTTAAGTAATTCTAATTGAATATTTTGTACTATTATTTATTAGTATGGTGTTCTCTTCCTAAATTGACTATAACCTTGTCATTAGGATGAACGAGATATTATCTCGTTCATCGTTGCATCGTATAAAACTCATGTTTGAAACATTATATTTTTAATTCAATATAAGCTATTTTCTCTTATCTACTTAGTCTTTTAGATACGGTTCGACAATGGCTTCAAAATCCAATAATTCTATCGGTATGCCCTGAACCTCTATTCTAATCGTAATCGTTTGTTGTGGTGAATAATTATCCCGGGCGGTTAAAGTAACCGTACCGTTATGTATTGCAGTTACAACAACTGTAGCGCCAGCAGTGGTGTTTAAAGAAACGATTCCGGTAGTTGATAATGACCACAGATGCATCGGGATACCGCCGATAAGCTCCAGCGTAGTACTCTTGCCAAAATCGAGATTGATTACCGTCGCAGAATTCAATGTCATCCGAGTTGGATATACTTTTAAGGCATCGAACCAACCGGTCTGATTCTCGCCGCTAACACTCGAATATTGAGAACAGGCAACAAACCCGGTAGTGAAGCCAGTATAAGGTGCAGTAGTGGGATCGGATAGTTTATTGCCATCAAACCAGACTTTCATCGTTCCATCAAGCACGCTTAATCGCAGATGATGCCAACCGGAAGAACTAATCGTCGGGAAATCGGTTCCGCTTTGCCATTCATTCAACGTCGATGCAATTAATCCAGTCGTATCCCGCACTTGGAGCATAAGCCGATTACGCGGTAAAGTAAAATCAGAGCTTAATTGAATATATCGCATTGGCCAGGGATAGAAATATGATAATAATGAATTATACCGAAATGCGGTATCAATCGCTCCGTTATTATATCGACACCAAACATAAGCTTCAACCGTATAATTGGTATCGGTTGGCGCACCGGTATATGCATAGCCGGTACCCCAATTCGCCTGTTGCAATTGCCCAATCATACTATCGCTCCCCGGTGCGGTCCCACCGGCAGTTGTTGCTACCCCTACCGGATTCCAACTCATCTTGCCTACTCCACCAACCCCGCCGATTATCCATGGCTGCTGATAGGTATTCATGGAATAAACCATATCTTGATATGGTGGGTGGGGATATGGCACCTCTTGGATATTTTTATATCTCCGAGGAATATAATTATAACCAGAGGGAAAGTGAGTCGAGTTTAACCGGTTGAGTATTCGATGGGTTACTCGTTGGTCAATATATTCCGGGGGTACATGTACCGTGGATTCATAAACCATCATTTCGGTAGTACCATTAGTAAAATAATCAAAAAGCCGAACATGCTGACCGGAACTATTCAATACATCTCCTCGTAGTAGATCCGACCAACTGATCGTCGTCGCAATTTTATACATTTCACTCGTTAAGAAATGATACGTATCTTCTCCCCAAGTTCGACATACATAGCCGGAACAATCTACCCCGGCATGACTTTCAGTCCAAGTATTGGTAGAATACTGTAAATGATTTCCGGCAATGACTCCATGTGCTAATTTCCAAAATGCGGTAGATAAGGTATCATAACCATGCATATTATATGGGATACCCTGATAAGTACTACCCGGAGTAAACGTATTCCAAGCCGGGTCGGCATTTGCCGAAGAACATGTCCAGGTAGCGGTGTAATATGAATATGCGGTATTCATCACATTATCCCGCGAAATGGGATATCCTGAAACGGCTAAGATTAGGACTATCAAAACAACGGATATCGAAATCATATATTTCATAGAACCAATTCCTCCTTCTAAAACTATTTATCTATTCTAGACATCGAGGTTGGATATACTTTAAACTCTTCAAACCAACTAACTAGTGAAGCACTTGTGCTTTTCGTATATTGAGAACAGGCAACATACCCCGAAGTTGATTTTCGATATTTACTTATCGGACCAGGTAATTTCTTTCCATCAAACCAAACGTCGATATTTCCATCAAATATACTTAATTTCAAATGATGCCAACCGGAACCTTTTGGATCCGGAAAATCGATTGGATATCGCCAAGTTTTGAGCGTTTTTACCGTACCTAAAGAAGTATGCGACTGTAAGCATATTCGCTGCCGATTCTTGCCAGGTGCAAAATCGGTACCTAAACTTAGATAATACATCTTTTCCGGATTGAAATATGCTAAGAGTTGGGTATATTGCGCATCTTCTTTTAAGGTATTGTAAGGACACCATACATTCGCTTCAATAGTATAATTAGTATCCGTGGAACTACCGGTATAAGCATAACCCAACCCAGGATATTTTTGGGTAAGTTGCCCAACATAATGATTGCTACCTATTTCCAAACCGTTTTGAGTAGTCGAATAATCAATAATATTCCAACTCATTGCACCCACTCTACCTAGGCCACCGATTATCCATGGTTGCTGCAATGTTTTAGATAATGGCATCAGGTCTTGATACGGCGGATGTGGATAAACGTATTCTTCAATCTGGTTAAATCGGCGAGGAGTATATGCCTTATCCCAGCGAAGGATTCGATGTACCACTCTCCCCGGGTGAACTCCAAAACCCGGGTGAATTCCAACAGTCGATTCATAGACCATCATCTGCTTAGTCCCATTAGTAAAATAATCAAAGATACGCACGTGCCCTGAACCAGCTTGCTTATTTAAAATATCGCCACGAACTAATTCTGACCATTTTATCTCCCGAGAAATACTCGGTAACGTCCAAGTATACATTTTCCCGGTATCGATCCCCCAACATCGGGTTACAAAACCCGAACAATCTACCCCTGCATGACTGGGAGTATGTAAATCTACTTGTTTACCATTCCCGGCGATAACTCCGTTGGCTAACTTCCAGAAACAGGTTGATAAACTATCCCATCCGCCCATATTATATGGTACACCGGTATACCACTTCCCAGCTTTAAACTCATTCCAAGCAGGATTGGCGTTCGTGCTTGAGCATAACCAGGTCGCAGTGGAATAGGTATATGCCATATTCATCACACTATCCCGGCTTATCGCATAACCTGAAACGATAAGCAGTAAAGCCATTAATATCGCTGGTATTAAATTCAATTTCATGAGAGTTATTATTTCAGTAATAGTAATTATTATTCTTATTCAATAACCGCATCGAAATCGACTAATTCGATTGGAATCTGAGTATCAATTGCTTTTCCAGCCCAGGCTGCCATTCTCGCTACCATTTCAGATTTCCGCGGTGATGTTAATTCCGGATGTGGTCCGCATAGGATAGTTCTTCCCGAACCATAAGTATCTCCTACAATTGCAATATGTCCAGGATATCCGGTATTACTATCGGCATAAGTCGCAAATACTATTGCCCCTGGACTATTGGCTTTCATAGCCGGGCCGGACTCATGATCTAGGGTCTGGATACCGGAATAATTGAGTGTATATTGTCCGGCAGAAGTCATACTTAAGGTTAAATTCCCATTATAGGATACCGCTAAAGCATTTATATGTGGCGCGACTCCCCAAGCGTAATATAAAATCGACGTAGTAGATGGCGCATAATTATAGGTTATATAAGAACCGCCATATGCCCCGGCGCAAGTACCGAAATACCCTTTACCGCTGGCTACCCAAGTCCGAATATCATTAGCATTGATATTTGAATCTACCCGATACCCACTGCCGAATCCATTGCCACCCGGCATTACCAGAACATCATATCCGGATAAAGTAGTTGCATTGATCGTGCCATTAAATCCCCAGGTAAACCATACTCCTGGAATCAGGTTACTGACGTTTGAGGTTGATAAACAAGCCACTGTTCCATTAACACAATTTGATGAAGCATTGGTGCCATTATGGATTAAGACATTTACGGTAATGGTAGAATACGCATTACCCCAATCCGCACCAGCTAATAACAAAACTACTGTCAAAAAACATATCGAAAACCATTTCCATCTTTTTTGCATAGTTGTCTCCTAGATTAAAATATGTTACTAGTTTATTGTTGTATCGCTAATTTAACTGTTGCATTTTCGACCACTTGTGCTACTTCCGAACTAAAGGGGAAGGTAGCAAAAAATTTATAGGCTTGCTGTGTTTCATATCCTCCTTCAATGAGCGCTTCCGCGGTAGGAATATATCCAGAACTGCCATTGGTATACCCGGCAATCAAAGTATGTCCCGGTAACCGGGATTTGATATTTTTCCCAATCCGCGAAAAGATTTCACCGCT
>JBHGBB010000066.1:0-17071 GCA_041946755.1 bacterium | reverse complement strand
ACATCGTCGGCATTGCCATCGGAAATATATTTATCTGCGCCCCGATTTTGAAGCATGAAATGGTTGACTACCGCAGTAGGGATTTTCGCTTTCTGGAGCGTTTCACCAATAGTTTCGGCTTTATTATTACGCGGGCCGCCAACGATTTTATCGGTTTCTTTCTCATATTGCGAATTATTTCCGATTCCGGTAGTGGCTGGATAAGAACCGGTAACTAGTGAGGTCATATTAGTCGTCGTAGTCCAGGGGAAAACATCGACCGCATCTTTTACCCGAACCCCTTCTTTAATAAGCTGCATAAGATTCGGCGGGTGATACATTTCTATATAGTCTGGCCGGAAGCCATCGCTGGTAATAAAAATTGCGTATAGATTTGTGTTGCCATATGCAAGCGGTATAGATAAACAACAGATTAAACTGGCTAAACAAATGGTTATCATAAAAATATGTCGCGGTTTCTTAATTAACATAACGCTCTATCCTTTTTAATCCGATAAATATAATTAATCATTTTGTTTAATCTGCTTAATCTGTTGTTAAAAAAAAGGAGCTGACGTATTCAGGTTTTTGGGATAACTCGCCAGCTCCCGTTTACTTCCTCGATCAGATAACATACTTTTTTATCTGATTAACACTACGATAATGAACGGTAATGAATAACCTATTTATGGTATTGTTTACCATAATCGAACTCATTTACTTTACTCTGAATCAAACCGACTTAATTCTGCTGGTGTACCGCCGCCAAGATATTTACCCCCACCGGTTAACGGACCACCATTCGGTCCTACAGTAGCAAAATGAGGATTTCTCACGGCAACAAAATCAGCACTGGTTAAGTCTAACGATGCAAAATCCGGATTCTCATTGATCCCGCCATTTTGAGTAAACGTGCCTACACCGACTACACCATTTGCAGATACCATAGTGCTTAATGAATAAGTCGGAGTCGCTCCTGCTAATCCGGTTATAACTAATGCACAGGTGTTTATGGTTAATGATGATGCACCCGAACCATTAATAACGGTATTCGCTCTAGTTGAAGTCATAAGACTGTTCCCGGCAAAAATCACATTATATGCCGTAAAATTCGTTGAGGTAGTAACACTGAAATCAATCTGCGCGGTATTTGTCGATAAGGCATTATTTGCAAAGGTGCAATTCGTCATCGTTACTGACGGCTGATTTGAACTTCCGGAAACCCGGTATCCCATACTGGCATTGTTGGTGATAATTACCCAATCTAATTTATTTACTGCCGATTTCCCGGCATTGTTGTAATCCCAAATACCCCAACGGGCGTTATTGCTGATGATAATCGGTTCGGTTGAGGTTCCGGAGAAAGTACCATCGCAACAAGTTGAAGCACCAAAATAGACTCCATCTTGCGGTAGATAGGTAAATACACAGCCAGCACCGATATCGACACTGGAGCGATCCGTCGGATTTCCATCTAATAATACCCGGAGCCCAGAGTTTCCATCTACATAATAGGTAGCTCGAGATACAATAACCTTTTGTAAAGAAATATGCCCTGGTTTTAATGCACTGGCTACATCTATACCTTGAAGGGTAAAGGTAGTTGCTGCAGAAGCTACGGTTCGTCCGTCCATAGTGACCGGTTGATTGGAACCATTATTCCCGGCGATAACCATATTAATCAACGCAACGGAAAATTGGGATAACGTTGAATATGGCGCAATATTGATTCCTTTTCCTGCTGGTGCAGTGGTATCTGGAATAAGTACCAGATCCTTTATTACCGTTGTACATTGATCTCCTAAGATATCAATAACTTGGTTTCGGTTACCTAATGGACCCGTAGTAGCGCTGGTTATACTGGCAACAATCACCGGTCGAATTCCGCTACCACCTTGAATTGTCAGATCAAATCCGGCAGTACCAATATCTAACGCTTCAAAATAAGGACCATTATCCAGAATAGTGATTACATCCGGTGTATCCGGATTGGTTAAACAGGAATTGATTGCATACTGAATCGAGTTGAAATCCCCGGCTCCACCGGTAGTACTGACGGTTAGACTTACGGTATAACCGGATACTACCAAAACCACTAGGAAACCTACGATTATCCACCAATTCTTTTGATAAGTTCTCATTGATTTTCCCTCCTTCTATTATTTTATTTGGCAAGGATTGGGTAGAACCGAATCCTTGCCAAGATATTTTTACCGCAACTTATTCAGAAATGTTTATCTCTGTTTGTTGCTTATATTAGAAATTTAATTCAGTAAATGGAACTACTTTCCGTTGGATATTGTTCTCTTTGGATTCAATCAAAATTGGTGCACTTGTGGGAACAATTATCGCGGTAGCAATCCCAGTATTCGAATCGACATCAATCGCAGAAATGATTGTGGTTCCAAAAGATAGTGCCGTGAATAATCCTGTGGTACTATCAATTGACCCAACCGTGGTGTCACTACTTGACCAGACATACGGTGGTATCCCGCCGGATGCCGTAAATAATCGAGTTCCATTAAAAGGAACGGTAGCTATGGCAGGACTCACTGATACCACATCGGTTTTTATCTCAAACTGACCGCCACCAGTTAATGGTCCGCCATTAGGGCCAGCGGTAGCAAAAAAGGCATTACCGACTCTGGCAAATTTCGGATTTGATGGGTCTAGTGACCAGAAAATCGGATTCCGATTAGTGATACTCGTGGCTACCATGGTTCCAATAACACCGTCTGCTTCACCGACAGTATTGAGGGTATATGTCCCTTGAAGCACAATTGCGCTAGTGTTAATATTTAACGGTCCGGTTCCTAAAAGAACAGTATTTACTCTCGTCGTATCCAAAGTGCCATTACCGGCAATAATTACGTTACTGGCGAAGAAATTGGTTGCGGTAGTTACACTGAAATCAATTTGTGCAGTACTTAGCGATAACGCATTATTCGCAAAAGTACAATTGGTCATGGTTACCGTCGGCTGATTTGACGTTCCTGATATCCGAAGCCCCATACTCCCATTATTCGTAAAAATAGCCCAGTTTAATTTATTTACTGCCGAGTTACCGGTGTTGTTGTAATCCCAAATACCCCAACGGGCATTATTGGTAAAAATAATTGGTTCTGTTGAAGTACCGGAGAACGTCGCATCGCAATACATCGAGGCCCCGAAATAAATCCCGTCTACAGGAAGATAGGAAAATACACAACCGGGACCGACATTAACTTTCGCCCGATTGCCAGAAGTTCCATCTAAAAGCACCCGTAAACCATAATTGGAACCTAAAGCTGCTCGCGATACAATAACCTTTTCCAAATATACATTACCAGCAGCTGGAGTACTCTGGATATCAATAGCGTGACTGGTAAAGGTGGTTGCTGCAGAACCAACGGTTAATCCGTCCATAGTTACCGGCTGGTCACTTCCATCATTGCCAGCGATTACTACATTGATTAATTGGACATTAAATCCGCTGATTCCATTATCATCAATGTCTATTCCTGCACCCGGCGGATCGGTAACCGATGGAATTAATACGATATCTTTTATAATGGTAGTGCAAATATCTGCACGGATATCAATCGCCCGGTTGTCAGTCCAATATCCGGTAATTGCTGAAGAACGGTTCGATACGAGTAATGGTCGAGACCCACCTGAACCCTCAATAGTCAGATTATATCCGCTGGTACCTATTTCTAATGCTTCGAAATAAGGGCCATTATCCAGAATTTGAACGGTATCCGGGGTATCGGGATTTGTTAAACAAGATGCAATTGCATATTGTATACTATTGAACATTCCGACGCCACCGGTAGTACTAACGGTTACCGTAACGGCAAATACCGGGACACAAAGTAATAGACTTAATACTAACAATACTAATATTCTCATTTAGATTTTCCCTCCTTTCTCTATCATCATTTATAATCTTGGGAAACAAATTTTCATTGGTAAAACCAACTATTATCTATTTATTGATAGTTTAACTTACAACGCAATTTTGAACAACATATCACCTGCACTTAAGGAGTTGCCTCCTATAACCGCAACAGTTACTTATTAACCATGCATGGGACTAATCGATAACCCGATTTTGATATCCATTTTAACCGATGTAAATTAAGGGAATGTTATCGATAATATAAATCTAAGTAAATTGTATAATATATTTTATAGCCTGAATTACTCGGTTACTCTTCTTAAAAACAATAGGAATTGCCTTTATTATGAAAATCTTGCGTTCTTGAAATTCTTCTCTGGGCATAAATTGTATCGTTCTTTTTGTTGAATCACAAGACTAATCAGTATGAATTTATACAAATATAGTTTGAATTATACAAATATAGTTCTATTCCCCGAATACATTATCGCATTCTGGGTCCTGAAATACCAAGACCATGAATTGTTCTAGCACTATTGTTGTAATAATATCTGATAGTTCGAATCTTTAGTGTATGCTCTGGCAAGTTATAAACTGGCTATCATACCTTGAAGATTTAGTCGGTATCGAGATGGAGTTACTCCGGTAAGTCTTTTGAAAACAAGGGTAAAATAACTTTCATCGCTGAATCCTACTTTTTCGGCTATTTGTTCAATATTATATTCCGGGTTACCTAAGAGATGTTTTGCGCGGTCAATACGAAGATGGGTTAGGTATTCTGTGAACGTTTGGCCGATAACCTCCTTAAATAAGACACTAAAATGGCTGGGTGAGAGATGAACGATATCGGCTATCGTATCGCGATCAAGCGGTTGATTGAGATGGGTCTCGATATATTCGATCGCTCGATTTATCGGCGGAGTATGCATCTGCCGATGGATAGTTTTATGGAGTTCTTCTGCTATCGTATTCAGTGCATCTTTCGGTGTTTTTTCATTCCGTAAACAGAAATGTATTTCCCGTTTGATTAATTGGGTTACTACCGGATAATGCGGTATCTGCTGCCGAGCTCGGCCGGTGGGTAATAAATTCAGCATTTCGGTATAATACGGTCGATGCATTAGAATATCGGTATTCGTATATGCCGATTTGCGTACCGGGCAAGTCCATCCTTTAATCGCGAAATCCACCACCGCATCCGGAGATAACCATTCATTCAGAAACCGCCAGATGACTTCTGGTTGTGCGACCTTTTTGGGAATCATATATCCATGGCCACCGATTATCGGAATGCTTTTCGTTCCATGCGGACCGATGGGTAAGGGTACAAACCCGACTTTATCCTGCACTCGAGAAGTCTGCCAGTTTGCTTGCGATAATATCCGCGGCCAACTCCGAAGAAAAATGAGATGCCGGTTTAAAAAGAATCGTTCGGTTTGCGATTCCGCTAAGTAGGGAGTATCTTCCGGTGCCAAATGATATTTATAAATTAAATCATGCATGAATTTTAAAGCTTCAATTCCCGGGTCGCTATTAATAATTATTTTTCCGGCGGCATCGAATACATCACCGCCATTACACCAGAGAAATTCCAGAAAATTACAGGAGAGATTCTCAAATTGCGAGCCTTGAAATCCGAATCCGTTCAATTCTGAATCGGATTCATTCTCCAAAATCAGCTGGGCGGTCTTAACCAATTCTGTCCAGGTTTTTGGCGGCTGGCAATGATATTTCTCTAATAGATCTTTTCGATAAACCAAAATACTCACATTGACATACTGCGGTATGGCATAGAGTACTCCTTTATACCGGCATTGTTGTAACGCTACATCCAAATAAAGGTCGCGTAATGTCGGCGTAAATAAATTATCGAGCGGATGGATTAATCCTTGTTCTACTAATTGCGGTAATCGATAAAGGTCTATCGGTAATAAAGTAAACGGGGTTTCCCCTTTTTCGAATTTATCGATTAAAAGATTATAATCATAGATACTTTCGATTTTTTTATCTAATATCTGGACCGGGGTTTCTGGATGTCGTGAATTATATTCTCTGATTCGGCGGTGCACCATTTTCTCCTGTTCATCATCGAAATAAAGGATATCCGGGATCACCGATAGCGGGGTGGGTGACATTGAAACGACTACCGATTCTTTTTTGGTTGCCATCGGAGATTCCCGCAAATCTTTAATCTTTTTATCCATGATAATTTGCGCGGCATAAATGGTATAATCCCGAATCCCGGTTTGATGGGCAATATCGCGATGTTTCAAAACGTATATCTTTTTATTAATATTTCCCTGCTGTTGGTCAAATTGCAAACAGATTATTCCATCGGATAATTCCTGGATTGCAGTATCCCGATATTCACTTATTCCGGGAGTCATCGGCATGATTCCAGTTAGCATAGTAACCTCGGTATACTTCCGGCACCATTCGAATAAATCCCAATAGGTTTTCAAATTCATATCCGGATAGGTTGAGAGCAGATGGATATCATCGATTACCAATCGACTGGGTTTGATGGTAATAATAGTTTTCTTGATTTGCTCAATGGTTTTTAACCGATTGAGGTTGATTGCAGGAATAGACTTAAATTGGATATGCGGTTTCTTATTTCCGGCAGTTTTTTCATAGATGGCTATTGCATCCTGGCTCAGCGAGGTATCGCGTAAAGAAATAAACACTCGTTTCTGCGTTGGTTTGGCTGGATTGGAAATAAACTGTAATGCCAGTGTTGATTTTCCGGTTCCGGTATGCCCGGAAACATAATAGATACAATGCGCTAGCATACCGCCACCAAGAAGGTCGTCGAGTTGGGGATTACCGGAAGAAATAAAAGATAATGGCATAGCCGATATCGATTGCGAAGGTACCGCTCTCACCTTTGAGTCTTGTTTATGATGCGGGTTTTCTTTCGAAGAGTTATGTCTCCGAATTACCGATTAGGTTTTTTTATCCTGTTCAAACAAATTATCTGGCGAAGGTAGCGGTGGTTCCGATTCCGGGTTGGGCTCCGATACTTTTACTGATTGCGGAGGCGATGACGGCTGCGCTTTCAGTTTCGCTTCTCTATTCGCCTTGATTTTCTCTTGGACCAATTTCATCTTTTTCTGCCAGTCCATTCGATAATACGGACATGGCCGGGCATCATCAGTCAAATCGCGTTCCGGGTAAGTGCAAAACACCAGATTCGCTTCGCCGGTTAATGGATTTCCTTCTTCTTTTAAATAATAATAGCATTCCGCTAATGCACAATGGACTCTAAATCGGGCTTGTTTCATAATCAATTTTAGTAAGGGCTAGAGCGGTGCATATTACAGTAAGGGATATCGAACTGTCTGATCACTCTTGACTCTTACTCCTCACTCATTTCTATTTGTTCCAACACCTTTTCTTCAACATAGATCGGCGCATCACTCCGCAACGCTAACGCTATGGCATCGCTCGGTCGGGAATCAATGATCAACTGTTTCCCTTGCCGGGTATCGACAAACAGTTTCGCATAAAAGGTTTCTTCTTTCAAATCGTCAATCAGAATTCGATCCAGCCGTCCCCCGAGTTGGCTTAAAAGATCGGCTAATAAATCATGCGAATAAGGACGCAAAGTCGGCAGATTCTTGATTTTTATATAGATCGATTGCGCTTCAAATAATCCGATGACAATTTGCAGAATCCGGTTCCCGCTTTTTTCTTTTAAAATAATCACCTGCGGTTGATGCCAATGGGTTTCATCGATTCGGATTTCGTATAGTTCCATCTCTATCATAATATCTTTCCCTCTATACAGTATAGTGCGAATCTCTCCTCATTTCAAGTAGCCAAGGTTGCTATCGACACGGAGTTCGATACCTAAATTTAGATGCTGGATATCATGAAATTATCGAACTTTCCCCTTATTGAATATCGATGCGGCGCAATTCATACCGCTATATATACTAAATTTAAACCACCAAATTGCTCTTGGCTATTAATTCCACGACCTCCGTTATCCATATTATTCATCAGCTTTCTTTCCGGTATAATATGGTAACTATTCCGGAGTAAGGACGAGGGATATCCGATATCCCTCGTCAAAACACAATACCTAAATCAGTTTGGCAGGCTGCCAATTTGATTTTTATTCATCTTTTTTACCTGCATTATACACGAAAGGGTATATAAGGATATCGAAAATCCCTATATCCCCAGCAATCCTTAAATAAATCAATCGAGCGAACTGCATATCATGCAGTTTGCTTAATATCAACGTCTATCAATAATCCCTGGAGCAAACTGGAAACGGTCCAGTTTGCTTGATAACCCTAGGTAAATCAATATAAACATTGAAATATATTGGTCAATTGCGCTAGATCATATTGCGTGTGTAATTCCTACCAGTCTACTAGTTTTAGTTTTATCTGGTTATGATTTATATATATTAAAAAGGGATACGGTGGTTTTATCCCAATAACTACGTATCTAACATTTGAGTTATATCGTATTACCCGAAAATTCTACATAAAAAAAGAAACATGATATAAAAATTCATTTGCAAACCTAAGCAAGGTTTGCTACCATAAATTCTATAATTTTCGCGGTTTTTTAAGTTACCTTATGAATTCTGCTTTATTACAGGCAAGCTTTTTATCAATCTTTATTATTGTTCCAATCGGTTTTTTAGTATTTTTATTGATTTTTTGGTCGAAAGCCAAAAAAAGCGGTTTTCAAAGTAAGAGGTTGGATGAAACCAGTACGATTTTAACTTATGAACAAATGGTGAAACAAGGGAAGTTAACCAAAGAAGAATACCAAAAAATCCAACAACATATGTTACAGAAACAGGGATTCACTCAGGCAGCGCCAAAACCCGAAAAAACTATCGAGCTTAAAGATCAATCAACAGAAGAAATAATTCAGTATCTCAAAAACCAAAAACCGAAAACCAAATAAATCACAAAACGAGTTCCAGATTCCCTTGATAGTGTAAGATAATGATATACTGATTTAATAGACATTGGAATTTGGAATTTGGAAATTAACAGTCTATGTTTAATTTTATCTACGGCTTATTTTCTAATGATATTGGCATCGATTTAGGAACAGCAAACACCTTAGTCTATGTTCGCGGGCAAGGGATTGTATTAAGCGAACCGTCAGTCGTGGCAATCCAGCGTGGGAATAATCTACCGCTAGCAGTTGGCGCAGAAGCAAAACGGATGCTTGGTCGAACTCCGGGAGATATTGTGGCTATTCGACCGCTGAAAGACGGGGTTATCGCCGATTTCGAGTTGACCAATGTTATGCTCCGTCATTTTATTACCAAAGTGCATAACCGGAAAAAATTCGTCAGACCGCGAATAGTAATCGGTGTCCCTTCCGGAATCACCGAAGTTGAAAAACGGGCGGTACGGGATTCGGCAATTCAAGCCGGAGCGAGAGAAGTATACTTAATTGAAGAACCCATGGCAGCCGCGATCGGTGCCGGGCTTCCCGTGCAAGAACCGGCCGGAAATATGATTATCGATATCGGTGGAGGAACCACTGAAGTTGCCGTAATTAGTTTAGGCGGTATTGTAGTAAGTCGGTCAGTTCGCGTCGCTGGTGACGAAATGGACGATGCGATTGTTCAGCATATTAAACGGAAATATAACTTAATGATTGGTGAACGAACCGCAGAATTGATTAAAATCAAAATTGGCTCTGCGGTACCGCAGGAAGAAGAACAATCGATTCAGATTAAAGGCCGGGATTTAGTCACCGGATTACCGAAGGTAGTTGATGTTACTTCTCAAGAGGTCAGAGATGCGTTGATGGAACCGATTTCCGCAATTGTTGAAGCGGTCAAAACCACTTTGGAACGCACCCCGCCGGAATTATCCGGAGACTTGATGGAACGAGGGTTGGTTATGGCCGGCGGCGGGTCATTATTACGCGGATTAGATCAGTTATTAAGCAAAGAAACCGGGTTGCCGGTAACCTTAGCACCGGACCCGATGACGGCAGTCGCTATCGGCACCGGAAAAACCCTGGAAGAACTGCAATATCTGCAATATGTCCGATATATGACGGATAAAAAGCGGTTACATTAAGCGATAACGGTCTTTGATATTGCTGCTGCAAATAAAAATTCCAAGCTCCAATCCGCCTAAGGCGGACTAATTATCAATAGATTCCAGCATTCAATTTCCGAGGATATATTCTTGAACAAATCCGTGTTGAAACTTGGAATTTGGAGTTTGGGAGTTGTTAATTGATGGTATCCTTTCTACGACGTAATTTAATTACTATTATTTTACTAATCCTCATCGTATTTATACTCATCCTGATTTTTTGGCAACCGAAATTTAAACATTTAGCATTCTTCGACCAGACCTATCGGGCATTGCAAGCAACCATCGCCCCGATTGAAAAAGTCGTTACCAAAACCGGTCAATCGCTCCGGCAGGAGATAGATTATTTATCCCGGATGAAACAATTACATCGGGAAGTGGATTATGCCAAAAAGGAAAATGCGATACTCCAGCAGCAGATTCGATGGTATAAAAGTGACCGACAGGCCTTAACCCGACTCCGGAAACTCCTCGATCTGAAAGAGAAGTTGCCCTATCAAACGGTAGCCGCTGAAGTTATTGCGACCGCACCGAGTAACTATTACTTTACCATCACTATCGATAAAGGAAGTAATCAAGGCCTGAAACGAAACATGATTGTTTTAACGCCTGACGGCGTTGTCGGTAGAATCCTGCAGGTAGCCGGATCTTCCAGTAAAGTGTTGCTTATTTCCGACCAGCGGTCTGCAGTTGGCACGGTGATTGAACGTACCCGCGCTCGGGGGATTATCGATGGAATAGGAAAAGGATATTGCAAACTTACCTTAGAACAAACTGATACCGACCTGAAAGTTGGAGATATTTTATTAACCTCCGGGTTAGGCGGTGTCTTTCCGAAAGATTTGGTTATCGGCACGATCAGCAAAATTGAACGACATCCGCGGTCAGGTTGGATTACCTCGATTTTGGTTACTCCGGCAGCAAACGTATATCGAACCGAAGAAGTGCTGGTAATCGTACATCCAACATTTGAAGAAGTACAATAATATTTTAGTAGTGAGAAAGATACTATGTTTTATCTTTATTTTATCCTGATAACCCTAGGTTGCTTTATTCTACAGAGCTCACCTTATTTAGAAAACATCCGTATTCTGGGATTAAAACCGAACTTTATTTTACCGTTAGTAATCTATTGCGGATACCATTTCGGGAAAATGCGGGGGTTCTTTATCGGTCTTATTCTCGGTGGAATTATGGAAACATTGGGCAGTGACCATCTCGGAATCATGACGCTCAGCTATGCGCTCTTAGGCGGGCTTGCGGGATTGGTAACCAAACAGGTTATGTCCGAATCCTGGTTAAGTTTTATGGTGGGAACGTTTATTGCCTCGATTCTTGAAGGGATACTCCTCAATTTAGTTAGTTTCCGTCCCTATTTCTGGTCGAATGTATGGTTCGTTACTCTCCCGGACAGTATTTATAACTTATTCGCAGCTACCCTATTATACTGGATATTGTTCCGAATTCCGAAAAAGAGTAGCACGGTGCAATTCGATACTTACCAAACGCTTGAAGAATAATGGATAATCCTGCCTTAACTGAAAAAATAAAAATATTGGGATTACCGGCAGAAAAAGGCCGGTGGTTTTTTCTAAGTATCGGTATCATAATCAATTTATGCCTGGGTACCGTTTTCTCCTGGAGTGTGTTTCGGAAACCATTGGAATCATTATTTCAGATTAATGCTACGGAAAGTGGTTTACCCTACACCTTATGCCTGACTTTTTTCGCTATCTTGATGCCGATAACCGGTGGAGTCCTGGATAAATATGGACCGCGAATACTTACAATCTGTGGTGGAATAATCGTTGGGCTCGGTTGGATGATTTCCAGTCTGGCCAATCATATTCATCTAGTTACTTTAAGTTATGGCATTATCACCGGTTCTGGTCTTGGAATCGCTTATGGCGTTCCGATAGCGGTAATAACGAAATGGTTTCCGGATAAAAAAGGATTGGCGGTCGGATTAACTTTGGTCGGATTCGGATTATCACCATTAATCACCGCACCGTTAGCCAGATATCTCATCGACGTATACGGTATCTTACCAACTTTTTTTATTTTAGGATTAAGCTTTTTAATACTCATCATACTTCTATCGTTACCACTGCGATTTCCGCCTGATTTATGGAAACCGGAGTTAACTGGAACCGCAAATCGGTCTCGGCAACATTCTACGCCCGAGTTTTCTAGAACTGAAATGATTAAATCGTCAACCTTTTATGGATTATGGCTTTGCTATATTATCGGCACCTTCAGCGGATTGATGGCTATCGGTATCTCTAGTCCGGTCGGCCAAGAAATCGTTAAACTCAATGCAACGACCGCAGCGATGTTTGTCTCTTTATTTGCTATTTTTAACGGAATCGGCCGCCCGTTATTCGGCTGGTTAACCGACCGGCATAATCCCCGATTAACCGCAATCATTTCATTTATAATTATTTTCCTGGCATCTTTTGGGATGCTTATGGTCAAAGAAGCGGAGGTCGGGCTCTATACCTTATGTTTTTGTGGATTCTGGCTAACCTTCGGTGGATGGATTGCATTAGCCCCGGCAGCTACCGCGATATATTTCGGTATGACCGGTTATTCAAAAAAATACGGGATTGTGTATACCGCTTACGGAGTCGGTGCAATTTGTGGAACGATGTTATCCGGTCGGATCCGGGATATTTTCGGGAGTTACAAATATACTTTCATACCCAACGCAATTCTTGCTATGATAGGTATTCTAATCGCAATTATTTTATTGAAACAACCGCAACGAAAATCGAATTATTCTACTTTAGGAGACTAATATCTTATGGAACGAAAAATCGAACGGGCATTAGTAAGTGTATCCGATAAAACCGGATTGGTTCCTTTTGTTTCGGAATTAGCGAAATCCGGAATCGAAATTATCTCTACCGGCGGGACGGCTAAAGCATTAACCGATGCCGGTATCCCGGTGAAACAAATCCAGGAGTTTACCGGGTTCCCGGAAATGCTTGATGGCCGGGTTAAAACCTTGCATCCGAAAGTACATGGTGCCCTTTTAGCCTTACGCGATAATCCGGAACATCAGAAACAGGTTAAAGAGCATCAGATTGAGTATATCGATATGGTAGTGGTTAATCTATATCCATTCGAAAAAACGATATCAAATCCTGCAGTTACTCTGGAGGAAGCTGTCGAACAGATTGATATCGGCGGCCCGTCAATGCTACGCAGTGCGGCAAAAAACTTCCGGAGTGTTGCTGCTATCGTTAATCCTGCAAGATACCAGGCGATTCTGGATGAATTGAAATCTAATCAGCAGACGTTATCTACGCAAACCAAAATAGAATTAGCCCAAGAGGTATTCCAGCATACTAGTCAATACGATTCGATTATCGCTGCTTATCTAGCAAAACAAATATCCCAAAAAGAGAATTTGTTTCCTGACCAGCTCCAATTACAGTTTAAGAAAAAACAGGCTCTTCGCTATGGCGAGAATCCACATCAAGCTGCGGCATTCTATCAATCTATCATGCCGATTATGCCAAGTATCGCTACTGCAACCCAAATCCAGGGGAAAGAGTTATCATTCAATAATATTTTCGATTTAGATGCAGCACTGCAGTGTGCATTGGAATTTGATACCCCGGCATGTGTTATTGTCAAACATGCCAATCCTTGCGGAGTAGCGCTGGGTAAAGACGCGTTGGAAGCATATACCCGGGCGGAATCAGCTGACCCGGTATCAGCATATGGAGGTGTAGTTGCGTTCAATTGCCCGATTGATGAACCCTGCGCCCAGAAAATGCAGAAGAAATTCTTAGAGGCTATCATCGCTCCGGAAATCACTCCGGCAGCGAAACAAATCTTAGCCGCTAAACCCGATTTACGGATTCTCATTTCTCCTTGGCAGAAAGCTGATACTCAACAAGAGCAAGTAATTCGTTATGTCCGCGGTGGAGTATTAATACAATCTTCGGATAAACTGCTCCTTGATGAAGCGAAACTAACCATTCCGACCAAAACCAAACCTACTCCGGAAATGATGGCAAATCTAAAATTCGCCTGGGTAGTGGTGAAACATCTGAAATCGAATGCAATTGCGATTGCCAAAGATAATGCGACTTTGGGTTTAGGAATGGGGCAAACCAACCGGGTTGATGCGGTACGGCATGCGATTACTAGAGCAGGAGATAAAACTAATGGTGCAGTACTAGCCAGTGATGCTTTCTTTCCATTCAATGATAGTGTTCTAGAAGCTGCAAAAGCAGGCATCGTTGCGATTATCCAACCCGGCGGCTCCAAGCGTGACCAGGATTCGATTGATGCTTGTGACGCTGCGGAAATAGCTATGGTGTTTACCGGGATGCGCCATTTCCGGCATTAGAAAGAAGTAGGAACAGAATATATCTATCCCTACTTCTTTAGATAGCAGAATCTAGAACAATTCCTTCCAATATCGATTTGCTATTTCTGTTGGTATTTCTGTTGTATCTGTATATACCCAAACACTCTTTCCATTTGTTCCCGCATAAATAATTCGCGGAATGGTAGGTGTAATCGCCAGACATTCAATAGCATAATTTCCCAATCCAGTATTGATTGACTGCCACAGTTGACCGCCGTTTGTACTTTTATAAACACCAGCGTTACTTGTTCCAGCATAGAGAATATCATGGGCTGTGGGATCGAATATTAACGACGAAATTGATCGAATACCCATTCCAGTAGTAGCCGATAACCAATAACTACCGGTATCAATACTTTTAAAGACACCGATATCGGTTCCGACATAAATCGCATCTATATCTACGACTAGTGAATAAATATTCGAACTACCTAGCCCTGTAGAAACCTGACTCCACGAATTACCGGCATCGATACTCTTATAAATCGAATAACCATTTGTTCCAGCATATAGAACATTCGAGTCGTTGGCGGCTTCAGCCAAACAATTAATATTCGTTGTAATCGGGGCATTGATCGTACTACTAATTAATATCCATGAGATCCCAGCATTTATACTTTCAAAGACACCGCCAGATGTCGCGGCATAAAGAATATTCGAATTCATGGGATTGATTATAATATAATAAACTGATAATGATCCAATACCTGTATTTGCTAGTGCCCAGAAAGCACCGGCATTAGTGCTCTTATAAACACCATACTGAGTTCCCGCATAAATGATATTCGTATTTGTCGAATCAATCACTAAACATTGAGCCACGTAACTCATTCCAGTATCACTTACGAACCAAGTACTACCGGCGTTGATACTCTTATAAACACCATCCGACGTACCGGCATAAACCACATTCGAGTTTATTGGATCGACAACTAGGGCATTGACATCCGCTGTCCAATATAAACCTGTACTGGCATGCGCCCAAGTATTTCCACCATCGACACTTTTTAATAATGCATCACGATACCAATCAGTTCCAGCGTAAAGTACATTCGGATTTGAAGGATCGACAGCTATCGTATTTATATTAGTATAATAATTCATCCCGGTTGTACTGGGCATCCATGTAACTCCGCTATTAGTGCTTTTATACACACCATAATCTGTACCGGCATAAATTATATTAGTGCTCAATAAATCTATCGCTAAGCAATAACAATATCCTGATTTTACTATCGTCCATAAATTACCACCATTAACGCTCTTATATATTCCATATGACCCACACCCTCCATACAGAATATCCGGATTAGTTGGATCTATTATTAATGCACTTATACTTTGATCACCCATTCCGGTGGTGGTTCGGTTCCACGAATCTCCTGCATTCGAACTTTTAAAAACACCTCTTGAATCTGTACCAGCATATAGAATACTTGTATTCAATGAATTAATTACTATTGCATTTACCGATAACGGTTTCATTCCAATAGTTAACTGCGACCAAGTATTTCCTGCATTAGTACTTTTATAAGGATAGCTATTCGTTCCTGCATAAATAATATTCGGATTTATCTGATCAATCAAAAGAGAGAAGATAGATTGTCCGTTCAGCCCAGATGAACTCCATGAACTACCGCTATTCGTACTCTTGTAGACACCATAAGCTCCTGCATAGATAACGCTGGGATTATCGGGTTGTATGCTTAAACAATTAACTGATTGTGAACCCATCCCGGTACCAGACCAAATCCAAGATCCACCTGAATCTGCACTTTTATATAATCCAGTTAAATATGTTCCAGCATAAAGAACATTTGAACTTGTCGAATTAATCGCTAGAGAATAAACTGAAACCAAGTTCATTCCAGAAGCACTAAAGATCCAATTATTACCGCCATCAATACTTTTATATACCCCTAAACTTGTACCCGCGTAAATAACTTCGGTATTTGTTGAATCTATCGCTAAACATAAAACATTCTGCGCATTCATGCCAATGGTTGCCGTAGACCAGGAAATTCCTCCGTTTATGCTCTTATGAACACCCAAATATTGTGTTCCGACATAGAGGATATTCGTATTAGTTGGATTAATTACTATCGAAGTAACTGGACCGCCACTTAATCCTGTCGTACATTGAGTCCATGAACTCCCACCATCTAAAGATTTATAGGCTCTGGTTCCATAACCATAATACATACAGCCAACAGCGTAAACGATATTAGCGTTCGAAGGATCAACAGCTATAGAATAAATATCTGCATCTAGCATTCCCGAATCGTAGGGATCAAAATCATATCCACCACCCGTGCTTATCCATACATTGTCATCTGTTCCCGCATAAAAGATGTTTGTTGTCGGCGAAACTAAACAATAAACAGTATTCCATCCTCCGATCAACCATCGGTATTCAGACCAAGAACTCCCACCATTTGAACTCTTCCACCAACCATCATAGCTTCCTCCAGCGACCATTGAATTAGAATTGGTGGGATCGATTGCAATACCCTTTATAGATTCAGAACCCATGCCAGAATTCATCACAATCCAATTATTCCCTTGATTCATACTTAAATATACTCCGCCAAAATCCGTTCCAGCATAAATGAAATTTTGGGCAATGGTAAAACAGTTTACTTTTTTGTTTCCCAATCCGGTTGTTGCTAAAGTCCAAGAATTACCAGCATTTATGCTTTTATACACTCCGTTTGCGGTTCCCGCATAAATAATATT
>JBHGBB010000065.1:0-17092 GCA_041946755.1 bacterium | reverse complement strand
AAGCAGTAGATGCATTAAAAAAGAAACAATGGTCAGAAGCGAGTACGATTTTCTCCAATATCCTGGCAATAAATCCAACTTATAAAAAGGCGCAAGATGGAATGGAACGAATCGCTTCATTCAGCCAGTTACCCAAAACCTTTTTCAAAATCGGGTTAATTCTATTGGTTGGTATTCTTGCCGGGTGGTTGATGTTTTTGCATGTATTTAGAACGAAAACGTTAAAGACCATCCAGGAAATGTTGGAGCAGAACCAACTTGATACGGTACTTACAAAATATCCGAAATATATTGCGAAATGGAAGAAATATCAGTTTGCTCCGGCGTTAGTAAAAGCGATGCGGGCACAGGAACGATTGGATGATTTAGCGATTTCAATCTATGAAGACCAGTTGATTAATAAAGATGGAACTTATAACTCTCAATTATTACTGATATTAGCGAAAGCGTATGCTGAACGGGAGAAATATGATGAAACCGCATTACCCATATTCCAAGAAGCATTAAAAATCAAAAAGAATAATCCTTATTTATTGCGGGCGTTAGGTCGGGTATACCGGACTCTCAACCAGAACGATAAAACGGTAGAAGTGTTTGAGCATTTATATCATCAAGGTGAACGAGACCCGGAAGTGGTCACAACGCTGGCAAAAGCATATCTTGGCCTATCTCGAAAAGACGATCCGGCAATGAAAATCTATTCCGAAGCCTATCAGGTAGCGGCAAGTGATAAAGAATTGGTGCAGAAACTGGCGGAATTATATCTATCGCAGCATCAGCTTGACCAGGTAACCATTGAGTTATATCAGAAAGCGGTTAAAGTAGACCCGAAATGTGTTGAATATTCTTTGGCGATATCGCAATATAATCTGCAAACTAAAAATTACCAGGATGCCAAACTGCATGCGAATAATGTTTTGGAATACAGTCCGGCAAATACTGCGGCATTGCGGTGCTTAGGTCAGGCATATTTAGGATTACAGGATTATCAGGAAGCAATAACTTATTTTGAAAAAGTGTATGAAACGTATAAAGACGATAAGAATTATATTGCCGATTTAGCGGTGGCGTATGCCTATTTGACCGATATATCTGCTCACGCGATAAGTATCTATCAACAAGCAGTACAGAATAATCCGAAAGTAGCTACTTATCATATCGCGCTGGCGAAAGCATATGCCGAACAAGGAGATTTAAATAAAGCGCTCGATGAACTGCAGACCTGGGAACGTTTGAGTCCCACCGATACCGAGTTGATTTCATCGCTCTATGAGAAACTGCTTGATAAGTATCCGAGTAATGGGGCAATGCATCGTCAGGTTATCCCGCTATATCTGCGGATGAAAAAAATACCGGAAGCGTTGCATTCATTGAGTATACTTACTGAAGTAGATCCAAATCAAAACGAGTTTGCACTTCAGGCATATTCGGCAGTGTTGGATGCCGATCCGAAGAATCAGATTGCCCGACTGGAACGCGGTAGATTATATGGATTTAAGAAGAAAGTTGATGAAGCGCTGTTTGATTTCGAAATACTGCATGAGCAGCATCCGAAAGATAAACAGGTAATGGAACAGCTGGATAAACTCTATGATAGTAAACTATTACAGGATGAGGAGAATCTGGAAGTCCGGTTTAAATATGGGTTAATGCTTTATGCGCAAGCAGATATCGATCGGGCAATCAGTCAATTCCAGAAAACATTACGCGGTGGATATCGGGAACAGGAATCAACCAAATATCTCGGGCTCTGTTTTCAGAAAAAAGGTATGTTTGATTTGGCATATCGGCAACTCAGCAAACTCCAGATCGCTGATGATGTTAAAGAGAGTCTTTATGAAATCGGAAATCAGTATGTAAAATCACGACAGTATATGAAAGCCATTGTGGTATTCGAACAAATCTATTCTGTCGATATAAATTATAAGGATATTAAAGACCAGCTGGAAAAACTCCGGCAGATACCGATAACTTCGGCACCTACTGGTACCGTTTCAACGATGTCGGGAGTACCCGGAGATATCGATGCGACGGTAATCGAGTCTGGATCGGTATCGGAACCGAAATCGCGGTATGAGATTATGCAGGAAATCGGCCGGGGGAATATGGGCATCATTTGTTTAGCCCGGGATAAGGAATTGGATGAGATAGTCGCGTTAAAATTCTTACCGGATGAATTGATTTATGACCAAACGGTTATCGAACGATTTAAACAGGAAGTCCGGTCAGCCCGGAAATTAGCGCATCCGAATATTGTTCATATCTATGATTTGAATGAAGAACTTGGGCGTCGGTTTATTTCGATGGAATATATTCAGGGGAAGAACCTGAAAGATATTCTGTTTGAAAAGAAGAAGATCCCGGCATCGGATGTGGTTCGGATATGCCATCAGGTAGCTTCAGCGCTGGATTATGCGCATTCGATGAAAATAGTGCATCGGGATATTAAACCGGCGAATATCATGCTCAATGATGCCGGGCAGGTGAAAGTAACCGATTTCGGAATTGCGGCGATGTTAGAACGGGCGGGATTGACCCAGACCGGGTCCATGGTAGGTACCCCGTTATATATGTCACCGGAACAAACTGAAGGGACGGCGATTGATGGCCGGTCTGACCTCTATTCGTTAGGGGTAATGATGTATGAATTGGTTACCGGATCGCCGCCATTTTCGAGTGGGAATATCAGTTATCAGCATGTCCATGTAAAACCGCATCCGCCGAAAAAGGTACCGGAATCACTTACTACTATCATCATGAAATGTTTGGAGAAAGACCCCAGTCAGCGGTATCAGAATGCCAAAGAACTCATCGCTGATTTGGATAAATGCATAAATGAACTTAAAAATGAAGGTACCCATTCTTAACCGTACATTGAAATCAATTATTCCAATAGCAATACTTCTTTGTCTATTCATTGGATGTGTCCATATTCCACTACATCCGCTACCGAGTTCGGTGCATACCGTATATGTACAGATGTTCAAAAACCAATCGTTCCAATATGGGATGGAAGAGCGGTTAACCAATGCGATTATTAAAGAGCTGATTGCCGACCGGCGGCTGCGAGTGGTCAATTCTCCGGAACAGGCGGATGCGATACTTTCCGGTACCATCCTGAATTATACCCGGGATGTGTTAGCATTCGACCGTGATGGCGATGTTGAAATGTATACGTTAGCCTTAACCGCATCGTTTGTTCTCGAAGATAGCCGAACTAACGAGATTATCCGGCAGCGGAAAACGGTGCTGGCGAATACCACTTATATCCCTAAACGCTCCCGAATCGAGTTTGAAACCGAACAAGAAGCTCGATACCGGCTCCTTCCCGACCTTGCCGACGAAATCGTCAACCGGATTTTTGAATAGGATTTTCCGAATATCTATTTGAACAGTTGAAAGAACTATCTTTTTTCATGACTAATAGAGAACAAGGAGGATATAGAGATGAAAAAAAGATTTATCAAGTTGACTATGCTTGTTTTTATAGTGTTAATATCTATCGTTGGAAACGAAAAAGTATGCTCAAGCCAAGATACTACCTTATATAAGACTCCCCAAATAGACGATGTAGATATTTCCGGTAATTGTATGTCGGTTCCCTTAGGGAAAATTATCCTAGTTCGAAAAAAGGATAAATATGGTGCCATAAAGATTACTAAAACCTGGACTCGCGCTAATTCGATTGTTTCTCTCTTTCATAAGGAAAATCTTGATACGTATGCTAGTTATGAATCATATTATCAAGCAGACGGAACGGGAGATTTTAATAAAAAGAATGTAGCTATTGTAAAAGGGAAAACATCAAATAAGATGCGAATTAGTCTAATATTACTCCATCCTTGTCAAACTGGTAATCCTTTTGTGCAGTGCGGTCCACTCGAATTATTCTGCGATGTGGATTTTGATGGTTCATATCGCTTATGTTTTGAAAGAAAGTTTTACGATCAAGATTCTACTGCTGACATCTGGAATAATCAAACTGATTATGATTTAGAGTTTGCCCCGACAAAATGGAATAATATCTTAGAAGTAAAGGTATTCGATCCTCGGTTAGAGTGGTTCCGGTATGATGATTATCGAAAAACAACAACCGTTCCGGTAGATAAACTATGGATCGATAATGAACCCAACAGAATAGTTAATAATCCCCCCTATAATATTCGGCCTAGATCTAATGATGTTTATATTGACGACTATACCATCGCTGTGCCAGTAGGGCGAATTATCTTGATTAAGCACGGAAATTGGTATGGCGCGGTTAAATATCTTAATTGTTGGGCAGAAGAGAGTAACACCGTATCGAGTAATAATAGGCAACAAAAATATTATGCGAATTACGAATCCTATTTTCAAAGAGATGGTAGTGGTGATTTTAAGAAGCAGAATGTTGAAATCTACAAAAAGAATATTAGCTTTAAGATCCCAGATGATCCTTTACACGAAGATAATTTAAATATATTTTGTGGTCCATTAAGAATAAATTCAACTGGAAAGAGTAAAATATTAGGATTAAATTTCGGATATTGCTTTATGCAGAACACTTTTTCCGGAGAACTTGCACCAACGATTTGGACTGATATTGTTGATGTTGATGTTTTTGATAAACGTATTATGTGGTATCGCTCTGAAGAAAGACCGGATATTTATATCCCAATAGATAAATTATGGGACGAAAAAAAGTAGTACCAAAAAAACTCAACCCGGTTCAAATGAACGAAATTATCCGGCAGCGGAAAGCGGTGCTGGCTAATACTACTTATATCCCCAAACGTTCCCGGATCGAGTTCGAAACCGAACAAGAAGCTCGATACCGACTCCTTCCCGACCTTGCTGACGAAATCGTTAACCGGATTTTTGAATAGAATTAGGTTATTAGACTTTTAGGGTATTCAAAAATTATGAAAAAAAGTTCGAAAATACTATTAATTATTTTTGGATTATTGTTTGGTAGTATATGTGTTATCGGAATCCTCATTGGATTTCTGATGTCACCTATATCACCGGTTGTATTGGAATTGGTAGGAATTTACCCAGGAAAGGGATTTGGTTCTGCATATTTTCATAATTTTGAAGGTTCGCAACCTACTTTTTTCCCTGATGGAAATAAAATAGTATTTTCATCTCCGCGGTCCGGACGAGGGGATATTTATATTACCGATACCACTAGTTCGACTTTAATTCAATTGACGAAAAATAGTTGGTATGAAGGCGAACCGTCTATTTCTCCTAACGGAACTAAAATTGTTTATGTTTCAGAAAAGCATGGTCCTGGTGAAATCTATATAATGGATTCTGATGGAACAAATCAAACTCAATTGACTGATAATAGCAAATATAACTATGAAGATTCTAATCCTGTTTTTACTAAAGATGGGGAACATATTATTTTCTCTCGTTTGATAAGAAATAAATATGATACAATACGTCCTGGGAACGTGGTTCAAATGATGATAAATCTTGATGGTAGTGGGTTAAAAGAGTTATCAGAATTACAGAATCGGTTATATAATTCGAATCTTTATCCGGACGGAAAAAGATTAGTTTACCAAGGGAATAATTTTATTATTTTTGATGAGAATATCGATAGTACTGATAGACGTATTTTAGCTAGGAATGCGTCCAGCCCAAGACTTACTCCTGATGGTAAAAAAATAATATTTATATCAGATCGCAAAATCAAATATGAATATGAAGTATATGTTATGTCGTTAGATAATTCTTCTACTCAAACTAATAAGCAATTAACGGATTTAAAAGGATATATCGATAACCTCACGATCTCTCCCGATGGTTCCAAACTCCTTTTTCTATTCAATGATGAAGGCGGAAATTCTATGGGAAGAGGGAAAATATATACGGTCAATATCGATGGTACCGGATTTAAAATGATACGAGAAAATTATTAATCGCAAAATTTGTTTATATTTTATAATAAGGCACATTAACAATGAAATCATATAAATTACTATTTCCCCTGGTATTACTAGTAACACTGGTTGCAATATCTTATTCCAAAGGGAACCCGATGAAAACCATATTCCCAATCGGAGTTTGGTTTGATGGCAGGGTGGAAGGAATCAATTGTTCTCCGGGATATATTAATGTTCCGTATGGTTATGATAATGCCCGGAAATATTATGAACAATCGTTCCGGGATATTAAATCGATTGGAATCGATATTGTGGTTATTCCCAATACCCCACCGGATTACCGGGAGGTATTATTAGCATCTGCCGATATAACCAGGGTGAAAATTGTTCTAGAACTAGTCGAATTCGCTTCGGATAGTTTTGGTAACGAATTCCATTTGCGAAATAATCAAATGACGATGGATGAGAAGGCCATCGAGAAGAAAGTCATAGAAATAATCACTCCGTTAAAAAAGCATAAATCCTTGATGGCGTATCAGTTGATTGATGAACCAACCGCTGAGACTTTCCCGCGGTGGGCGATGGTAAATAAATTATTAGCTAAATATGACCCTGATCATCCAGCATTTAGTTGTTTATGCAACGAAGATGAACTGCCGCGAACTTCCCAGATGGGGACTAAAATGCTGGTTTTCGACCGCTATCCTTTAAGGTATCCGCAAACCCCGGCTGATGACAATTTCCGGCCGTTTGGTAATTTGATGGAAAAGATAAATACCCATGCGGGTGAACTACCGTTCTGGATGGTATTGCAATCGTTTGCAACTCCCAATGGGTATCGATATCCGACCAAAGAAGAGTTGAGCATTATGGTATATCAATCCCTATTACATAATGCGAAAGGGATTTTCTTCTTCCTCTATAACTCCTATACCCAACAGGAGAATCTGGAAGGATTGGTTGGCCGGGATTATCGGCAACTTCAAACCTATGAATCCCGGTTTATACCGACGCCGACGTATTATGATGTGAAACAATTAGCTGGGGAATTAAAGAGATTATCACCATTAGTTTTATCACTAGTACCGGAAAAAGAACCTGAAATAGATAGCGGGTATGTAGAGTTTAGAACGTTTGTCCATTCCAAAACGAAACAGAAGTATTTGATGCTAGTAAACCTAAGTTCAGTAAAATCAATTGAAATGAATAAAGTTGTTACGGATAAAAACCTTAAATCACTCCAGAATGTTCTTACCGGCGAAAAGATTATGGTTGATAAATCTGGTAAAGGGTCGGTAATTCATTTAACCCTACCTCCTGGGGCAGGATATATCTTCAAGATCAACTCCTAAAAATCAAATTGGCAGCCTGCCAAACTGATTTTAGGCTATCGCGACAATAATCATCCACTCAAATCATATCCATTTTAGACATCTTCGACGGGGTTTAAACCCTAAATCCCAATCCTGGGGTTAAGACGAACGAGATAATATCTCGTTCGATGCAATTCCAGTGTTTTAGCCTAAAAAATTAGGGGGTCATACCCCAAAATTGGTATGTAAATCTTCTAAGATGAATAGACACCTTGAATGAAATCAGATTCTCTAATAGAGAAACTGATATTTCCTAGATAATATCTGGGGAAGTCAGGCGATTGAGGGTAGGATATAAATAAAAAAAGAGCAAGTTGCATACCATGCAACTTGCTCTCATTAATTCAAGAATCCAGCAAAATAAAATTATCTAGATTAAGCTTGTTTGGCAACTTCAACCAATTTGGTAAACGTCGCCGGGTCGGAAATAGCAATTTCAGCCAGCATTTTTCGGTCGAGTTCGATTTTGGCTTTTTTCAGTCCGGCCATGAAATCCCGATAGGTCGTTCCATTCGCTCGCGCTGCGGCATTAACCCGAACAATCCATAACGACCGGAAATCCCGTTTTCTAGCTTTCCGATCGCGAAATGCAAACTGGCCGGCTCGCATAACCGCTTCATGTGCGGATCGGTATAATTTACTTTTCGCACCGCGGTATCCTTTAGCGAGCTTAAGAACCTTTTTCATTCTACGGTGACTCGTCGTCCCGCTTTTAACTCGTGGCATAAGTTCGTTTGTTCTCCTTTACAGATTAAGATTTACAAATAAACCAGGTTAAATAAGTTAAATGAGTTAAATAAGTTAAATAAGGGAAAACGTTGCGTAGAGTTTTAATTTAACCATTTACCTATTTAGCCATTTAACTTCGACTACTCCAAAAAAATAATTGAAATCAAGAAAAGCTACACTGCAATGAGGGTACGAATCGTTTTAACTTCAGTATTGCTAACCAATCCCGATTGGCGTAACGCCCGTTTCTGCCGTCTGGTTTTATTCGCTTGCAGATGCCGCATAAATGCTTTTTTCCGTTTCACTTTACCGGTAGCAGTGAGTTTAAACCGTTTTCTAGCTCCCCGATGAGATTTAAGTTTCGGCATAATAATGATGCAGTCCGAAGTCCGAAGTCCAAAGTCCAAAATCTTATAAAAATCTGAATAAACAACTTAGGACTATAATCTTAGGACTTAAGCCTGCCGCTTGAGTCTCCTTCCTAAACTAAGTTAATTATGCAGATCAATATCAAATCCGGAGATAATCGATATCCAGGGATAGTTAGGGGATATCTACTGCAAATCGAGATATCTCAGTTTGATTTTCTCTGATAGTAATATGCTATTCGGCCGAGATCGAATTGGTATCCGATTCAGAAGAAGCCGATAATTCCGGTCCTTTTGCTTCAGGCTGAATTTCGTCAGCCGGTTTTACTTCTGAGGTCGCTCCTATAGTTTCAGCTGGTTTCGGTTCTGCATCTATAGGTTTGGCTGGTTTTGCACCTACCGCAGCTTTTGCCGCCTCTTTTTTCATTTTCTGTTTTACCAGCGGATCGATAGTAAACATGGTAGCGAATTCTTTCCCTTCCATTCGCGGAGTCTGTTCCGGAATCGCCAACTCTTTAATATCATCAATAAACCGCGCCATTACTTTCCGACCTAAATCCTGATGGGTTATCTGCCGACCATGAAATACCACCGCTAACCGAACTTTATCTCCTTCAGCAATAAACGCTTTTGCATGCCGGAGTTTGAATTGATAATCATGCTCGCTGATATTCGGTCCCATTTTAATCTCTTTAACTTTAATCACTTTCTGTTTCTTTTTAGCTTCTTTTTCCCGTTTTGCCTTCTCGAATTTATATTTCCCGAAATCCATGATACGGCATACCGGTGGAACCGATTGCGAAGATACTTCAACCAAATCGAGTCCGACTTCCCGCGATTTATTCAACGCATCCTGAAGAGAAACGACACCAAGCTGCGCACCATCAGCGCCGATTAGTCGCACTTCTTTTGCCCGGATATAAGTATTAATTCTTACTCTCGGTTGTTGTGGATATTGTCTAAATATTGTTACGTCACCCCCAATCTAAGTAAAAATACAATTAAAAATCAAGAATTAAGAGCTAAAAATAAACGGTGTTACTCTTATAACTCTTCATGCTTCATTTTTAATTTTTCATTCTTATTGTATATTCAATTCCGGTTTAATCAGTTCAATGAATTCCGGTATAGACATAGCCCCGAAATCTTTCCCATCCCGGCGGCGTATCGCAACTTTTTGCGCTTCTTTTTCCCGTTCGCCAAGCACCAGCATATAGGGGACTTTTTCCAGCTGCGCGTTCCGAATCTTATGCCCGAGTTTCTCGTTCCGTTCGTCTAATTCGACCCGTAACTCCTGGTCGGTTAATGCAGCTAATACCTGTTTTCCATAATCGATTAAACTATCTTTAATCGGTAATATTTTAACTTGTACCGGAGCTAACCAGAGAGGAAAAGCGCCGGCATAATGTTCAGTCAGCACCCCGAAAAACCGCTCTAATGAACCGAGTAATGCCCGATGAATCATATACGGCCGATGATGTTTCCCATCTTCTCCGATATATTCGAGATCGAATCGTGAAGAAAGATTGAAATCAAACTGAATAGTTGAGCATTGCCAGGGTCGGCCGAGACTATCTTTAATTTTAATATCGACTTTCGGTCCGTAGAACGCGCCGCCACCTTCATCAATCTGATATGGCAACCCGGTTTTTTCAATCGCCAGTTTTAATGATGCAGTCGCTTTATCCCAATCTTCCGGTTCACCAACACATTTCGCTGCCGGTCGGGTAGCCAGATAGATATCATATTCAGAGAAACCAAAAGTACGCAACATATAGAACGAGAAATCCAACGTCCGCTGAATTTCCGATTCCATTTGATCAGGGCGGCAGAAAATATGGGCATCATCCTGAGTAAATCCACGTACCCGAAGTAGGCCATGAAGCACTCCCGACCGTTCATACCGGTATACCGTACCCAATTCCGCCCAGCGTAACGGTAAATCCCGATAACTTCGGGTCTGCGATTTATATACCAGAATATGGAACGGGCAATTCATCGGTTTAATATAATAGTTTTGCCCATCGATATCGAGTGGGGAGTACATGTTCTCCTGATAGAACCCGAGATGGCCGGAAATCTGCCATAACACTTCCCGACCGATGTGAGGGGTATAGAGCAGTTCATACCCATTTTTGTAATGTTGTTTGCACCAGAACGTTTCAATAATGTTTCGAATCCGGCCGCCTTTCGGATGATAACATACCAATCCGGCACCCGATTCGTCATGCATACTAAACAGGTCCAGGTCTTTTCCTAATTTCCGATGATCGCGCTTTTTCGCTTCTTCCAGTTTGGTTACATAGGCATCAAGTTCTTCCTGGGTAGGAAATGCGGTACCATAAATCCGTTGCAGCATCGGATTATGCTCGTCACCACGCCAATATGCTCCGGCTACTGATAGGAGTTTAAACGCTTTAACTTCACCGGTACGCGCTAGATGTGGTCCTCGGCATAAATCGACAAACGGGCCATGCCGGTATAGCGAAACCGTATCATCCGGAATATCATTGAGTAATTCGACTTTATATTTTTCTCCTTGCGCGGTAAACTGCTGTTTCGCTTGCTCTTTGCCAATCTCGATGCGTTCGAACGGCAGGTCGGATTTAATAATCTCTTGCATCCGCGATTCGATTTTCTCGAGTTCCGGTTCTTTAAACGTCACCGGACTATCGAAATCATAATAGAAGCCGTCTTCGATAGAAGGGCCGATAGCCAGTTTGGTCCCCGGATATAATTCGGTAACCGCCTGAGCCATGATATGAGAAGTGCTATGTCGTAAGGTATCTAAATTAATGGTGTTTGCCATAGTATAAAACCTGAAAATAATCTATAATTATCTAATAAAACGCTGTTTTTTACAAGGGCATTACTAAATTCTGTTTAATTAGTAAACCATTAAACGGAATAATGTCAAATTCCAAAATCTCAATGTCAAATCAATATTACATCCCTAATGTCAAATTCCAAATGGAATCAATCATAGAGTATTTAGCACTAGAAATTTGAACTTAATCAGAGTAATATGACCAATTATATGAAAAGCATAAAATATCATAAATATCTGATTCTATTAGGATTAACTCTTGTTTCAATTTGCATTAATGGCTATCATTTCGAGTATGCTGACCAAGAGATTTATTTAGCCTATCTACCGGTATATACCGATTCCCATGCATATCCGGAATCGGATTTGCTGATGTTAGGCAAACAAACCGGTGGGAATTATTATACTTACCTTTGGTTATTATTAATTCCATTCTATCATGTCTTTGGGCTCGAATGGACTTGTTTTATGATTCATATTCTTAATATCTACCTGATTTATTTAGCGCTATATTTCTTGATTAAACGTATGTTATCGATTGCAGCAGAGCAGCAAACACCAGCAAGATTATATTTCGGATTAACCATACCCATTTTGCTAGCATTAGTCTT
Source organism: bacterium (assembly GCA_041946755.1). Classification (GTDB taxonomy): domain Bacteria; phylum UBP4; class UBA4092; order JAOAEQ01; family JAOAEQ01; genus JBHGBB01. Next base: position 5,311 of record JBHGBB010000065.1, on the reverse strand, counting down.
ATTAGTAACCAAGAAATTCGTTGCCGGAGTATCGATGGTAACTATCGAACCATATCTGCATCCACGAAATATGGCGCTGGTATTTTTACTTTTCGCAATAGAGCGATACCTCGCTGAGAAACCGATATTAGCATTCTGTTTGATCGGCTTAGCAGCTAATATCCATATTTTATCTGCTGCAATAGTTTTGTTTGCTATGGTAATATCAATATTCATTGAGAAGCATGGAAAGATAACGAAAAAAGAGTTGATTGCCGGTTTAGGATTTGTCTTATGTTCCGCTCCGGTTTGGTTGTGGATATTAATTTCATCGAAACGAGCAATAGGAAGCAGTATAGCAACTTCCACCTGGGTGTCGATATTACAATATCGAACCAGCTATTTATTCCCGCAATATTGGGATCGGCTTGGCTGGTTAGCGTTTCTATCAATCTTAATGATGTTTGCTATCGGATATTATACCAATCGCGATGCATTGGTACATAGGAAAAAGGTGTTAGGATTGATTGTCGGCCTATTAGTCCTAATCATTTTCGGATTCATTTTTAGCGAATTAGTACCTATTCCATGGCTGATCGCATTTCAGTCAATTAGAAGTATCCAATTCCTGATAATCTTATCGATAATCCTCCTAGTCCCCTATTTAATTAAATTATGGAGAATCGATTGGATTGGTAAATTATGTGCAATAGGGTTAGGAATCGGGGTATTTCTATTTGAACCGAAAACCATCTTGATTTTTTTAATCGTTTCCTCGATATATTTGACTCTCGCTACTCGGATAACCAAGAGTATCAAATGGGGTTTTGCCGGGATTCTAATCTTAAGCGGATTAATTGCCATACCTTTTTTATGGTCAAGAGTAACTACAAAACTACATCGACAAGTCGATTTATCGCAAGGGTTCCAAGCCGTATTGATTTATATCCAAATCCCGGGAACGAGTGTTTCTACTCCATGGCAAGAAGTGCAGCTTTGGGCGAACCAGCATAGTAAATCCGATAGTATCTGGTTGACTCCGCCATATATATCCGGATTTAGGTTGCGGTCGTACCGGAGCCCGATTGTTGAATGGAAAGATGGAGCATTAGGTATCTTTAATCCGATTTATGCAGGAGCTTGGTACCGGCGAATGCAGGATTTCGGAATAAGTAATCAAGTTGATACTCGATTCCATTCGCTACTTTTTCTAAGCTTAACCAATGAAGAGTTGAACCGAATCGCAGCGAAATATCAAGCCCAATATATGGTAGTAGAAAAGCCGAAAACCATCGCTGCGCCGTTACTGTATTCCAATAAACAATTTAATGTCTACCAGGTAGTCGGGGCGACTCAATGAGTCGCCCGATAATCATGAAATTATTTCGCAAGTAGTTTAATTATTCCAAACGCAATCGCATACAAAACCAGGGTGTTAGCGAACCGGAGAAAAGCGTCTGGAGTCATTCCCAGCAGCCATGGTGCACCGCGATTGGTTCCATATCCTAACGCCCGGCTGAATATTCCTAGAAACAGCATGATAAACGATAAAATTAAACAGAACCACAACATAATATTTTTGATTCACCTACCTTTATCCAGAGAAAATATGAGATTATAGTTTATAGATACTAAATAAAAATAATATGATAAAAGTAGCGGGATGTCAAACCTGAGTTCAGGTATATAATTAATAATCTGGTTGACAATTAACCGGTTCTGGTCTAAGTTAAATAGATTAGGTTCGATACCAATTTCTTTAAAAAAGGATAGATTATGAACCGTTATGGATTTACACTCATCGAATTGCTTATTGTGGTAGCGATCATCGCTATTTTAGCTGCAATTGCCATTCCCAACTTTTTAGCTGCCCAAACCCGTAGTAAAGTCGCCCGAGTTCAGGAAGAGATGCGGACTATGGCAACCGCGCTAGAAAGCTATAATGTGGATAACAATTATTATCCGATGGATACACGGAACGAAGGGCCGGACGATGGTGGAGCCGATTTTACTTTTTATAATTTCAACCCGCACATCGATTTGAATATGCCGGAAGGAACCATTTGGTGTTTATCGACACCGATATCGTATATCAGTCAATATCCATCAGATTTATTCTACCACACCGGTCGCGACAAGTATTTCCAATATGCATCGAATCGGTCAAACTGGCTCTTAGCAAGTGTCGGTCCGGATAATGACAGCGAAGATCGGGGCGATGTTAAAGAACGATTGATTATCCCGGATAATGAAACGTTCATAACTTTCGCGATTGATACCTTGAAATATGACCCGACAAATGGGACGATTAGTAACGGCGATATTATTCGATTAAAATAGATAAACTCTGGTTGCTGCTTTCAACCTAACAGAATTTATGGCTAAAAAGAAAATATCTCGACGCGATTTTATTAAACAGTCTTCTCTTCTCGGAGTTGGTGGATTAATTCTACCAAATATCACGCCGGTGATTTCTCATCTCCCTGAGGCATTTAGTACTAGCAAAGTGGTTATCGTAACCCATCCCAATGCTACTAGTGGAAGTACGATTAATCAATCAATCGTACAAACCATGACTGATAGAGCAATAAAAGAATTAACTGGTATTACAGATTTAGGTGGTGCATATGAATCCTTATTCCCCGGAATTATCGCTAGCAATATTATAGCGTTGAAAATCAACTGTTTGTTTGGGACTATGTCAACGCATCCGCAAGTAGCTAATACTATAACCAATGGTTTAACGCAGATGTTTAGTGGGACTTATAATTCCAATAATATAATCATTTATGATAATCAGGATGGGCTTATCTCCGCTCGAGGATATACTATCAACGCTAGTGCTAGTGGCGTTCGTTGTTTTGGAACCGACCATTCCGGAGTTGGATATGACACTTATACAATTCCCGTTGGATCCACTACCAGTCGATTAAGTAAAATTATTACTCAATTTGCGCAATATCTAGTTAATGTTCCAATTATGAAAGACCATTCAATGTCGCAGATTTCATTAAGTATGAAAAATCATTATGGTACCGTCCATAATCCCGGTTCTTTACATGCCAATAGCTGTAATCCTTATATAGCCGATGTGAATAAAGCGACAGCCATTAAGGATAAAACGAAATTAATTGTAATCGATGCATTGTTCGGGTGTTATAACGGAGGTCCGGATCATGCACCGAATTTTACCTATAATGGAATTATCGTTAGTACTGATCCAGTAGCGATCGATTGTGTTGGTCGGGATATTATCAATGAACAGCGGGTATTACACGGATTAACTCAATATGATCCTGATTATATCCATACAGTTGGGTATGAGTTAGGTAACGATAATGCGGCAAATATAAATATTGTGAAAATCGATTTGGGTTTAGCTTCAGTATCGAATTGGAAAGATTATAAGAATTAACTACCATCTCTATTGTCTGAATAGATTACCTACCTAATATAACTAAATCGATAATGATTTAAGTCAAACATAATTTTCTCGATGGAGATAACCTATGCTAAAATTTATAAGCTTGAATTAAGGATAAACCATGCCAATAGGAAAACCAATAAGAGCCAAAATTCGAAAACAACCTTTAGGGAAAACCGGACTGAAATCGACTGTTCTCGGATTCGGTGGAATTCCGATTCAGCAGGTGAGTGTTGATGAAGCAGTCGCAGTAATCCAGCGAGCATTTAAACTTGGGATAAACTATTTCGATACCGCCCGGGCTTATACTGATAGCGAAACCAAAATCGGATTAGCATTGGAGAATGTTCGTGCGCAATGTATTATTGCGACTAAAAGTACGGCTAAAACGAAGGATGAAATGGAACAGGCTATTGCTACCAGCCTAAAAGAACTTCGGACCGAATATATCGACATCTATCAATGCCATAATATCCAGAATCGGGGGATGTTACGGCAGATACTTGCTCCGGATGGTGCGGTAACTGCATTGAAAGAGGCGAAAAAGAAGGGAATTATCGGACATATCGGAATCACCAGCCATTCAGTACCCATATTGATCGAAGCGATTGAAACCACCGCGGTTTTTGAAACCATACTCGTTCCTTATAACTATGTCGAAACCGATATTGTCGATAAATTATTACCGCTAGCGCAGAAAAAGAAGATTGCGGTAATTGCGATGAAACCGTTAGGTGGTGGCGCGTTTATCGATAATCCCAGGATGGCGTTGAAATTTATATTCGAGCAACCGATTTCGATAGCTCTAGTCGGGATGCAGACCATAGCTGAAGTAGAAGAAGATGTGCGAATAAGTAAACGATTAGGTAAACTAACTCCATCGGAGAAAAACGTTATAACGCAACTCGAACTTACCTTGAATAAGAATTTCTGTCGCCGGTGCGGATACTGCCAGCCGTGTAGTGTGGGGATAGAGATTCCATTTATCTTAAACGCAAAATATTTCTATAAACGGTATGGATGGCAGCATTATATCTCCGGTAAGGATATCCCGAAGTTCGAAAAGGTTAAAGAGTGTATCCAATGCAGAAAATGCGAAACGCGATGTCCATATCAATTACCAATACCGGATTTATTACCTGGTCGAGTCCAAGATATAGAACAGATTTATAAACAGTCGATTAGTAAAGAAAACAGAGTCGCCAAAATTTAATCCATATGCAGTTAATCAATAAAATATTATTTTATATCTTAGTCGGGAATATTGTATTGTCCTCTGGGAATTTAGCATGGGCGGAAAATAAAGCCATCACAGAGCAAACCCGAATTGGATATACCATCCATTTCAATACCATAAAATCAGTAGCCGAAGCGAAAAAGAATATAGCTTCTGCGCAAATTGCTGGCGCTGGGGTGGTTAATATCATTCCGCCAGCACATATCTGGTTGCAGCCGGGTTGTGTAGAAATGCTCGATGCGCTTTTTGCAGAAGCGAATGCAAGAAATATCAGGATTATTTTATCTCGAATCGATGCGAATTATCCGGATGGCAAGAATTACTTATACGGTCAAGTTTTAGCGCCGACAGTTCAATCCGGAGCGGGTAAAATATATCCGACGGTAGGCAATCCGGCGTATGAAAGCTGGATGCAACAGGAGACTGAATATTATGCTACTCATTATGGTCAGCAACCGAATATTATAGGAATCTGTATCGGTGGATTCGCGGAGTTATTCGATTCCCCGCGATCCGGTGTTTTCGTCTGGAGCGATAAAACGAAACGGTATGAACTTGGCCAATATACCGACTTGATGAAAAAGTACTGGCAACAGTGGCTGGTAACCCAATTCGAAAATATCGATCGGATCAACCAGGAATATAAATCGAAGTTTGCAACAGTAGAAGAT
>JBHGBB010000064.1:0-17195 GCA_041946755.1 bacterium | reverse complement strand
CGGATCAGATTGGCAGGCTGCCAATTTGATTTCGATTTATTCTGGATTCCTGCCTCCGCAGGTCGGAGACTCGACTCTTGCGAGAATGACATAAGAAGGAACGCATCCGGGTGAGGAAACCTCGCCCCTACCCGAAAATAAACAAGGGTTGAATATTTTCAACCCCAACCTATTTCGGTTCTTCAGCCTTCATGATATGGAGTTTGCGTAATACTTTCCGGGTATGGTTAACAAACGTTTCCATATAGGTATAGAATACCGGGGTGATATAGAGGGTAACGAATTGGGAAAATAATAATCCGCCAACCACCGCTAAACCTAATGGCCGCCGGGATTGGGCTCCCGCCCCGAATCCTAACGCTATCGGCAGGGTTCCCATTAAAGCGCACATGGTAGTCATCATAATCGGCCGGAACCGGACTAAACATCCTTGATAAATCGCTTCTGCCGGAGATTTCCCTTCAGTCCGCTGCGCTTCCAGCGCGAAATCAATCATAATAATCGCGTTCTTTTTAACCAACCCGACCAGCATGATGATACCAACGAACGCATAGATATTCAACTCTACCCTGAATATCAATAAGGTTAATAACGCTCCTACTCCGGCTGAAGGTAACCCGGATAGAATGGTTATCGGATGGGCATAGCTCTCATAGAGAATACCTAATACCATATAGATCACCAGAATCGCTAAAACCAATAATAATCCTAACCCTTGCATCGAGGACTGGAACGCTTGCGCGCTGCCGATAAACCGGGTCGATATCGATGAAGGGAGAACCGATTTGGCTACTTCTTTGACTTTTTCTACTGCCGGGCCAAGACTCGCATCCGGCTTTAAATTAAACGAGATGGTTGCCGATGGCAATTGTCCTGCATGGCTGAGTGATAACGGCCCGAATGATTGCGATACTTTCGCTACCGCATTCAAGGGCACTAAATTCCCATTGCTGGATTTGACATACAGCATCGATAACGCCGCGGGATTCGATTGATATTCCGGTTCTAATTCCAAAATAACATCATATTCATTCGATGCGGAATAGATGGTTGATACCTGCCGGGAACCATAGGCGGTATATAACGCGGTCTCAATCTGCGTTGCCGTTAACCCCAGGGCAGTCGCCTGTTCCCGGTCAATGGTCAGATTAACCTGCGGATTCTTGATCTGGAGATCGCTGGTAACCTCGATTAATTCCGGGATTTCCTGAAGTTTACTCACCAAAATCGGGGTATATTTATTCAAATCATCGACATTCGGACACTGTAATGAGAATTGATATAGACTGCGACTTGATAATCCACCGATGCGAATCGGTGGGGGATTCTGAATATAAACCCTGATTCCCGGAATAACCGATAACTTCCGGCGCAAACTCTGCATCACTTCATCAATCGACATTTTCCGCTGGTCGCGCGGTTTAAGGCGTAACATCAGACTCCCGGTATTAGAAATGCTCCGTCCGCCGGCATTCGACATAAACGAATCGATATTCGGGTCGTTCTTAATGATCTCATTAGCCATTTTCTGGTGTTGCACCATATCGTCAAACGATATCCCTTCAACCGCTTCAGTAGTAACCATCAATCGCCCCGCATCTTCACTCGGGATAAATCCTTTAGGAATAATAATAAACAAATAAACGGTTATCGCCAACATAACCAATGATGACAGCATAACGATTCGCCGATAGTGCAATACCTTCTTCAAGCTCCAATCATAAACACTAATCATTCCCTGGAACACTTTTTCAGAAGCTATAAACAGCTTATGATGCCGGATTTGTCCCGGCGGTCTGAGGAACCGGCTGCATAGCATCGGGGTTAAGGTTAACGAAACGAATCCGGAAATGAGAATTGCCGAAGTAATAGTCACTGCAAATTCATGGAATAACCGGCCTAATATCCCGCCCATAAATAGAATCGGGATAAATACCGCCGCTAAAGATAAGGTCATGGATAAAATGGTGAATCCGATTTCTTTCGACCCTTTAAACGCAGCCTGCATCGGGGTTTCTCCATGTTCCATATGCCGAACGATGTTCTCCAGCATAACAATGGCGTCGTCAACAACGAAGCCAACGCAGAGAATTAATGCCATCAACGACAGGTTATCGATACTATACCCCAAAAGCGCCATGGTGGTGAAAGTACCGATGAGCGATATCGGCAACGCTAAACTCGGAATAATTGTTGCCGAAAGGTTCCGCAGGAAAAGGAAAATAATTAAAATGACTAAACCGATAGTTAGAATCAGGGTGAATTTAACATCCTGTACCGATTCTTGAATCGATTCCGACCGGTCGTATAAAATCTCGATATTTACCGAAGCTGGAATATATTGCCGTAACGATGGTAGTAACGCTTTAATATCATCGGCAACTTTAACGGTATTGGTTCCCGGCTGCCGCTGGATCGCTAGCACGATCGCCCGCTGATCGACATTCCACGCTGCGGTTCTGGTATTCGAGACGCTATCATATACTTTCCCTAAATCGCTTAATCGGACCGGATATCCATTTCGATACGTTACGATTAACGGACGGAACATTGCGGCATCGGTTATCTGCCCATTCGCCTGGACCGTATATGCCCGATGCGGTCCATAAAGAGTGCCGGTAGGCATATTCACATTGGCGGCATCGATTGCACTAGCTACCTCATCGATACCAATCCCCCGGGTAGCCAGTTCTTCCGGATTAAGTTGGATTCGAACCGCATACGCCTGACCGCCATATACCGAGACCTGCGCAACGCCATCTACCATCGAAATCCGTTGCGCCATAACCGTTTCCGCATATTCATCCAGCGTATATAACGGTAAGGTTGGAGAAGATAGCGAAATGAATACAATCGGCGAATCTGCCGGGTTAACTTTCTGATAGGTCGGTGCACTGGGCATTTCTGACGGTAGCTGCCGGGCAACTTTAGCTATTGCCGACTGGACATCTTGCGCCGCCGCATCGATGTTGCGGCTTAAACTGAATTGGAGCACAATCTGGGTCGACCCTTGATAATTCACCGAATTCATCTCTTCCAATCCGGCAATAGTCGAGAATTGTTTTTCCAGCGGAGTGGCTACCGAAGAAGCCATAGTTTCCGGGCTGGCACCGGGTAACGATGCGGAAACCTGGATAGTCGGATAATCAACATTCGGTAAATCACTGACCGGTAGCGATTGATATGCCATAATCCCAAACAGCATGATGGCAATCATCACCAAACTGGTCATTATCGGCCGACGAATAAATAAATCGGAAATATTCATACTAAAAAATCCTAAGTCCTGAGTCTTAAGTCCTAAGTTTTATTGGTTTGGACTTTGGACTTCGGACTTTTCACTTAAGCCTGTTTTCTTAATGTCTACTTTCGCACCGGGAGTCAAACGGATCTGGCCGTCAGTAACTACAATTTCGCCCGGAGCCAATCCTTTTTCAACGATAATATCATGGTTATATTCCCGGCCGGTAACTACCGGTCGAGATTCAACGGTCTTATCCGGTTTAACCACATACGCGAACTGACCCTGCTGCCCAGTCTGTATCGTTTCTTCAGGCACCACGATGCGATTCGGTTCGACTTGCAAGGTTAAGATAACGTTCACAAACTGTCCCGGCCATAGTTTATAAGATTGATTGTGGAATATCGCTTTTAATTTCAAAGTACCGGTCGTTCTATCAATCGCACTATTTAAAAAACTCAGGTCACCGGTTACCGTATGCTCGGTATCATTCTTGATTATCGCTTCAACCTTTAAGGTTTTACCGGTCATATATTTTTTCAGTTCTGCTAAATCATTCTGCGGTATTGAAAACGAAATATAGATCGGGTCTAACTGACTGATAGTCACCAGCGCTTTATCACTCGATTTAACCACATTCCCTTGATCAACCAAATAATCCCCGGTAATCCCAGCCATCGGCGCATGGATATAGCAATAATCCAATTGGAGTTTCGCATTTGCATATACCGCTCGATCGGCTTGGATGGTTTGTTCAATAGCATTAATCGTAGCTAAATCCGCTTGAATAGTAGCGGCAATAGTCTTCTGATTCAAAATGATTTGGTCATAAGCTTCCTGAGTCACTACTCCAGCTTTAATCAAATCCGCATACCGGTCTACCTGCTGTTTTGCATAGTTTAATTGGGCGGAATCTTTGGATAACGTCGCATACGCTTGCAATAATTGGGCGGAATCTTTCGCTACATTCGCTTCCATCTGTTGTAGCGTGGTCTGGAACGGCCGCGGATCGATGGTAAATAATAATGCCCCTTTATTAACCTGCTGCCCGGGTTTGAAGTTTACTGAAGAAATCGTCCCACCGACCTGGCTTAATACTGAAACGATGGAATACTCTTCAACAGTTCCGATGGTCCGAAATTGGAGTGGGATATCTTTCTGTGCTACCGTTGCGACGACTACTGGTACTGCCTGTTGTTTCTGGGATTTATCCGATTTCGCAGAGTTAGTCTTGCCACACCCGGCTATGACTATTATTATAATCAGACCCAGTATAATGCTTAATTTCTTATATAAGTGCATAAATTATCTCCCAAGAACAAAATTAAGAGTTAAGAATGAAGAGTTCAGAATTAAAAACTAACTACCTAAGACCAACTACCAGACTCACTCCGTTACCTTTACCTAATCCCGGTTTTCATATTCTTAATTCTGAACTATTAATTCTTAACTGTTTTAGATGAATTATGGTAGTTGTGTGGTGCCGATAGCGTTCTCTAGCGCCGCTAATCCGGATAAATAGCTATAAATCGCCTGGGCTAAATTCGTTTTAGCGGTAGTTAACACTAATTCCGCATCAGCGACATCTAAACTAGTCGATAAACCGTTTTTAAAACTCGCCTGCGCCATGGTTAACGCTAATTGGGAAACCGCTACCGCTTCTTTCGCTGCATTAATCAATTCCTGCTGTTTCTTGATTTCGAGGATTGCTTGTTCGACCTGAGTTTGGACGGCTAATTGCAGTTTATCATAACTTAGTTTCGATTGGAGTACATCCGCTTTCGCTTCTTTAACCTGGTTGGCAATATTATATCCATCAAAAATCGGCATGGTTAAGTTTATATTCGCTGACCAGGAATGGTCAGTATCCGAATCATCGGCATGATCGAGGGTATAATCCGCCCCGAAATAGAGGTTCGGTAAGTGTTGCGCTGACCGGAGTTTCAGTTTGGTTTCGCTCTGCTGGTATAAGAGCATCTGGCTTTTCAAATCCGGGCGAGAGAGTTTCGCCAGTTCCAGCAATTGGTCTACTTTCGGTTGATATTCATGATATTCCAGTTTACCGATTAACTCGATTCTAGTATTTGGCGGCAGGTTCAGCAACTGATTTAAGTTCTGTTGTTCTTTAACTAAATCATTCTCTGCTGCGATCAGACTCGACCGGGTATTCGCAAGATTTGCTTTCGCTCTGGTGGCATCGAATAGAGTATTTACCCCTTTTTCATAGAGGAGTTGGGCGGTTTTATAATGGTCTTCCGCTGATTGTACCGCTTCCTGGTTAACAGTAGTCAATTCTGATTGAAGCAGTACCGAATAGAATGCGGTTTTTATCTGGTAGATAATCAATTGTTTGGTTTGTTCTAATGCCATTTCCTGAGACCGGAGCGTATACCGGGCATACTCTTGAGCATACCCAAGTTTCCCGAAGGTATAGAGGGCCTGTTTCGCATCAAGGGTAGAAAAGGAATCGTTTCCAGAACTGCTATTTTCGGTATGTTTCGACTCCAAGGTCAGGTTAAGCTGCGGATATATCGCTGACCGGGCTTGTAGATATTGCGCTTGCGCGACCGCTACCGCTTGTTCCGCAATTTTATAATCCGGGTTATGCTGAAGGCCGAACGCGATTGCTTCCGGTAAGGTTAATTTCTGCGGGGAAACCGACTGGTCTGAAGCGGCTAGGCTTAGAGAAGATACGGCTATTAATCCAATAAAAAAATAGAAGGATAGTTTCCTTCTATAAGAATCTAGGTTCATGGGGATACTCTAATTATAGTATTTACTATATTAAAGACGAGATTAAGCTACTTCCCGTTCCAAAATTGTTATTAAAATAAGATACCATAAGATTGGTAAGAATAATAGAGGGAAAGGATTCATTTGACCTGTTCAAGAATATCACTATACATTTATTGGCCAAACATGGAGCGAACGTTAAGCTATGAACTACAGCCTTGCTCTCGCTTCCAAATACTCGTTATAAAAGTATCAAGATAAATTCGATTGGTTAAGCGATAGAGTAATAGCAGAGATTAGGATATATAACTATGATTCTGTTTGGGTTAAGCAAATTTAAACCTTCTAATTTACTGATCTTACTCTATTCTTTGCAGTAAACCTACATTTTATTCCAAATATTTCTTTAATTTTCTATTGTTGTTTGAAAATCAATCAGTTCTATGGGTATATACTCCGTAGATATTTTAGTTACAAAAACATCAACACCACCATTATTAGAAGTATCGAAAGCACCCGGAGTAGTCGGAAAATTGGTAGAAGAAGTTGGCCCGCAAATATATACATTCCGCAAACCATCTATGGCAATACTTTTTCCATACTCACCATTATTTCCTCCCAAATAGGTTGAATAGAGAAGCTCCGTACCGTTGAAATTAACCTTGCTTACAAAAACATCATTATAAATATCGAGGGTAGTGTCAAAGGCTCCGGGTGTGGTCGGGAAATCAGACGAATAGGTACATCCGGTAATATAAGCGTTCCCCGAACCATCAATAGCGATACCACCAAAACTACATTCAAGATCTCCACCACCCAAATAGGTCGAATATATCAAAGCAGTACCGTTAGGATTAAGTTTACTTACAAAAATATCACCTGCAACACTATATGTAGTATCGAAAGCATCCGGTGTGGTCGGAAAATCGGTTGAATATGTATATCCCGTTAGATAAGCATTTCCTAAACCATCAACAGCGATACCATTACTATAGTCATCACTTATACCACCCAAATAGGTCGAATATACCAATGCGGTTCCATTATCATTCAGTTTAGTCACAAAACCATCCGAGTAATTATGTGCAGTAGTATCAAATGCATTTGGGGTTGTTGGATAAAAGACAGAAGAATCAGTACAACCGGTTATATAGGTATTTCCCAAAGTATCTATCGCAAGATCATAACCGAATCCACCACCTACATAAGTCGAATATATTAATGAGTTTCCGTTCGCATTGAGTTTACTCATAAAAACATTTGCCGTTCCCCTAATACCATAAAATGTAGTTTTATACGCTCCAGAGGTGGTCGGAAAATTAGGTGAACCGGTGTTTCCGGTAATATAAACGTTCTCCAAACTATCAACAGCGATGGCATAAATCCGATCTTCTTCATCACCGCCCAAGTAAGTCGAATAAACTAATGCAGTACCATTAGAATTCAATTTACTTACAAAACCATCATACAATCCCCCATTAAATGTTGTATCGAACGCACCAAATGTTGTCGGAAAATTAGTAGAATTGGTATATCCGCAAATATAAGCGTTCCCAGAGCTATCTATGGCAATACCTCGACCTTCATCATCACCTGTACCACCTAAGTAGCTCGAATAGACCAATGCGGTTCCGCTTGCATTGAGTTTACTTATAAAAATATCATATAATCCTCCATTAAATGTGGTATCGAATGCACCGGATGTGGTCGGAAAATCGGTGGAGGATATGGTATATCCTGTAATATATACATTCCCTAAACTATCAACGGCAATATCACCACCATATTCTCTACCTCCACTACCCAAATAGGTCGAATAAACTAATTGACCAGCAGAAGAAAAACTAACTAAAAAACTCAAAAACGTAAGAACGAAGAAACCATAAAACAAACAAACTATAGCTCGATGATGCATAATGCTCCTCCTGATAACTTTAAATTTTAGAAATTATTATACTTAACCTCTCATAATAATAGACACAACAAAATATCAAAATATTAATAAAAATTACATTAATTACCTAAATACCTGATTATACTGATGTTATAATAGCCTATATTCTAATCATATTATTTATCTTGATGATTTTCTGAAATTGTTACATAATTAGATAGACAAACCCGAGTAACTTTGCCACGGATGAACACAGATGAACACTGACAGTAATAAAATATACCGTTTAACATCTTTAATAATTTTTCTGATTCTCATTTTCTTCGCAACGGTTAACTTCAGCCTTGGTGCTGAAATCAAACCAGTTGCCCAACCGGTTCCGCAAGAGATTAAAGAATACCAAGGTGAGAAATTATCTTCCAACCGCGATTTTAGAGAGAACTCGATTAAAGGACCGCAGTATATCGATATGTCGAAATATCGGCTCACCATCACCGGTTTAGTTAAAACCCCCAAAGTATATACCTATGCCGAGGTAACCGGGAAATTCAAACCATACCAGAAATTAGCGACCTTAAACTGCGTTGAAGGGTGGAGTGTTAAAATCTTATGGGAAGGATTCCTGGTTAAAGATATTTTGCAAGTAAGTCAGCCGTTGCCGAAAGGAACCACCATTATTTTCTATAGTGAAGATGGATATTCGACTTCGTTTCCGTTAAGTTATATCCTTGATAATAATATCTTAATGGCAAATAAGATGAATACTATCCCGTTGCCGGTAGAACGCGGCTACCCCTTCACCTTAGTAGCGGAAAATAAATGGGGGTATAAATGGATTAAATGGATTACTAAAATCGAAATTTCTGATAACCAGAATTATCATGGGTATTGGGAACAGCGGGGATATTCCAATTCCGGCGACTTGAATAAATATTTCTTCGGGAAATAAGAAACACAGATTACATAGATTAAAGCAATGGAGGGCGTAGATGAAAAAGAAAATTAAGATATATGCATTAAGCACCTGTATTTGGTGCCAGAAGACGATTAAGTATTTCAAAAATAAGGGGATCCCGTTTGAATATATCTTTGTGGATCAACTAGACGGAGACGAATACGATGCGGTTAACGAAGAGATCGCCGCGGTAAATCCGGAAATTTCGTTTCCCACCGTATGTATCGGCGATAAGGTTATTGTCGGATATAAAGTCGATGAGTTTGAAGCTTGTCTCAATGAGAAATAGGTTATGAAACCGAAAATTGAAGTTACCGACCAGGAAGTTCTCCAATATCGGACTGAAATCGAAACGATTTGCCGGCGGGGCCATTATTATCTGAATCCGGACGATGAGTTTACCAATAACCTGATTCGCGGGTTGCTGGTGAACCGGAAACGGTATGGGTATGAATGCTGCCCTTGCCGATTAGCTAAAAATGACCGGCTGAAGGATATCGACCTCATCTGCCCCTGTTATTATCGTGATGATGATATTGCCGAATATGGGTCTTGTTTTTGCGGGCTCTATATATCTTTAGAAGTATATAAAAAGAAATTGGAAATAACTTCTATCCCGGAACGAAAATTAAAACCGAAACCTACTCCAAGGAGAATCGATATGAGCGAACTTGTTATTCCGCATACCGTCTGGCGATGTAATGTTTGCGGATACCTCTGTTCTCGAGATACCCCGCCGGATGTATGCCCGATCTGCGGTGTATCTCATGACCGGTTCGAGAAGATTGTTGAAGTAACCTGAAAAACCCGTCGGCAGTTGGCATATAGCAGTATGCAGTCAAATGTATCCTATTACTAGCAACCCGTCAACTGCACTCTGGGTTTAATACAACAGATACTTCCTGCGTGCTCTTTTGAACGTATCGAGGTCTTTCTTCCACTTTTTAACGATTTTTTCCGGTGTCATCTTTTTTACCGTTAGCATCTCCCAGCAATCCGGGTCACCGGTCATTATTTTAAATCCATCCAATGCTTTATATTTCGTCGAATCGTTCTCATATAATGCCTGGGCGAGATGCAACCCAACGGTAATTGAATTTATCTTATTCCGGTCAGAGATAATCGCATAGACTCCATAACAGGTCTGGTCTTTAAACTGATGATATTTCGCGGAAGGGACAAATTGATAAGGGACAAACCGCACTCCCGGAGTCTTTCGGTTAGCGAGATTCTCAGCGAGTTTTCTGCCATCGATAAACGGCGCGCCATACATTTCAAACGGATGGTCGGTCCCGCGACCGGGAGATAAAACGGTAGTTTCGAGCATCCCGGGACCGGGATACAGGATTGCGCCATCTAAGGTTTTCATATTCGGACTGGGATTAATCCATAATAAACCGGTTTGGTCGAAATACATGCTGCGCGACCAATTTCTCATTGGGACAACTGTTAGATCGCAGCCGATTTTATAATAATCGTTAAACATCAAGGCCAATTCACCGACTGTCATCCCATGCCGGGTTGCAATCGGATAAATGCAGGTATTCTTACCACAAAGTTTTACCGGTGGAATTGCACCTTCTACTTTCTTCCCCCCAATCGGATTCGGCCGATCAAGAACCACAAATTTCTTGCCATTCTCTTTCGCCGCTCTCATCGCCAGCGCCATGGTACCGATATAGGTATAGAACCGGCTGCCGATATCCTGCATATCGAACATCAATACATCCAGATTTTGCAGCATTTCCGGAGTAGGTTTTTGGGTTTTACCATATAAGCTATATATCGGTAATCCGGTAGTTGAATCGATACCGGAAGCGACTTTATCATCGGCGGTACCGGTAAGACCATGTTCTGGGCTAAATAATGCGACTAATTTACAGTTCTTTTGATTAAAGAGAAGTTCGATATCGGTATATCCATCTCGAGATATACCGGTATGGTTGGTAATCAATCCGATTCGTTTCCCGGCAAGAATATCGCAGTTGCGCTGCATCAGAACATCGATTCCCGGATAGACCTTCCCTACTCTACCGATTGATTTCACCTGTTTTGGCATACCTACTACCTCCCCAAAACCATGCGGTATAATAACTACCGCTAAAATTAGGATTAGAATTCTAACATAATATCGATACATTGGTCGAAATCTCCTTTTTAATGAAAAATTATATCGGGTGAACCATCTAATGTCAAGTCTCTTCTATTATACTCTACCTTATAAAATTCAGAACAATAATCCGGTAAATAATCATTTTCCTCCGGAGTTGCACCGAACGAGATCGATCTCGTTCGGTGCAACTCCGGTAGATGCCTGTGGCAAAACATTAAATGAAACGAATTGTGATGATAATCGGAATAAAGAGAAATAGATAGTACTAGAAACGAACTAACTTCAATGATTACAATAGATAAAAAGGGGTTGACGGTTCGGATGAAATGGGCTAAACGAAGGGCATAGTTCTTCTGGAAGAAATCAGGGTAGATTAATCTTCCCCTGACCGGTCAGAGACTCGACTCTATCGAGAATAATCTTTTGCCAAATGGAAAAAGATTATAGGTCAACTTGGTATATGGTCGAAACCAAGTACCTATTTTTTACCTAATTAATATACCTTGATTTTAATACCTCAACTGTCTCTATTTTATTAGACCAGTTAGTCAGACAGAGCATTATAATATGCTTGGTAATACTTATTTCTATATATCCATATTGCAATCGGCAGCAGAATTGATTATACTTTCCTGTTATAATAAATGGTTACTCCGAACCATGGAAATATCGTTATAATCGTTCTTAGGTAATCGTAGTAATCATTTTTTTCTATGAAACCAGAAACAAAACTGCCGCAACCGCCGGAAATCGCCGACCGCCAACTTGGTGATGAATGGTTGGATTGGGATGGGAAAACCCCGCCGGATAAACTTGATGCGGGAAAAGGATTATTCCTATCCTTCTCCATTTTAAGCCTCATCCTACTTAGTTTACTTTTAATCATTTTCCACTGGCTGATTCAACCGCGATTGACTCAATTCGGACCGGTAGTGGTTATGCTCGGTACCATATTTATCTATATTCTGGTTGGTATAACCATCCTCTGGCTGATTATCTTGCTGATTGCGATAACCACTAAATCTTTATTCTTTTTAAAACTTATCCGAAAACCGAGCTATTTAGTTGCGCTTCTTCCCTGGTCGGCCCGGCTCGGACAATGGCTGGGAATATCCCGCGATCGGATTGGTAACTCGTTCCTAAAAGTCCATAATCTGGTAACCAGTGCGATTCGGAAACCGGTAAATAATACGCAACTCTTGATACTTCTCCCGCGGTGTTTGAATCGGGAAGTATTCCAGCAGTTGCGGGCATTGAAAGAGAAATATCAAGTGGATATGTTCACTGCCGGCGGCGGCGATGTCGCCCGGGAAATGATTCGAAAGAAACGACCGAAAACCATTATCGCTATCGCCTGTGAACGCGACTTGATCTCCGGAATAAAAGATGTCGCGCCATATATTCCGGTATTAGGATTCCCAAACTTACGGCCGGAAGGACCATGTAAAAATACCGAAGTAGATTTATCGCAGATTGAATCGGCAATCAAGCAAGTACTCGGGCTAAATTAAGATTGTGTCATGAAAGCTGTAGTAATCATTCCAACCTATAACGAAAAAGATAATCTGCGGCCGTTAATCGAGCAGATTCTGCAACTAAACCTGGAATTGCAGGCGCTGGTAGTTGATGATAATTCCCCTGACGGTACCGGCCAGATAGCAGATGAATTGGCAACGGAATTTCCTGACCAGGTATTGGTACTCCATCGCACCGAATCTCGTGGTCGCGGGTATGCCGGAATCGCCGGATTCCAATATGCAGCGAATCTGGATACCGATGTTATCCTCGAAATGGATGCGGATTTATCGCATCAGCCGATATTCATCCCGGATTTTATGGATGCCATTAAAGAAGCAGATGTGGTAATCGGCTCCCGCTATATTGCCGGAGGGGATGTAGTTGGCTGGGGTTGGTATCGGAAACTGAATAGCTGGGTAGCCAACCGGGTCGCCCGATTGATTCTGGGGTTGAAATATGCCGACTGTACCAGCGGATTCCGGGCATTCCGCAAAGAAGTTATCCAAGCGTTACCTTGGGAAACGATGATTTCTCCCGGCCCATCGATAGTAGAAGAGATTCTATATTATTGCTATAAGAAGAATTTCCGAATCACCGAAATCCCGATAACGTTTATCAACCGGGAACAAGGAGAATCGAAAGTTTCACCGACACTCATTGTACGGTGGATTTATTCATTATGGAAAGTCCGGTTCAAGAAATCATAGATGAGATGTGCATGACAGCTGATTGAAAAATAAATCTTTAGTTACCAATTAGGATTATATTATAATAGTTAAACAATATCTAATTACTATGCACCAACGAATCAAGTGCTGACTTTGGTATTTGGTACTTGCTCTTTGGTACTTTATTTCAATTATGCTACCCGATATCAATGAACTATTAGTTGAGATGGGCGAGAAAAAAGCTTCCGATTTGCATCTGCAGGAAGGGTCTCCGCCAACCTATCGAATCGATGGACGGCTGGAACCGATTAATGCTCCACCGTTAACCGCAACTGATGTTCAACAGATATTTGAATCGATCGCGCCACCGAGATTGGTAGAGAAATTTAAAGAAGAAAGTGCGGTCGATTTCGCCTATGCGATTCCGCCGTTATACCGATACCGAATTAATACTTTCCATCAAAAGCAGTCAACCGTTATTGCAATCCGCTGCCTGCGCAGCGATATTCTTAATTTCGAGCAACTCAATCTACCTCCGGTAATTAAAGACCTAGCACAAAAACGGCGCGGATTGATTCTGATGACCGGCCCGACCGGGTCTGGAAAATCGACCACCTTAGCCGCGATGATTGAATATATCAACGCCAATTATGCCCGGAGGATTATTACTATCGAAGACCCGATTGAATTTTTATATACCAGTAAAAAAAGTATGATCAGTCAGGTAGAAATCGGGAAAGATAGCCCGTCTTTTTTTGAAGCATTAAAATATTCGTTGCGGGAAGACCCGGATGTTATTCTGATCGGTGAAATGCGGGATAAAGAAACCATTTATGCGGCAATCCATGCGGCAGAAACCGGGCATCTGATTTTCAGCACCTTACATACTCCCGATGCTACCCAGACCATCGATCGGATTATGAGTTTCTTTCCCCCGGAACAGCATGAACGATTACGATTGATGCTAGCCTTAAATTTAAATGCGGTTATCGCGCAACGATTAGTCCCATTAGTTGATGGCAGCGGGCGAATTGCCGCAGTAGAAGTTTTAACGAATACTCCGATCGTCCAGAAACTGTTTA
This sequence comes from bacterium, assembly GCA_041946755.1. Lineage (GTDB taxonomy): Bacteria > UBP4 > UBA4092 > JAOAEQ01 > JAOAEQ01 > JBHGBB01. The sequence goes on along the minus strand of JBHGBB010000064.1, from coordinate 2,991 downwards.
AAGAAGGGAAATTAAAAGAGCTCTATCAAGCGATGCAGAATAAAGAAGCCGGGATGCAGACATTTACGCAAGCGATCGTCGAACTCTATATCGCCAAGAAAATCTCTTTCGAAGAGGGAGAAGCGAATTCCGATGAACCGGCGACATTCCGCCGAATGGCTAAAGGTGGATATGCGACCGGAGATAAAACCAGTATTATCTTTTAACTGTATTATATTCGAGCAATGAGTATAGAGAACGAGAAATCATTCAGGTTTCTTTACCTCTCTTATTTCAATCTCTTAACTAACGGAGTATCTACTTATGACAACCTTTATGAAAACCGGAGTACCAGGATTGGATGAAGTGTTATGCGGCGGATTTGTCGCTGGAAGTAGTATATTAATTGAAGGACCACCAGGTTCAGGGAAAACTAATTTAGGGATGCAGATACTGATTAATGGCGCTAGCCAGTTTGATGAACCGGGAGTAATCGTCACTTTCGAAGAGTTCCCGGAACAAATATACCGCGATGCCGAGAAGTTCGGCTGGGACCTTCGGCAGTTGGAAGAAGATAAGAAGATTAAAGTGATCCATACTTCACCCAGCGAAATGCAGCAGAGTATCGACCGGTTACCGGGACCGACCGCTAGTGAAGTCCATGATGCGATATATCAACTCGGTGCGAAACGAATCCTCTTAGATAGCGTTTCCCATTTCGTTCGGGTAAGCGATAATGTGGTTGAACAGCGGGAACTCTTATTCCGATTCCAGAACCAACTTAAACAGCGGGGTTTGACGGTTATTCTCACCAAAGAGTTGGAAGAAGCGGAATCGAATAAAATCTATTTTGAAGAATATGTAGTCGATGCATCGCTGCGGCTTCACAACACTCCTCCAGCAGGAATTGGGGATAACTTGCGCAGTATCGAAGTCCGTAAAACCCGGGGACAGGAACATCTCCCTGGCCGCCATCCATTCCGGTTCTTTAATGATGGCATTAGGATTTTCCCAAGACAGAAAGTGAAACCGATTATTAAACCGATAGAACAACTAAAATCAGCGGCTCGAATCCAGGTCGGAGTTCCCGGATTGGATACCATGCTGCATGGCGGACTATTGGCAAACAGTACTACCTTAGCAGCCGGTCCTGCCGGTTCCGGAAAAACGTTCCTGGCAGCACATTTTATCGCGGCCGGAATTAGCGCCGGTGAACCGACCCTCTATGTGACGCTTGAAGAAACGCCGGATAAAATCATGGCATATCTACCGGCAGTAGGAATCGATTTAAGTAATAAGAATGTAGCGAAATTGTTATCGATTCATCATGTTATTCCGATCAACCTCTGTATCGAAGAATTATTCTTATATCTGAAACAGGTTATTGCTGATAAGAAAATTAAACGGGTAGTAGTTGATAGCCTATCCGATTTCGCGATTGCAGTACCCGATCCGGCGATGTTACGCGATTATATTTATCTTCTAGTCCGGCAATTGGAAGATGCGAAAGTAACTTCATTATTATTAAGCCAGATGCAGCAAGTAGCCGGCGCGGTAAATATCGCCGATATTGGGAATGCGATGGTAGCGGATACGATTATCTATCTCGGATTCGTAGAAATCGAAAGTAAAATGCATCGAGTTATCTCGGTGCTTAAAATGCGGGGTAGTGAACATGATAGCGAATTGCGGAAACTGTTGATTACCGAGAATGGTTTGGAAGTCGCTACCCGGTTCTTAGGGTTAACCGGAGTATTAAGCGGGATGCCGACCGGGAAATATCGGGAAACGATTGAAGAGGTATTCCAGCCCTTATTCTTTGTTGAAGGGATGATGGGATTGTTCACCAAAGCCAAAGATGATAAGGCCCGGAAAGCGGTCGCTGAAAAAGTCCAGCTACAAATCGAGAATGTAGTTAAGAAACTTGGCGAATATTTTGATATCGACCCGAAAAAGATAAAAAAGTAAAAATACGTTTATTTTCTCAATCATATTGTATAAATCCTATTTTCCGAATAAAGTTTTTATTTAGATGGTAGGTTTAGGATTCGTTTCGAGATTCGACATTCGATATTCGAATTTGGAGTAATTGGTATGGCAAATAAAATCCTTGTTGTCGATGATAATGCGACCATCCGCGATTTGGTAATATTTACTCTCAAACTGGATGGATATGAAACGATCAGTGCAGTTGATGGACTGGATGCGTTAACCCAGCTCAATAAAAGCGACCCAAAAGAAATAGCTTTGATTATAACCGATATTGTGATGCCGAAAATGGATGGATTCGCTTTAATCCAGCAGTTACGAAAGCATAAACAATACTGTAAAATTCCGATTGTCGTTCTAACCGCTCGCGGACTGGAAGAAGATGAACGGACAGCCCGGAACGCCGGCGCGGTCGGATTCATTCGAAAACCATTTGAACCGGCAGAAATGCTCGGGGAAATAAGAAATATTATTAGTCTGACTAAAAATAAATAAGGTGAATTAGTTCTATGAAAAAAATATGGTGGGTTGTGGTTATCGTATCGTTAGGATTATATTCAATTGGTATCGCCGACACGGTATATTTAAAAAGCGGGCAGAAGATTATCGGCCGGATTATTGCTAAAGATGATACCGGAGTACAGGTCGAAACCAAACTCGGAACGATGAAAATTAAGGCGACCCAAATCGACCGGATAGAACAGGTGGCGACTGAAGATTATTATCTCAAAGAAGGCGATACGTTAGTTCAAAAAGGGGAATTGGAAAAAGCAATTGCACTCTATCAAACCGGATTTGAGAAAACCCAGTCTCCGGTGCTGAAAGATAAAATCGAGACGACGAAAGCGGCATTAGCCCAAAAAATAAAAGAGTCTGATGATAAACAGAAAGCGGAACAACTTACCCGGCATCTAGCGGAATATAAACGGCTGAAAAACCGCGTTCAAGGCCCCGGGAAGATGTTAGAGGTATTTCGTCGGGTCGCTGGCCCCGGCTTCCGCGAAACCCTTGCGGACACCTTCC
>JBHGBB010000063.1:0-17222 GCA_041946755.1 bacterium | reverse complement strand
TATATGGTTCATCTTATTTTTCAATTCATTAAACATAGTGATTATGAATATTATGAGCCCAATATTCAAGGAAAGATTCTAAAAGAATATGGTCATCAGCAACAATTAATGGCACTGGCAATGAACCACAACATTATAAGAACAACGGAAAGAATAAATGTGGCAAATACTGAACCATTTATCCTGTTTAAAAATATTAGCAATACAAATACAAATAATAGCCCAGAACTTGACTATCCTTCATCTAAAGAACAATCCGCCATTAATGAAAAGCAATTTATTAAAGATATTTCGGAACCCTCCGAAAATAATAATTTGACTCCTACAAAATCCAAATACAATACTCAGATAAAAAATTCTACCATGCCATTACCTAGTCAATTGGACATTAATCAAACGAAACAGAGCGCTGATTATATGGCTAATAATCTAGACTTAGAAGATGCACATATAATCAGTAATGATGTAAATATTAATAATAATATATTATTAAGTTTAACTTTTAGAAATATAGGTAAGAATATTATTTATGGCTTTAAAATGGATATTGTATGTGAAAGCGTTGACACTCAATTCCGTTGGATGTCTCCTATTGAATCTCCAACGATAATGACACCCAACAGTATTCGTAATATAGTAATCTCTGTTTCCCCTGAAACTAATGCTAAAACATTTCAATTCTCTAACTTATCTTCTTCGCAAATGAAATTTATTCCTAAGCTGACCGAGATTAGTTTTAATCGTGATACTATCCTACGTTTAATCGATGGAAAATGGGAAACAATACCCATTGAAAAGCCAATGCATTATAAAGATAATTATTTTTTCTTTAATACATTTAAATAATATTTAAATACACCTTATTATTACCTTTAGGACTCGGTTCTAAACTCAATATAATTTCTTAGCATTAGGACAAAATATCAATAGAATCACAAGTATTAAAAACTAAATACGATTTAAGGGTTATAGTAATAGTCAGTATATAATTAAGCAATGATAATAGCAAACTTTAAAGACCATAAAAGCACCAAACAAATCCATCCTAAAGTTTTTATTTGCCATGCCAGCGAGGATAAAGACTTTGCCATAGACCTTGCTACTAAATTAAGAACAAAAGGGATAGATGCTTGGATAGATAAATGGGAAATTTTACCCGGCGATAATTTAGTGGACAAAATATTTAATGAGGGAATCAGTAAAGCACAAGCTATAATTGTCATTCTTTCACAAATAAGTATTCAAAAACGTTGGGTAAAAGCTGAACAAGATACAGCAGTGATAAAAAAAATAACTGAAGACATCAAGTTAATCCCCATAGTTATAGAGGATTGTAAAATTCCGGTTAGTTTAATTTGTACTTATCGAATATCAATAAAAGATAAAAACAGCTATGATAACCAATTAGAAGAAATAATCAACGCGATTTATGAAAGATATACTGCACCGCCACTAGGTAATCCCCCAGCTTATACCCAAATATCAATTGAGTCTATTGATAACCTTACAGAAACGGATAGTCTAATTTTAAAACTATTTTACGACAAAGCCATTGAAACAGACGAAATTGGTATTATCGCAAACGACTTTTTTAAATGCATTAGTATTTATAATATTCCTGAGATGGTATTTTATGATAGCCTAGATGTACTTAGTAACGCACAATATATAGAAGCACGGCAAACCCAAGAAAATGGTAGAATTACTGCATTTCGTATTACTTATTTTGGCTTCGAAAAATATGCTCATATATATGTCTCTCAATATAATTTAATTATTAAAACCATAATAGATCAAATAATAAATTATAATAAAAAGTATAGTATTGATATTAGTAATGAATTAAAACTACCTTTATTATTAGTTAATCATGTTTTTGAAAGATTAGCGTCGGATAATTATATAAATATTACAGATGCCGGTACATATCGTTGTATAATTAAAGTTTCACCAATTATAAAAAGGCAAATAGATAAAATATAGTTCAGCAGTGGCAAAAGAGTATTCTGCGCTCTTTGCGCCTACTTAGCGCTCTCTGCGGTTTGCTTTTAGTTTTACTTCATTATCTTGCGCAATTCCATGAAACTCTCATAGAGATACAAGAACGCTTTATATTTCTTATGGTGATACTCCGCAATCTTTCCCTTATTCGGTTCGATAATTTCGCCTTTCCGACTCATCTGCTGCATTCCCGCTAAAATATTCGGGAATACGCCACTCACTACTCCGTCAAGTATCGCCGCGCCTAAACCCTCGGCAACCCAAAGCTCGGTAAATACCGATTTCTGAATATACTTGAAATTGAATCCCTACAATTCTAGCCCCATATTTACTCTGATTCTTATTGCGTCAGTTGAACATCATCAAAATAAATCGCTTGATAGGGATTCCCATTAGGATTTATTGAAACTAATTGTAATGCGTTATATGGTGTAAATGGAGTATATTCGAACTGAAGTTTCCGCCATTGGTTCGAAGTCCACTTTCCAGTCTGTAAAATTGCATTTCCACTTTCGATAATATTATTATAACCACTATCATAACTATACAAATATAAATATACTTTTTGGGTTTCAGCCATCGTTGTCGCGCCGCTATATACCCATACTGAACCCGATACTTTCTTACCAGGAGACGGACAACTACATAGCTGGCTCGCTTTCATTTTTTCTCCAGGGCCTTGTGTACCAACTAATAATCCATTCCAACCGATCCAATCTCCGGTAGTCGTAGCATCAGCATAAGGTTGGATCAACCATCCTGTTGTTCCCGAGTTAAAGCCCGGATTGGTTAAAGTAACCGGATTTGTTCCCGGAGGACTGGATTTATAGACCCAAATATCATCTATAGAGAGACTTCCAGTAGTCATACTATTCGTTGGATTGATACTAACCAATTGAATACCTAACATCGCTTCTTGCGCATAAAATGAGATTTCCATCCCTTTCCACACCCCAGCACCATGAAATCCGTCTGCTCCAGGTTGAATTACCTGATTAGCGCAGGCGTTAATGGTGGTATTACCATCCAATGCAAGCAAATATAGATAAACCTTCTGCTGTTTGGAAACTTCAGCAATATCAGTCGCTACTTTCGCTATCGCAGTATACCAACCAGTAGCAGGAATCGAAAACACTTGAGTCAATTTCCCTTTTTCACCCGGATACTGCATCATTTTTACTATCCCGGCTTGGCCATTATATCCTGTTTTCCACGACAAAGTTCCAGCGCCAATTCCGTCGCTATACTTATCAAAATACCAATACATGGTATCATTACTAACCGTAAATTCACCGTAACTATTCAGATAAGGAGAAGTAGCGGTTGAAAGCCCGAAAGATAACTTGCTTACAAATGCATCTATCGTATACCGACCATGAAAAAAGGTATCTAAGACACCGAAAGTGACGGGAAAATTATACGAATGAGTTAATCCGGTGATATAAGCGTTTCCGGAAGCATCTACGGCAATACTCTCGCCATTATCTTCATCTTCCCCTCCGAGATAGGTAGAATAGACTAGTCCAGTACCGGTCGAATTCAGTTTACTCACGAACACGTCATTGGCCCCATAATAACTGGTATCCCACGCCTCGGTGGTGGTCGGAAAATCGGCTGAATCAGTAAATCCGGTGATATAGGCGTTATCAGAAGTATCTACCGCAATACTACATCCATAATCATCACCGATTCCACCGAGGTAGGTCGAATATACCAATGCGGTACCACTTGGATTCAGTTTACTCACAAACACATCTCCACCCCAATAAGAGCCGCCATTAAAACTCGTATCCCAGGAATCGGGTGTCGTCGGAAAATCGACCGAACAAGTAAATCCAGTGATATAGGCGTTCCCAGAAGCATCTAGTGCAATACCCCAACCGTAGTCATCATCGGTTCCGCCGAGGTAGGTGGAATATACGAGTCCGGTACCGCTTGGATTCAGTTTACTCACAAACACATCATCGACGCCATTACGAGTGGTATCAAATGCATCGGGAGTCGTAGGGAAATCGGTCGAAACAGTATACCCGGTGAGATAGGCATTGCCATTATTATCTACGGCAATACCCCGACCTTCGTCATCAATACTCCCGCCAAGGTAGGTTGAATATACCAAGTTGGTTCCGCTCGGATTCAGTTTACTCACAAACGCTTTATAGAATCCATTGAAAGTGGTATCAAAGGCACCGGGAGTCATCGGAAAATCGGTTGAATAAGTCCCACCGGTAACATAAGCATTACCAGAAACATCTATAGCAATACTATTACCCTTGTCTTCGTCACTGCCGCCGAGGTAAGTGGAATATACCAGCTCGGTACCGGTCGAATTCAGTTTGGTTACAAATGCATCATATAAACCATTAAAGGTGGTATCAAAGGCACCGGGAGTCGTCGGGAAATCAGGCGAACCCGTTGACACGGTATATCCAGTGATATATGCGTTACCGGCAGCATCTACCGCAATGCCATCGCCTTCGTCATAATAATTCCCGCCAAGATAGGTAGAATAGATTAGTTCGGTACCGCTCGGATTCAGTTTACTCACAAACACACAATGAAAATTGGTATCAAACGTGCCAAACGTAGTTGGAAAATCGGTTGAACCAGTAAATCCGGCGATATAGGTATTCCCAGCAGTATCCACCGCAATACTATAACCCTTGTCAATACTTGTTCCACCAAGGAAAGTCGAATATACGAACTGGCCAGCAATAGAAATAACCGAAAAGAAAACTATACCTAGAATCACTAAGCTAATTTTCGCGATCATATTCTTACCCTCATAGAATAAGATATTTGCTACTCAAATAATAACGATATTATATACCTTATACCTATTCTAGAATACTCACTGCCCAGTGAAACTTGTACCTATATTTATTGCATTATCTTGCGCAATTCCATGAAACTTTCATAGAGATTTAAAAATGCTTTATATTTCTTATTATGATACTCCGCAATCTTCCCTTTATTCGGTTCGATAACTTTACCTTTTCGGCTCATCTGCTGCATTGCTGATAGAATATTCGGGAAAACGCCGCTGGCTACTGCGCCGAGTATTGCCGACCCTAAAATGACCGCTTCCGGTTCCTGTCCCATGATAATCGGGCAGCCGGTAGCATCGGCATGTTCCCTTAAATAGAGTTTACTTTTTGTACCTCCGCCAGTCGCAAAAATATGCTTTATCCGATATCCATTCTGATTCATGGTCTCGATAATATGCCGGGTACCGTATGCTATTGCCTGTAATGTGCTGAGATATTGCACGGCTAATTCTTCAACCGAATTATTTAAGGTTAATCCGGTCATCATCCCGCGCAAGGTCGGATTCGCTCGCGGAGACCGGTTCCCATGGAAATAGGGTAATACATGCCGGTCTTGGGTTAAGAAAGCTGAAGAAACCAACCCTTGTTTTTTCGCCATCTCATCCAATATCTTTTCTAACACTTCATAAATCGATTTCTGCTGTCCGCCTAAGGCGGATTCCAATTCTTTACTCCGGGCATGGGAATAAATTACATGGTCGATTAACGCCCCGGTTGCGGATTGACCACCTTCAGTCAACCACATCCCGGGTATCATCGCGGAATAATACGGGCCCCAAATCCCATTGATAAAATACGGTTTCCGGCTGGCTGCCATATGACAGGTGGAAGTCCCCCCAATCAATGCCACCCGGGTTTCGATTAACGATGGGGTTATGGTTTCCTTTTTCACCTGAATTCCCAGCAATCCTAATCCACCGGCATGAGCATCGATAATACTGACCCCAACCGCAGTACCCGGTTTCAAGCCTAACTCTTTCGCACTGGCTGCGGTCAATCCCTGCCCGATTGGTTCACCCATAGGTCGTACCCGGCGGCCGATGCGTTCGAACCGCTCCTTAGCGAATTCAGGGATACCGATTTTGGTCCAATAACTGCCATCCCAGCGACCGATACTATCGCTACCGGGTTCCGATTCAAGATGCCCCTGATAGGTCCATTTGCATACGGTGCTACAAAGGGAACGAGAAGTATCTCCCGTCGCCCGGAAAACCAAATAATCCGGTAGGTCGAAAAAATAACCCGCATGTTTAAATACCGCAGGCATATTCTCTTTCAACCAGAGCAATTTCGGGGATTCCATTTCCGGCGAGATGATGCCGCCGACATACCGCAACACTTTATGTTTGGTAGCATTAATCCGTTGCGCCTGATCGATCGCCCGATGGTCCATCCACACAATAATATTCTGGTCCGGATTCCGGGTCGGTGAGACTGAAATCGGTTTAGCGGATTTATCTAAGACTACGAGAGAGCAGGTGGCATCGAACCCGAGCCCGATAATCTGTTCCGGTTTAACTCCGGAGGATTTCATCACTGCTTTAACCGTAGCACATACCGATTGCCAGATATTTTCAGAACTCTGTTCGACATAATCCGGTTTTGGCTTCCATAACTTTATCGGGACCACATCTACTGCGAGTTTTTTACCGGCTAAATCGAATAACCCGGTTCGGACACTACCGGTACCAACATCAATCCCTAAAACATATTTCTTGGGTACTGCCATAATAATACCTCCAGATAATAATTCCAATAATTAATACACGAATCAGCTGATAATTTTAAGGTAATCCTCAGGTTTATTCAAGATAAATCTATAGAAATCTCAAATAAGAATAACGGAAGGAATTTTGATGATTACGAGAATTTGGAACTTGGGATTTAGGATTTTGTTTCGGATTTTGGTATTCGGATTTCGGATTTCCACCGAAGGTGGTCTGGTGGGCGATACCGGGCTCGAACCGATGACCCCTGCTATGTGAAAGCAGTGCTCTACCAACTGAGCTAATCGCCCATAGCCCCCAAAAGATTTGGGGAAGTTCAAATGTCAATCCGCCTAAGGCGGATCAAATGCCAAATCAAGCTCTAATGTCCAATTTCAAATATCAAATCCTACGAAATAATGGTTTTGCCATTAAAGTATTTGACACTTATTTGGCATTGGGATTTTGGAATTTGGCATTATCCTAATAGATTATAGGTTATAATAATGAAAATATCAAGATGCTCAGTACTGAGTAAAGAGAATAGAGAACTGAGGAAACAATACAAAATCTAATCTTCACCACTCGCATCTTGTATCTTGGAACTTAATATATGGTCTCGTTTATCTATTCAAAGAACTATTATTGCGATATCGGTCAGCATGTATTTCCGATGGAGAAATTCCAGCTGATATATGAATCTCTCATTCAAGAAGAATTAGTTAAACCAAACGAGGTTCTCGAACCGGAACCGGCAACATTCGACCAATTATGCTTAGTCCATACCGAGACCTATCTCAATGATTTATTGAATCTGCGATGGACTTATCGCACCATGTATTCCGAAATGCCGTTAACCAAACAGATTGTCGATGCCTATTTTCTCGCTGCCGGCGGTACAATTCTTACCGCCCAAAAAGCAATAGAAAATAACAGTATCGCTGTTAATCTTGGTGGCGGATTCCATCATACATTCGCCGACCATGCGGAAGGATTCTGTTATATCAACGATATTGCAGTAGCTATCCGCGTCATGCAGACTGAGCAGAAAATCAAAACGGCGTTAGTAATCGACTGCGATCTGCATCAAGGGAATGGTACCGCTCATATCTTTAAAGATGACGATTCAGTATTTACTTTTTCTATCCATCAGGAGAATAATTATCCGGCGAAACAAAACAGCAACCTGGATATCGGTCTTGAAGATTACGCCAAAGATGCAGAATATCTCGCCGCGATGAAAACGGTTATTCCGAAACAGGTCGATGCATTTAAACCAGACCTTATTGTTTATGTTGCCGGCGCTGATCCTTATGAACATGACCAGCTCGGAAAGCTGAAAATAACCATGGATGGACTCCGGCATCGGGATGATTTGGTCACCACTTATTGTCGACATAAAAAGATCCCGTTAGTCATCGTTCTTGCCGGAGGATATGCGGTCAATACCAAGGATACAGTTCGTATTCATATCAATACCTGCAAATCCGCAATGGGAATACGAGACTAATAAACTGATAAAATACTATTCAATATTATCCTGATATAAATGAATATAAATGTCAATAATACCCTTTACCTTTGACTTAATTAAAATATAGCACCTAAAATAAGCATGTTTCATATTATATAACCTCTTTATTTTCAATATAATATATAAATATTAGTAAATAATTAACATTTTTATTAATTTTTCTCCTTTTTTAGGTGTCTAATATATATAGAGGGGAACGAATAGATGGAAGCTAACTTCCACCAGAAAAACGACCGGGGATTTATATCCGATGATGAACTCGATCTGATTAAACGAAGTCAGAATCGAGATAAATTAGCGTTTAGCGAATTGGTCACCCAGCATCAGCAATGGTTATATGCGATAGCGGTATCGCATTTACGCAATTTCCGCGATGCCGAAGATGTGGTTCAGGAAAGTCTTCTGCATGCATGGCAGAAATTACCGCAGCTGCGCGACCGGAAGAAATTCCGGCATTGGCTGGCAAAAATCGTTCTCAACCAATGCTCTAATTTCCGGCGAGGTAAACAACGGACAATGATACCACTAACTGATTTAGGCGAGCAGGAAAAAGCATATTTCGAAAATAAAATTGCTGAATTAGCGCAATCGAGCCAATTAAACCAGGAAATGAGAGAAACCATAGAATTATATCTGGATAATATCCCTAAAAAATACCGTACGGTGCTATACCTAAAATATGTCAGTAATTGCTCTTTAGATGAAATCAGCGGGATTCTACAGATCTCGAGACGGAATGCTGCTGCCCGGATTCATGCGGCAAAAAGATTGTTACGAAAAAAAATTGCTGTTAATCAAATCAATAATAAAAACCAAGATAGGTTAAGCGATTAATTTTTATGATAAAGGAAGTGATGGAGGCTATGTTTGGCTGCAAAAAAACTCGGAAATCAATCCAATTATATCTACTGGGAGAAAAGCTGACCGACCCGGAATTACAGCAGATGTATACTCATCTCGCGGTATGTCCTAAATGTAAAAAGATTTTTGAACAGGAATTGGAATTGGATAATACCCTAAAACAGGTTCTGGCACCATATCGGCTGCAGAAAGATTTAACTCCGGAAGTGATTGCGCACCTTGGCGTACCTATAGCCCAGCATAAAGTATCGGTATCAGAACGGATCCGATTCCCCTGGCAGGTTTCATTGCGCCCGGTTTTGGGAATAGCGATTCTCGTATTCCTCATGGTTGGCTCAGTTATTCTATACAACCACAACTATCGATACTCACACCAACTGATTGTAAAAACTTTCCGAGGTGATGGCGGGTCTTATCTACCGGAAGGAGCTACGGAATGGCAACCGATTAAAGTGGGCACGCGATTGAATGCGGGTACTGCATTGGCTACCAATAAATGGAGTCAGGTTGAACTACGGTCGATGTCCGGAAACGAGGTTTGGGTAAATCGCGATACCCGAATTCAAGTTACTAATGCAACTTCGCATAATGTGTATATGGCTAAAGGGGAATTATATGTAAACGAATTTAATGGTAATAATGCTATCCGAGTCAAGACGCCAGGCGGAATTGTTGATCCGATTGGAACCAGTTTCGATATCCAGGTAGCAGAAAACGGGGCAACGATAGTCGCCGTAATGATGGGCCGGGTACAGTTTGTCAATGCTGCAGGTTCGGCTGTTATTCCGGCATTATTTCTTTCGATGTCAGAAGCGATACAACATACTCCGCCTACTTCAAAAAATATCTCGGATCCGGAATCGATTACCAAATGGGTAAACGAATTTAAAGAGATTAGCCGCCGGTCATTACGGACTCGGGCGGAATTAGTTCATGATTCGATGCTGCTCGGTTCAAAATATTTCGATGCCGGAAAATATTATGATTCGATAACTTCATATCGGCTGGTAACCGAATTGCAACCGGATCGTGCAGCCGCATATTTTGGTATCGGTAGAGCGTATTATGAACTCAAACAAAACGAGTCGGCATTGGAAGCGTTAGAAACCGCCGTTAACCTGGATCCGAAAGCTGCTATCGGCCGAAATTATCTGGTATTAACCCTGCTTCGATTAGAAAGATATAAAGAAGCATTACCGCATGCGGAATTGCTGGTACAAGAAGTACCGACTGAACATACCTATTCGGTTATCCTGGCGCGAATATATCTCCGGTTAGGGAATTTGAATGACGCTGAGGTATGGTATCAATATTCGTTAACTCAATCTCCCTGTGTCGAATGTATGCGAGAGGCAAAAGAAGGATTGGCGATTATTGCCACCCGTCGTGCTCGGGCAGGTAATTAATACTCAGGATTATTGCCAGACTCAATCTATAATATATTTTCTGGATAAGCGATTGGTTAGGGCAAAGAGAAAGGTTAGATGATTAGTAAAGGAGGGGGTCGAATCGACCCCCTCCTTTTATTTATGCGATTAATCGCCTACCGCTTTTGGATATCGATAATATCCAAATTGTTGTATGACTTCCAAATTGCTTCTTCTACTGCGAGTGGTGAATTATCGATCACCAGTTTCGAGACAAACGCATGGGTGGTTCCGAACATATTAAATGCTCGCTGAAACGTCCCTATTGTGGTTGGGAAAGTAGTCGATTGCGTGTATCCGGTGATATAAGCATTACCGGCATTATCCAACGCTATTCCGCTGCCGGAATCGGTTTTATTCCCGCCTAAATAAGTCGAACAAACCACTGCTGAACCGGTCGCATTCAATCTGGTCACAAACACATCGCCAGCATAAGCGCTTGCCGACCCGCCGTTATAACTCTGGTCATACCCGCTATGAGTAACCGGAAAATTCGTTGACCGGGTCTGTCCGGTAACGTATGCATTGCCTGACGCATCGATCACTATCCTATCACCGAAATCAAGTCCATTACCGCCGAGAAAGGTCGAATAAACCAGCGCAGTACCGGTTGGATTTAATTTGGTTATAAACGCATCGTCGGTTGAACTTATCGAGGTATCTTGATTTAAGGTAGTACTTAACGCACCGGGAGTCGTTGGGAAATCTCTGGAATAAGTTAATCCGGTGATATAAGCGTTCCCGCTAGCATCGACGGCGATCCCGGTACCATTATCAGTACCACCAGTACCGCCAAGATAAGTCGAATAGGTTAAGCCGGAGCCACTCGAATTAAGTTTGAATACGAAAGCATCATAGCCATCCGGAGTGCCATCGGTATATGTGGTTTGGAATGCACCGGAAGTAACCGGGAAAAGGGGCGAACTGGTGATTCCGGTAACATAAGCGTTTCCGGTTTGGTCGACCGCGATATCATTCCCTTCATCATGATATAAACTACCTACATAGGTTGAATAGATTAATGCGGAACCGGTCGAATTCAGTTTGGTAACAAAAACATTGCAATGTCCGACATAATTGCCGTTATATGAAGTATCATACGCTCCAGCAGTAGTTGGGAAATCGGTCGATTTGGTCATGCCGGTGATATAGGCATTACCACTATTATCGAGAGCGATACTATGCCCATGGTCATCCGTCGTTCCCCCGACAAAAGTCGAATAGACTAATGCGGTACCGCTGGCATTAAGCTTGGTTACGAAAGCGTCATAATATCCATAGCTGTTATTGAAACTGGTATCAAACGCTCCGGCAGTAGTCGGATAATTCGATGACCCGGTAACCCCGGTAATATATGCATTGTCATCAGAATCCAAGACTATTCCAGTAGGATATTCACTATACGTTCCGCCGATTTGTGCCGCATATACTAATCCGGTTCCATCGAGATTGAATTTTACCACATAGACTTCATCACTGGAACCATTACTATTATATGCTCCGGTAGTAGTTGGGAAATCATACGACATGGTCGCACCGGCAGCATAAGCATATCCGGCAGTATCTACCGCGATCGCGATTCCTTCATCATAGCTCATCCCACCAAGATAGGTTGAATATACCAAATCATCCGCTACCGAAAAACTCAGTATCCCTAAAGTTAAGCCTAAAACTATCACAAATAATATTTTCTTTAGCATCGTTTCTACAACACCTCCTTTCTCAAAGAAAATTCGATAGTATCCGATTTTATTTTGAACATAATATTGTATCTATAAAATCGCGGTTTGTCTATGTATATCTTCTTAGCGGTATCCTGGTAACAATAATTCAACCTACTTCTTCCAATGCTGCACTTGACCAAACATGCTGATAATCCATAAATCTTTCCCATCGGGAGTGAATGCTACGCCACGGGGACCACTGATTGATGGAGCGCCATCGCCACTGATACGACCGATGAGTTTATGATGGCGATCGAACGCTAACATCATCCCTTCGCTAAAACAGCTCACAAACACGGTGCCATCATCCATAACATCAACACTTCCACTCTGTGCACTTAAATTATCAATCAGATTCTCTATTTGTTTATACGCTGCGGATTCCGGAGTAGCTTTCCCTTCCCAGACTCGAACATTATTCTTCGATTCACTGATAATATATACTTTCGAACCATCCGGAGTAACGGAGATTCCGCGTTGGATATGGAACGCGGTACTCGTGCCAAACGGACTGCCAAGAACCGGTTTCCCTTCAGGAGCATAGATATACCACTGTTCCGATAATTTGTCGACAAGATATACCAACCCTTGAGCATCGCTATCCAAATCGCCGGGAGTAAACGATAAATCTATTCCCGGCAGCATCTTGCCATCGGTTGCACTATATCGGAATATTCCGGTATGCTGTATTGCACCGAACCGGCTGGCGATACTCACCCATACTTCACCATTCGGAGTAACCGCGATGCCTGAAGGAGCGCGTATCGGTATCGTTTCGCCGTTCTGTTTCATTCCTTGAGTAATCGGAGAGAACGATGCCTCTTTCCCATCAGGTAGGAAAACCCGGACTCTTCCCGCGACATAATCGCATACCCATAACTTACCTTCGGTATCGATATCTCCATAACTCGGCATTCGCCAATCCATACCTACCGTTCCAACGTATTTATAATCTAGCGGTGGATATGGCGAATTACTCTGGTCGATTAAGGTTTTAAATGTGATTAATGTCATATTCTCGGCGATAGTATATCGCGGCAGACGATAGAGATTATCCGATTTTATCCCTTTCCTATCCTGAACGGAAGTTGCGGTGCGGAATCCCTGTTCCCGCATAACTTCGATTGCAGCGGTATTATATACTCCATTCGGATATGCATGATGTTTAACGATTTTCCCGAGGAGATGACGGTTGATCGCTTTGTTACTCAGGACTACTTGCCGGGTTATTTCCTCTTTATTGACTGCTGAGAAAAACGGATGATTGATCGAATGATTTTCGATTTGCATGACTCCGGACTGCTCTAATTCCCGCAACTCATGCCAATCGAGATGATTCGGAGTACCAATCCAATCGGTAGTGATATACGATGCACCGAACAATCCCCGGTCTTTTAAAATCTTATATAAATGGGTATAGTGAGAAGAATATTGACCATCGAACGTTATACAAACCGGTTTCGATGGCAGATTACGTTTCCCATCAATCCAATCCGCTACTTCATCCAAAGAAACCGCATGATATCCTTCCTGAACCAGGAAATCCATCTGCTCCCGGAAATTCTGTAACGGACTGGAATCACCGGGCATAATCCCTTGCGGGGGGACATCATGATATAGCAGAATCGGGACTTCAGGAATTTCTTTTTTTGAAGGAGCAACATGTTTTCTAATCGATTTAATTCTTTTAGCGGGTTGCGCAGAAAATGATACTGATTTGGTTTTCGGGTTGCCGGAAAGCACCGCTATCGAACCATCGAGCAACGCGGTAGCAATATCAGATACTCCATCAACATCATAATCTCCGAGTTTTACTATCGTTCGAACAGTATCCGGTCCCTGCACCTGCCATAATCTTTCTCCGTTAGCGCCGGAATATGCTGCGATTAACCCATTTTCTGCACCGGCAACGATATCCGGTTTCCCATCTTGGTTTATATCATCAAGAACAACTATGGTTCGACAGACATCACCAATATCTGCAGTCCAAACCGGTCTGACTTTCTCCTGACCTGCTCCGCTGAGACCATAGATTTTCCCTGCCGCATTCCCGGCATAACAATCGAATATTTTATCTCCGGTTATATCCTCAGAAATAGCCAGCGCCCGAATCGGCCTGCCTAATTCACTTTGCCAAATCTCCTCACCATCTTTTCCATTATACATACACAGAATCCCGATATTCCCGCTTTCAAGGAACTCAATTATTCCATCGTTATTGAGGTCTTTCGCACTGATTAAAGTCGATAAATAAGGACTTCCCGGTTTCGGCGGCCAGATATCAATGCCATCTATCCCGCTAATCGCCCAGCGGCTCGCACCCCAAGTGCGAATAAATAAATCACTGATGTTATCTCCATTCAAATCTCCGGCGTTGGCGATACAATCGACAAACGCGGTTTCATCAGTACCTTGAAATAACCGGGACCAAATCGGGTTACCATTTTTTCCATTTAATAAGGTTACTCGATGGTCAGCGCCACCGAACGCTATTTCTTTAATTCCATCGGCATTGGTATCTTCGATAACAACTAATGAAGAAATATTAAACACCGCTTGATGTGCCCATAATATCTTTCCGGCAGTTGGTCCGCCGGCATTTAAACAAACGATATTACCGCGGTCGGTTGAAGCAACGAGTTCCGGATATCCATCGGTGTTAACATCCGGTATCGGTTGCATAGCGAGAACTGCACCCGCAATATTAGTTTTCCAGATGATTTCAGGTTTGGTTTTCGCACCGGAAGCGAAACAAACCATTAGCCCGGATTCATAGCCGGCAACCAGTTCCGGCAGTTTATCTCCGGTTATATCCGGTATAGCAGCCAGACTTATCGGCGGATTCCCCGGCGTCTGATAAATCCAAATCGGTTCTGCGACTGCTGAAATAACAAAGACCATCAAACAGAATATAATTATGATAAACGATTTTTGCATTTATATATCCTCTGGGGAATAAAATGATAGTGCATTATTATAAGGGTAAAATTAGGAGTTAACAAGGTCGATGAGGTTTAAAGAGAGAAATAATATATATCACAGGGACTCTGAGTTACTGAGTTCACCAAGATATTTCCATAACTTTTATCATCTTAATGCCAGGAAGGAATCCCGATTCTGAGCATTGGAATAGATTTAGGTTCTATCTCAGTTGCAGGTGGGGCCGGGATTCGGGCGAGTGGATTTCGGATAATATCCGGCTGGGTTTTATTATCCTTACCGATGAGTTCAAACCGCTGTAAAGTTTTGTTGTAAGCTAGATTATGTTTGTTCTTTTTATCAAAGCCCGTAAATCCTAGTTTATCTGGCAGTGGCGTTAGGTCACGCCGATCACCATTTAATTCCCAGACTCCGGATTTATTTAGTTCATGCTCTATCGAAAGATACTTATTTCCATCTTTCCTAATCTCGATTCTTACCCAAGGGAACCAGACCGGTTGATACCAGCCAAGGAACTCATCCAAATTCCGGGGTGGTTGGGAGGTAGCCGATAATATTCCTTTCGGTTCCTGAACTTTAGTTAGGTATTGTTTTTCTCCGATGCCATATCTTCCATCGCTGAAGTTACTGGCTTGACTATCTTTAATCGCAATATAATATCGTTTTGATACCGGATCATACCCGATAGTGGTTCCGGTCATACTGGATGGAGTTATCCCCCATTCGAGCCCTGCATCGGTTACTTTCAAAGGAACTTCGAAGCCCCGACAGACGGAATAATAGGTTCCATTGATTTTCAATACCGGAATTAACGTTTTCTCTCCTTTCATTTCATACCAACCGAGAAGATAATCCCGGGATGATAATGCAGGTTCAGACTTAGCGAAAACATATATTGAAGTAATCGAAATAAAAATAATCAGCGTTAATACTAGAGAATAGATTTTATTATTCATAATTTTTTCCTATCAAGATTTGCGATATCGGTTATTGATTAAGCTGGTCTTTATATGACAGACTATGATAACCGGTATTACCTAATCGATCAATCAATACTTTTTGTTGCTCGAAATCCAGCCGGTTAATGGTAGTCATAGTATTTCCGGTTTTCTTCTGCAATCGAACTGATACGGTGATAAATCCATTACCACCCCAATTCGGCTCCGGACCCGAACCTGCTGCCGGTAGCCAGGGATCGAATTTGCAGGGATATATTCCGGCATCAATCACTGATATCGGGATATTGGAGATGGTCGTTTCGGAAATATATCTGCCATCATTCGCAGTGAATTTAATATCTACCGCAATCGAATCGATATCCCCTTTTATCTTTCTATCGCTGGCAAAATAAATATACGTTCGCGCTTTCTGCCCGAGTTGGAAACTATCGATAAAATAATCTAGTCGGAGTTTCATATCTTGAGAGATATTTTTCCAGGATGTGGGAATTCGCTGGATCTTGAGCGGCTCGAAATTTTGGGTGGTATCGATTGATTTCAAGACACTGGATTTCGCTAACCCAGCTTTAAGCCGAGGTGAGAACCGGATATCATCTTCCGATTTAATGGCTGATGGTTCCGATGGGTAGCCATTGTTGATAGATAACAATGGCCGGAGTGATGCATGGTCATAGACTGGCCCTCGAAATCCCATAGAAGATATATGACTAACCCATTTGGCTTGATAAATTATCCCTTGATCATCTTCGACACTCAGGTTCCGATATTGATGCATATGCGGTGGTATCCAAGCTAGGAAATCGAGCATAGCATTATATTTTAAGATACATACCTGTTTATCCCAATCGAATTCAAGGATATCGTTTGAAGTGAATATGATTTCTTTCGAATCGGCATCCCGCCAGATTAATGCCGGTGGAGGTAACGGTTTTCCGGCCGCTATCGCTAGAGAAGAAATGAGCATTAGAATAACCAGCATTATTAACCCAATAGATATTTTTCTATTCATACCGATCCTTTTTTTCACCTTTATTATAGTATCTTATACCAATCTAAAACACTTTCCCAACCGATTTATTCAATTCCTATTTAACCGCGAATTAAGCGTATAACACCAAGTAAAACAATCAGCTAACCAGCGGATTTCTTGGGATATATCTCAATCGCAATCGATGGAGTTTCATGAGTTAGATATTTAAATCGAATAATATATTCTCCCGGTTTAAGCTGAATCGCGAGTGA
>JBHGBB010000062.1:0-17322 GCA_041946755.1 bacterium | reverse complement strand
CCCCAGCCTGATCGCGCGCACCTGGAGCGGCTGCTGTCCGAGATTGCTCTGGACACGCCGCGCGCCGAGTGGACCGCGCTGGTGAGCAGCCGCGGGCTGCTGCAGGCGTCATTTCCGGGCACGCCGCCGATCTCCCCGGATACCATTGCCGCCATGTGTACGGCGATGGCTTCGCTGGGAGAGCGCATCGCCAAGGAGCTCTCCCGCTTCAGCGAAATCGAGAGCATCGACGTCACTACTGGGGATTGGGAAATCATGCTGAAGATACGTACTGCGTCCATCGACGCTTACTATGCTTTCCTCAAAAGCGTGCTTTCGCGGAAGGGAATAATTAAAAGCGTTTTAGCTGAAGAATTAGCGAATTCACTTCGGATGAAGAAGGGATATGAGCAAGTGTTACAGCAACTGCCTCAAGGATGTCTCGCGGTCCGTATTATCCGAGGACATGAATATTACTATCTCGTCAAACGCGTTGGGCATAAAGTTAAGTATATCTATCAAGGTAAATTATCGGTGGCAGAAATAAAAAAATATAATAAAGCGAAAGAACTGCGAGTAAAGTATCGAAAGCATTTAGCCCAGGTAAAAAAGCAAATTCGGTTTCTCAGGAGCGCATTACGTGGAAAAGAAGCAATCTGAATTATGTTTGGAAATCCTTCATCGATTCCAAAATGCAGGGATATTATCCCACTGTATTCTAATCGGGAGTTGGTGCGTTTATTTTTACAGAGACTATTTCTCCCGCGTTCCCTTTATAGATCAGTCAATGATCAAAACACGAGATATTGATTTTCTCATTGAAAATCCTCGTAAGATACACATACGTACAGATATCCCACAGCTCCTTGAAGATTTAGGGTTTTTAGTGGACTTCAAAGGCAACCAGGGATACATAAAATTAAACCATCCGGATTTAATTTTAGAGTTTCTCGTCCCGGAATCGGGAAAAGGAACGAATAAACCATACCCGCTACCCCAATTAGGATTGAATGCGCAACCGTTGCGGATGCTCGGGTTTCTGGCCAAGCATACCATCCGGGTGCAAATAGATGATATTACCTTAACCTTACCCCATCCGGTGAATTTCGCTTTGCATAAACTCCTTATCTACTCGCGACGGAAAGATGCGGATAAAGCATTGAAAGACCTGACGACGGCAATTGTTATTTTAAATGCACTGATTAAACAAGGGAAATTGAATAGCATCCGGCAAACTTACCTATCAGTTCCGCAAACTTGGCAGCGGAGTATTATCAATGGATTAACTGCGGCAGATGCGATAGAATTAAGTAAACAGCTTCGATTAGATTAAGAAGATATATTATATGCGTTTCGCAAAAAATATTTTAACTGTGGTAATCTGTGTTAATCTGTGGCTATATTGTTTTTCTGGTATTGCTTTTAGTAAACCCTTAAGTTTTTCTGTGGTTCCCTATCCTGAATATAATACATTAATCGTTCAGGCCAGTGGTTGGACCGGCGCTGACGGTGCGTACTCTACACCAATATCAGATAATGTAACTTTATGGCTATATGGCGATAGTTGGATTGGCGATTTGGTTAATGGGAAACATTCCGGGGGAACGATGGTTAATAATACCATTGCTATCCAAAATGGCAAAAACCCGAAAACCGCTACTTTAAACTTCTATTGGCATACCGATACTGAAGGAAAACCGGTATCGTTTATTACTCCTGCTGATGGCAACGGCTGGTTCTGGCCGCAAGCGACAATATTAGTTAATAGTAAACTCTATATCTTTCTATCCCAAATTATTTCTATAAAAGGGAAACCGGATTCAATCTGGAATTTCCAAGGAGTCGGTACCTGGATCGCAGAAGTTTTGAACCCACTCGATAATCCGAACGATTGGAAAATCAATCAATATCACGTTCCGTTCGGCAAATTCCGGGAAAAAGGCACCTTCTCTTTCGGCCCGGCATTGCTACAAGATAACAATTATATATATATCTATGGCTGTAAAGACGAACCGCGCCAATGGTTTATTGGTAGGAACATGATAATCGCCCGCGTTCCAGCAACCCAGATAACCGATTTCAACCAATGGCGGTTCTATCATCAAGGAAGTTGGATTAAACAACCGGATAGAAGCTCATATTTATTCAATGCATTAGCCCCGGAATATTCAGTGAATTATATCCCTTACCTAAAACAGTACGTTTGCGTATATACCGAGCTCGGGATGTCGGAAAAAATCATATTGCGTACCGCAGCAAAACCGCAGGGACCTTGGAGTCAACCACATACGATATACCGCTGCCCGGAAGTTAGCTGGAATACTACTTATTTCTGTTATGCGGCGAAAGCGCATCCGGAATTATCTCTATCTTCGGATGAATTGGTGATAACCTATGTCTGCAACTCGAACGATTTCTGGCAGATGGCAGCCGATTCCCGGATCTATTTTCCGAAATACTTAAAATTGAAATTTATTAAATAAATATCTATTTAAGAAGGAGTAACCTATATGGCAATGGTAAACATCAATCCCAATATATTTCTACCGATGCCGGTAGTTCTAGTAGGCACGATAGTAAACAAAAAGCCGAATTTTATGGCAGTCGGCTGGATAACTCGGGCGAATTATCAGCCACCATTAATTGCCATATCAATCGGGAATTCACATTATACTCATCAAGGAATTAAAGAAACTAAAACGTTTAGCGTTTGTTTTCCGAATGCAGCTATGGTAGTAGAAACAGATTATTGCGGAGTTACTTCCGGTAAGAATACCGATAAATCGGAATTGTTTCAGGTGTTCTATGGCACTACAAAAACCGCACCGATGATTAAACAATGTCCGCTGAATCTGGAATGTAAGGTAGTTGATGAACTCGATTACGCAGCAGATACTTTATTCATCGGAGAAATCATCTCCGCTTTTGCAGAAGAGAAATATCTGGATGCAAAAAAGAATCCCGACTTTCAGAAAATGGACTTAATGACATTCACGGTGCCGGATAATACCTACCGTCGGTTTGGCGAGAAACTAGGCGATGCTTGGAAAATCGGAAATACATTGAAGAAGAAATAAAGGAGTATAGTTATGGCAAAACGAATTGAGATGGTTAACTATTTAGATAAACTATTGGCATCAACTATCGAAGATACGTCGAGTAATGGATTGCAGGTGCAAGGAACGGAGCATATTTCCCGAGTCGGGTTGGCGGTCGATGCCTGTTTGGAAGCATATCGAAAAGCGATTGCATTAAATTGCCAGATGCTGATTGTGCATCATGGGCTGATTTGGAACGGCATCAAATATGTTACCGGGAATAATCATCAGCATCTTAAATTTTTATTATCTCATGATTTGAATCTCTATGCAGCGCATCTGCCATTAGATATGCATCCGAAATATGGGAATAATATCCAGTTAGCAAAATTGCTCCATTTGAATAAAATTCAGCCGTTCGGGGTTTATAGTAAACAGAAGATTGGATATAACGGGCTATTACCTCAACCGAAGAACTTGGCTGAAATCGCTAAGATATATCAGAAAAGTATCGGTGGGAAATATACCATGCTGCCTTTTGGCAAAGATAAAATCCGAACAGTAGGGATTATTTCCGGCGGTGCAGCAGAAGATTTAGGGCAGGCGATTGAAGCGCAGCTTGATCTCTATATCACCGGCGAATCATTACATTATAATTATCATCAGGCGAAAGAAGCAAAAATCAATGTCCTTTATCTCGGGCATTATGAAAGCGAAAAGCTCGGAGTAACCGCACTCGGGAACCTATTAGAGAAACAGTTTAAAGTATCCTGCGCTTTCCTTGATGTACCAACAATTGTTTAAAGGAAAATCAATATGCATCGATGTATCTTATTGGTATTACTGCTAGTATCCATTTCTGCAATTGGATTAAGCCAGCCGATTGAGGTTAATGCCGCTAAACCATTTCTTCCTGAAGGGAATCCGTTGGATGGACTGGTGATTACCCTTGACCCCGGCCATGGCGGTTTCTCGACCCAGCCGGGATATACCGGCAGTGCCCGAGGGATTAATAGCCGTTTGGTAGAAGAGAACCTCAATATGCTGGTAGCAATTGAGCTATACCACTATTTAGATGATGCAGGTGCTGAGGTATACCTGACTCGTGCTGAAGATCGGAAAATCACGTTGGGTGATACCGGCCGAGCGGAAGAGTTAGGCGCTCGGGTCAACCGCGCGATGGAAAAGAAATCGCATCTGTTTTTATCGCTGCATCATAATTCTACTTCTAGGAAGACCGCCGATGGCGTGGTAGTAATGCTTTATCCTACCGATTCGAAAGGTAATCCCCAACCATTGGAGACTACGTTTGCCGATATCTTAAAAGAAGAAGTTGAAAAACAGGTACATCATGCGGAAGAATTCAAACCGTTGATTAGCGACCATCCATTAGTACATGGATGCGATATCCCATCAGTCATCATCGAATTCGGATTTTTATCCAACCCGGAATTTGATGCCTGGGTATCCCAATCCGGGTCGCATCGGGCGGAAGCGCTGGGTGCATATCATGGTATCGTTCGTATGTGGAACGAGCATCGGCAAGAATTAGAGGTGTTACGGAAGAAGAATTTCCTGGAATTAGCGCGCTTGAAATCAACGAAATCGATAAATATTGCATTCAATCCTCAAGAAGAAATTGAGCAGAAAATTACCGAGCTAGCGCATCGGTTATGGCCATCAAAAACTCCGCCGCGAACTGCATCGGAAGCGCAATCGATTATTGAATTATTCAAGCGTACTGTATTAACAAACCGTAACTTTTTTTATCTTAGTGCCCAAGTATCACATGATACCAAACAGGGATGGCTACTTCGCGGTAGAACCAATTATCCGCTATTGAAATCGGTGATTGCTAAAATCTTAGCGAAAACGGGGTGTAATCCTATCTCGAATCAGATAGTAATTCTACCGTCATCAAAATTGGGTGAGTACTGCTATGGAATAGTCCAAATTCCGATGGCGATGACTTGGACTGAACCGAAAGAACTAACCTCACCGATGACACAGCTCTTGGTCGGTGAACGATTATTGCTGCTTGATGTTACTCCGGATACCACCTTTTATCTGGTTCATGGAGAAGATGGATATGCCGGTTGGGTTAGGGCTGATGCGGTGCTTCCGCTAACTAAACCGATGTTTACAGAATGGGCTTTAGCAACCTGTGCAACGTTTGTTCATGACTATTTCCAAGATGAATTGCGGTTTCCAACCGGCGCCAATCTACCGATTCTACAGACCATTGATACTTCATCAGTTCTATTACGCCTTCCACGCGGATACCGAGCAACAATAGATAAACCAGAAGTATTGGTGCCGATAAATGTTCTGCGGTTACCGAACAATGAACATTTAGGAAGAATGGTTGCAACGACGGCAGTCGAATATTTAACCGTTCCTTATATGCTCGGAGGTAAAAGCAAATTGGGAATTGACTGTTCAGGATTAAATGATATCGCATATAAAACCGTTGGATTAACACTACCGCGAGATTCTTGGGAACAGGTTATAATCGGCCAATTAGTCGCTACCCCCTGGGATAGAGATCGATTAGAACCCGGAGATATGGTATTCTTCTGTAACGACTTGGGTATGATAGTTCATACCGGCATATCACTTGGTGGTGCCAGGTTCATCCACGCTACCTCACCCGAAGTGCAAGTGAGTAGTTTCGAACCTACGGACCCGCTGTATGATAAAGACCGGGTAGACCATTTCGCTTTCGGCCGGCGGCCGCTCATTGAGAAATAACGTATGAAACCCAGACAGTTCTATTTTCGAGTGTTCGGTACTATTTGCATTGCGATTATCTCATTTTGTTTTTTTATCTATCCGGCATTTGTGTCTATCAAACTGGCTATAGCCCCATCATTTCGGAAACCAGAGTTGAATAACTATACCTTATCCATGTTCTATACGGTATCGAAAGAATATGAGCATTGGGCGAACCATTACCGGAAGAGCAAATATGCCGGGTCGGTAGCTACTGAGAATGTCGCCGGGACTGAATGGCCGATGTTTGGCTCGGTATTTTACTTAATCATCGCCGACGATATTAAATCCGATTTAGCAAGCCGGGATCCGAAATATCTGAAACGGGTTACTCCCCAGATGATGAAATCGGTTGAAGCTGCCGCAGCGATCGTAGCTGATACGACTACCGCCACCTGGGTACAACAAATCTGGGGGAAAGATTATTTAAAAAAAGAAAATGTGTTCTACCGGATGCTGTTGATTTCCGGATTAGCCCATTACGAGCATTTATCCGGGAAGACCACGTATCGCGCGATTTTAGCGGAACAAACCGAATCGTTATCCGCTGAATTGTCGAAAGCAAAATATCATCTACTGGATGATTATCCCGGAGAATGTTATCCGAACGATATTCTCTGGTCGGCAGCTGCGATATTATATGCGGATAAAATCCTGGGAACCAATCATCAGCTACTTGCGAACCAGGTTATGCATACTTTCACTTCGGTTTCAACGACCGAATTCGGTATCCCACCATATATGGCAGAACCGGATACCGGGAAAATGGTAGAACGGCCCCGCGGATGCGGTAATTCCGGAATCCTGATTTATGCACCGGTATTAGATAGCAAGATAGCGAAACAATGGTATCAGAATTATGAAAAATATTTCTGGCAGGATAACGGGTTCTGTCGGGGGTTTAGAGAACATAGTAAAACCTTGAACTATAGTTATTCTGATGTCGATTCCGGGCCGGTAATCGGTGGATATGGATCGGTCGCAGCAGTATTCGGTATCGGCGCAGCGCGCGCTAACGGGAGACTGGACCATTCGGTACCGTTAACGCAAGAAGTGATTGTTTGTTGTTACCCTACTCCATTCGGTTTATTAATTCCGAAAGTAATGGGCTGGTCGTTAGCCGATTCGGCTTGTTTAGGCGAAACCGCATTATTATTTTCGATGACCAGGAAAGTCCAGGCAACCGGAGTAGTCCCGTTTACCGGAAGAACACCATTATTAGTTTGGGTCGCATTTTTGATTTATTTTAGTCTTGGATTGGTACTGCTTTATCTCGAATATCGGAGTTGGAAGAAATGGCTGAAGAAACCGGAACCTTCAACCTCTGAATGATAAAACTACTTTTCAAAGCTTTTTAAGGTAAAAGACTAAATAGGTACCCTGAAGAAAATCGAGGCTGCATTTTATATGTATTAGGTTACTGTATCCGGATTCATTATCGGTAAAGTAACCCTGAATACCGATCCTTTCCCCGGTTCACTTTCTACCCCGATAGTACCGCCATGCGCTTCAACGAGCCATTTCGATATCGCAAGCCCCAATCCGACCGATTTCTCTTCTCCGGTCGGAGCGACACTAGTCGTCCCGAATTCGGTAAATAGTTTCGGAAATTCCGCTGTTGGTATACCCACTCCCTGATCGATCACCGAAACTTGGATTGCATGATTTTGTTTTTCAACTTTTAACACGACTTTCGTTTCAGCCATCGAATATTTAAACGCATTCGAGATTAAATTACTTATTACCTGATTGATTCGGATAGTATCGATAACGAGATTCGGTAAATCCGGATCGAGTTCCAGAAATAGTTGGATATTTTTCTCACGTGCCAGTAATAGATATGCGGAATATAAATCATTAAAATATTTGGTAGTATCTATATTACTCAAATTTAATTTGATATTCCCGCGGGAGATAGCCTGATAATCCAGCAAATCATTCACAAGCGAAAGCATATTCTTGCTGGTAGACTCCATCTTCTGTTTAATCTGTTGATCCTCCGTTCCTTTCATAATAGATAAATACCCCATCAGGATGGTTAACGGCGACCGGAGATCATGGACCGTTAGCCGGAGAAACTGGTCTTTAAACATTTGCTCTTTCTGCAGCTGGATATTTGCTGCTTTAAAATTCTCTTCGCTTTGTTTTAAATTTCTAAATAGCATCGCATATGGTTTGGTTAATCCGGTTTCTACAATGGCTTTATATACCAGATAGAACGCGATGATTTTAAAATAATAGGCAATCATATTCGGCACATGATATGGAGTCGAGTTGAATGCGAACATCACTTGCGCCGCGATAAGCATCAGCATCGCTAATACCATAAAATCAGCTACGTCCCGATCAAAGTCTCTCCGCCGGAAATAAAGATGGATAATCCCGGCAACTAAAATCAAACAGATTAAGATTTCACTCGATAGTTTAAATGAAGTATATCCTTTCCCTTCGATAAAACAGGTCGGAAATATTTGCCATACGAAAATCGAAGTGATGAGCAATAAGGTAGCCACCATATATCCAATAACAAGATAGAGCGGTTCGATTTTACGTCTAAGAAATACGGGCGCAATGAAAAGCGCGATACTTTCCAGGTATCGGGCAGCAATCCATAACTGTACTGGGATGTTTACCGAAAGCCGGGGAAAGAGATTCATCCCTTTATAATTGAGGGTATAGAGTGCTTCAAATAACGCAACGAAGAAATAGGCGATCCCGATGTTGAATAGGTAGTTATTCTCCATATTCTGGCGGGTATTCCAGGCGAAGGTGAAGATACAACTGGCAAAAATAATACAGATGAGTTCAACGATCCCATGAAACAGCAGAAATTGGGTGTAGCCGACTACGGTTAGCCATAAAATGATAATGGTTATGAAAATCAGTTGCGGTACATATTTATCCGGAGTGAGCGCTTTTTGAAATGGCATAATCCCTCAATGCCTTTGCCGGGTATCTTAATTTGGTAACTGAATCTGCGTATGTCCCACAACATAGTTTATATCAAAACCAATAATTCAACCTTATTATTTTGTATTTATTGATCGTTATATTCTGAATTTGACTACTAATTCCGGGCCTTCTCCATACGGTTCTCCGGCATACCCGCCCCATTTGTCGAGGATATGGAATCCCTGCGATGCGATCAATTCGACAAACTGTTCCGGATAATAGCACCGCATCGCGATTTTTAAGATTACCTCTTCAACCAGTATATCCGCTTGGTATTTACGAAATATCAGTTCCGGATACAAGACCAGGTTCTGTTTATCCATTCGCGGCCGGCGATCATAACATTTCAAAATCCCGTCTTCTAACTGATATTCCGCATACAGATTATCGGTGTTGGCAACCCATTCTGTAAGTAATTTTTCCGGTTCCCGGTTCGGTTTGAACACATTCAGAATACAGAATCCTTCTTTCGCCAGATGGTTCCGAATACAGCGAAATAACCCGGATACTTCCGCATCGGTCTCTAAATTCTGCATGACCCGATAGGGAGCGATGATCATCTCGAATGGTTTCCCTAACTCGAACTGGGTAATATCGCCTACTACCGCGGTAGCTTTCGAATTCGGAATCCGGGCTTGGTTCAATTTCTCGGTACATCGAGCGACCATTGCCGCCGATAAGTCGATACCATAAATATACTTACATTTTCCGGTTAATGGAACCAAGACACGGCCGGTACCGCAGCCGAGTTCGAGTATCGAGATATCCGGATTCGGTACTTGCTGTAGATAAAACGGGATATCATTGAATCCTTGCGCGATATAATCATAATATTTCGCGGCTTGGGCGCGAATATCGAAAATCATATTGAATACCTCTTTTTAGTTCAAGGTGTATTATCTTGTCGCAGTTGGTATTTCGGATTTATTATGGTTGCTTAATAATAGTAAAAGCAGTATGCGTCATATCTTATCTATAAATACACCTCGCTGGATTTTCTATCGAATCAAGGCTGACATGCTATGTACATATACTGGTAGAATTTTACGAGATATGGAACGGCTGATTGATATAGTAGGCAAAGCGCACCGCAACCCGATAATTCGGATTCTGACTCTGAGTCCCGGTCTGCCTACTATTTACTGCATACTGTCTCTAATTCTGTTTACTGTTGTTGTTCCGCAGCAGCCAGCATTTGCAAGGTTTTATTGATGATCGATATATTCCGTTCATTAGCGAGGATAGTAAACGTGAACATAATATTCCCGGTTTGTGCCATGCCTTGAGTAGCGAATTTATATTCGTTGGGTTTCGGTGCTTTATCGGTACATGAGAAATAATATCCGACAGCTTTCGGCCCTTTAAACTCTTCAACTTTCAATTCCAGTTCAATTGCGGTTTCCAGCATTTCTTTACTTTGTTTAATCACCATTTGTTTCATCCGGGCCGGAGTTGGCATCAAGGTACCGGAAGCCGGACCGAAGGCGGTTACCAATATTTCCATACCGCTGTTTGGTGGAACAATATTCAGATTATACCCCAGTTTATTTCCCTCCGCATTGAATTGGCCGAACCAATCACGAGGTACCGGCATTACCAGATTCCCATAATTCGGTATCGGCAACGATAACATGACATCTTGTAGCTCGGTGATCGAATTCATACCGATATTGTTTTCGAGCGATTGGATCAGCCCGGCATCAGCGGCGGTATAATGCAGTTTCGAAATATGGATATAAGCCCAATATGGAGATCGATAAAAGAAAACGAACCGATGCTGTTGGTTCACGATTATTCCATTCGCCTGTTTAATCAGATATTCCAGATACGCTTTATCGCCCGATGCGCGTTTAACAACATTATCCCGGGATTCCGATGCCTGTTGCTGTAGTCCGTTCCAATACAAATCCCGCCATGTTTTTACATCAAATCCCGGCTGCGCTTTTTCCAAAAAGCCGGATATGACGGTTTCATCTTTCTTATTACTCACCACAAAATAGGATTTATCTTCATTCGGATCATAGATTTTTTTATCGAGGGTATATCCGGGAATCGACATGTCTATCCCCCAACTTAATCCTGGTCGGGTTAATATGATATGTGGAGTAGCTGAACTGGCAATAGCGAATGGCGATATTATCAGGCTGAGGCAGAATACAATCACTATACCGGGAATTAATCGGGATACTGGCATGGATTTTCTCCTATCGTTATCATGAGTAATTACAAATAACCGACTTGCATTTTATCGAGAAATGGAGCCGGTTGTCAAACGAAGAGTATCATCATTTACCTTCGATCACGCTGTTTATACAGTGTCTATCGCCTGAAATCAATAAGATACATTAACTCGATTACCGATATTCGATAATCCTGGAATGGTTCGATATAGGCTATATATGGCAACTCGAAACAGAGATTATAGAACAATCCGGTTATTTTCAGTATTTCAGCTATATGCGATTGATATATTTCTGTAGTTGAGCTATATTAATAACCTATAGTAATTTACCTGATTATTGTTAATAAGGAGAAGGTATGGCTAAAAAAACTGCTATCGACACCTATTTCGCGCCGGCGAAACGAGCGGATAAAACGACCCTTGAAAAAAACAGGACGTTTGTGCAGAACTATCCGCTATTCCAGGCGATACTGGATTCGGTAGATGGATATATCATGGTCTTGAATCAGGAACGGCAGGTATTGGCGATGAATAAACAGCTGATTTCCGATTTAAAACTCGAGACCCCCGACTGTTTAGTCGGTGATCGGCCGGGAGAAGTGCTGAAATGTATGCATGCCGCTGAAGGGCCGAACGGCTGCGGGACCGCGAAACATTGCGAGACTTGCGGTGCGGTTATCTCGATTCTTAATAGCCAGAAAGAAGGGGCTCCGATTATTAATGAATGTCTAGCAACGGTTAAAGTTAATTCACATACCGAATCGTTGGAATTCAGAGTACGCGCTACCCCGGTTACCGCTGAAGGATATAAGTTCACAGTCCTGGTTTTCCACGATATCAGCGGCGAAAAACGGCGGGCAGCGTTAGAGCGAACTTTTTTCCATGATATTTTGAATACCGTTGGCGGGTTGATGGGTTGGGGAAGTTTACTGCAGGAATATACTTCTTCTACCAATCCGCAAGAGGTAGCGGAACGCATCGTTGTTTTATCGAAACGGTTGAAACAGGAGATCGAAGACCAGCGAAGATTGATTCAAGCGGAACAAGGAACCTTATCGTTATCGATAACCAATATCCCAGTTCAAGAAATATTCAATAATCTGAAATCGGTTTTTGAAGCGCATCCGATCACAAGGAAACGAACCTTAGAAATTAAACCGATAGCTGAGACGGAAACGATCGAAACTGATACGACCTTATTACTTCGGGTATTAACCAATATGATTAAAAATGCTTTGGAAGCGGTGCAGGATAATGAAACGGTGCAGGTATGGTATGAGAAGAACAACCAGCATGCGCAGTTTACGGTCCAGAATCCCGGAGTTATCCCGGTTAAAATCGCCATGCAGATATTCAGCCGGTCGTTTAGCACTAAAGCGGCACAAGGCCGCGGGATTGGTACCTATTCGATGAAACTGTTTGGAGAACGATACCTCGGCGGAAAAGTCGGATTCGAATCTACCCCGGATAACGGTACTATATTTTATATCCAACTTCCAGTCTCGGACTCGAAATAAGTGAAGCGAACTTGGCTGACTAGAGAAAAGAAGAGAGCGGTTTTCTAGCAATGTTTAACAGTAGTTTAATTGAATTATCTTGACAAAACAATCAAGGCGGTATATACTTTTATTGGAATTGAGTCCGATCCAAACTGTGGCGTTAATCGTCTGCGTTCCCGCAAGGGATAGGGTCGGATTTTTTTATTTCGGCCAGATTTGGACGAATATCTCGCGATGTGCAATCAGTTTTCGATATTCCTGCGCAAATCGCTTGTTTTTTTGGACTGAACGATTTATCACTCCGGCAACATAATCCGCTAGTTGCAATAGATTATTACTCCGCGACCGTTGTATTTTAATTTCTTTAATGATTCTACGTTGGTTTTCGTTTATCCTACTTTTTAGATATTTTGCTAATTGCTGTTTAAAATCTAAACTGCCACTGCCGTCAATAACCACAATTGATTGATCTAATTTATCTTTCGCATTCTCAAATACTAAACTACAAGTGTATTTATAAAACGACTGCTTATATTTGAAACCTTCACCCCATAATTTCTCCGGATCTTTATTAATCACTATTCCGTAGTAGAAGAAATTATATGGTGCTACTGCTTGTAGAAAAGCTCTTCGATCCAAATCGGAATTATGTTTAAAATGGAATTCTGATTGGTCGTTCCACCCTAACTCGCGGCGTAATAAACCTATCCGCTGGTCGCAAGATATTGCATCCGCATGATCCTCAAACACTACTAAGGCTACCGTAAAGAACCGACTGGATCCTTGGTCAAGTTTAAAACCCGGATCCCCGGATTCATCGATAAATGCTAACATGATCGATTTTTATTTCAATTTAGATATTTTAGCTGTTATTGTATCGCTCTATGAGGTTCTCGGCAAGATGAGAAGCGTGAGAAAAAAGATTCAATGCAAATTTAGCATTTAGCACTTAGCATTTTAAATTTAAAGTATTTTTCCCTTGATACTAACTACTATCTGCTATTTTCTTCGATTTCTTTTATTAACAGCTCAATAATCGCTTTTCCCCCTGTGATATTACATTTATTCAAAATGTTTACCGCTTGTTTGAAATAATTTAATGCTTTTTGCTGGTCCCCTTGATCATAATAAATAATTCCCAAACTCCCTAACTGATTAGCTTCGCCTTGTTTATATTCCAGCTCTTGGGTAAGTTTGAGTGCTTCCTGATAATACTGCTCCGCTTTGTTCCGTTTCCCTTGAGCGCGATAGATGTTTCCTAGATTTCCTAACTGATTGGCTTCACCTTGTTTATATCCTAGCTCTCGATCTAGTTTGAGCGCTTCCTCATAATATGATTCTGCTTTATTTAGTTTCATTTGATCGTGATATATAATCCCCAGATTCCCTAACTGATCCGCTTCGCCTTTTTTGTTTCCTAGCTCTTGAGCAAGTTTTAGTGCTTCTTGATAATACTGTTCTGCCTTGTCTAGGTTCCTTTGAACGTGATAAATAATCCCTAGATTCCCTAGTTGAATTGCTTCTCCTTGTTTATATCCGTACTCTCGGTCTAGTTTGAGTGCTTCCTGATGATACTGTTCTGCTTTATTCAGGTTCCCTTGTAACTGATAGACCAGCCCTAGATTTCCTAAATCTGCAGCTTCGCCTTGTTTATTTCCTATTTCCTGAGCAAGTTTGAGCGCTTCCCGATGATATTGTTCTGCTTTATTCAGATTCCCTTGGTTACAATAGAGTAATCCCAGATTCCCTAAAATTGCAGTTTCGCCTTGTTTATATCCCAACTCACGAGCAAGTTTGAGTGCTTCCTGATGATACTCTTCAGCTTTTTTGTGGTTTCCTTGAACTTGATAAATGTTCCCTAGATTTCCTAACTGATTGGCTTCACCTCGTTTATATCCTAACTCTCTGTCGAGCTTGAGTGCTTCTCCATGATATTGTTCTGCTTTGTTGTGGTTTCCTTGAACGTAATAAATAATCCCTAGATTCCCTAATTGAATCGCTTCGTCTTGTTTATTTTCAAGTTCTCGGTTGAGTTTGAGCGCTTCTTGATGATACTGTTCTGCTTTATTCAGGTTCCCTTGAACGCGATAAAGCAACCCTAGGTTCCCTAACGCAAGTGCTTCTATTTCATTGTGTTCTTGTTTGCTGACTTTATCTTTTATATCGATAATTAATTGATTATATTCGAGCGCTTTCTTAATATTACCGGTCATATAATAAGCATTTCCGAGGTTAATATAACCTGCAATTTTTTGCGACGGTGCTAGAATGCAAACCTTCAAGATATTTTCAAATTCTGTTATTGCATTTTGATACTGTTCTTTATTGATATAATCCAATCCTTTTGCCATTCGAGATTTTAGTTCTTCATCATCAGAGTTAGGAATTCCGTTAACAAAGTAAATTGGACTTGTCTCTCCGAATTTGCGTTTAAGTTCTTCTGGAAAAAGCTCTAGAAACCCATCAATAGCAATAGTTTTTAAAGATTTTGGGTCCGATAGAATTTGGTAGAAAGATAAGGTTACGATTTTTTTCTTTCGCCAGGTTGGGTCCTGTTTTGAGAGGATTTTGTGAATATATCGCTGGATAAAGATATAATAAAATCGATCCTGTGCTTTAACGTAATACAAAATGACTAAAGGCAACCGGCAAGATTCATAATATTTCAAGTGGTCACTTGAAATTTGATAGGTAACCTTGTTATTAGGAGATAGTTTATTCGTAGCTTTCAGTTGCACCCAAAGAACATTATTAGTTACTTCTTCTCCTTCTACAATTTCAATTTCACTATCGATACCATAATCTGGATTATCTCTATCTCGATAAATCCATTC
Source organism: bacterium (assembly GCA_041946755.1). Lineage (GTDB taxonomy): Bacteria > UBP4 > UBA4092 > JAOAEQ01 > JAOAEQ01 > JBHGBB01. Next base: position 2,066 of record JBHGBB010000062.1, on the reverse strand, counting down.
TATGGGTAATAATTTTCGTAGTGCTAGCTTTGATTCATCTTCTAGAACATGCGTTTTCTTAGGTCGTTTCATACGAATGTCTATTTTTCCCGGAGTTCTTTTGTGATTTCTTTTATTGCCTTTTCAAAAATCGTTTTATTCGTTGCGATACCACATCGATTTAGAATTTCTACTGCCTGTTTTAGATATACAAGTGCTTTTTTCAGATCTTTCTTTTTACGATACACAAGACCAAGATTTCCTAAGTCATCCGCCTCCCCTTGTTTATACCCGATTTCCCGATCAAGTATCAACGCCTGTTGAAAATACTGTTGAGCTTTTTTGAGATTACCTCGGTCGAAATAGATATTTCCCAGATTCCCTAAATCAGCGGCTTCGCCTTGTTTATAACCGAGTTCCCGGTCGAGTTTCAGTGCCTGTTGATGATATTGTTCAGCTTTTATTAAGTTACCTCGATCGGAATAAATGAGTCCCAGATTCCCTAACTGATCTGCTTTCCCTCGTTTATAACCGAGTTTCCGGTGGAGTTTCAGTGCCTGCTGATGATACTGTTCAGCTTTTTTTAGGTTACTTTGATCGTAATAGATGAGTCCCAGACCCGCTAAATCAAGGGCTTCGCCTTGTTTATAACCGATTTTCCGGTCGAGTTTCAGTGCCTGCTGATGATATTGTTTAGCTTTTATTAAGTTACCTCGATCGGAATAAATGAGTCCCAGATTCCCTAAATCATCAGCTTCGCCTTGTTTATCCCCGAGTTCCCGATCGAGTTTCAGTGCCTGCTGATGATACTGTTCAGCTTTTCTGAGATTACCTCGGTCGTAATAGATGAGCCCGAGATTTCCTAATGCTATTGATTCCCAAGATTTGTTATTGATTTGTTTACTTAATTCCAATAATTGATTAAATTTTTCTTCCGCTTTAGTTAATGATCCAATTATTGATAAAAATATTCCATATTGATTTAGAATTTGAGGGTCTGGAAAAATAGTGATAGCTTTCGCATAATGCGATTCTGCTTCGGTAATCCGCCCTGAATTTGCGTGCTTTTTAGCTTCTTCCGCTAAATCATATGCAAGATTTACTTCTTTACTTCTACTTTTTGATATTTCCTTTTTATGCCTAGACACTTCTCTTTTTAATTGTTTGTTTTCATTTTTTAATATTCTATTTTCTCTTTCATAAACTATATCAGGTTGAATAATAAGTAATGGTTTCCCGGTTGAAATCTTATCAATCCATTCACAGAGATGTCTACGTAATAGCTTTTCCCATTGGGATTCATCCTCATAACCTTTATACATAAACTTTTTTTCTCTTTCAATTTTATCCCTAAATCTAATAACCTTCTTTAATTGTTCGCCTGGATCGGCATACATTGCATCCGGTATAGACCGAAAATATAAAATCATTTCCGGTTTACCATTATTCTTTTTATTTAATGATTTCCCGAGTTCATATTCTTCTTCAAACCCAGAACTATATTTCCCGGTATCACTTCCCCATCGTTGCCATAGGAGCATAACCATTAAATCTACTTGTTCGATATCTTGATTAATTAATTCTTGGGGACGACCTTTTCCAGGTAGAGTATCTTCCCAGCCGATTGGTTCAAGTTCGATACCCAATCTGTGAGCTTTGATTTGATTTACTTCTTCTATAATTTCACGGAAGAGACCGCGCTCTTTATTTAAATCTCCCGGTGAACCGATAAACACTTTGATTATTTTTCTTGTTTCGCTCATAAAGCTACCTTTATTAATTTTGAATGAATAAATTCAAAATAAACAATCCTTGTGATTTTAACGCTTTTTGTATTTTTCTGCAAGAGAAAATTGATTCCAGCGATTTAAATAAAAAAAACAAATATATTTTGCCACGAATAAGCATGAATGAACGCCAATATATTTGGATAAATTCGAGCTGACAACAAATGAGATTGCTTCGCTCGCTCGCAATGACAACACGGTGTTTAAAAAATCAGATTGTCAGGCTGCCAATTTGATTGCGGCTAATAGAATCAATGGTTTATAGCAACGTTGAATTATAGTCCAATGCCGTAAAATTCA
>JBHGBB010000061.1:0-17676 GCA_041946755.1 bacterium | reverse complement strand
CAGAAATATAAAGTTTTTCCTTTATATTCCATGGAAGCTTGCATCGCCGATTTCTTCATTTTCATGCTGTCATAGGAACAGGTAACCATTTCATCCTTGGCAGAAGCCGTAGTATCCATCGCTGAAGGTTTCGGATATACATTCGCATCTACAAAATACTGTTCTAAACCAGTTTCAAGAGGAACACGTTCTACAAATTTTTTCTTTGCTTCTTCTTTTTTCGCGCAACCAATAAAAACCATGGAAAGTATACAAATCGATATTACTAAATAGATAATTGTTTTCATACCAATTCACCACCTTAATCCAAAGATACCTTCTATATACTTCGGACTTTGGACTTAAGCCTTAAGACTGTTTTTGAATAAGTTTCATTCCACAAATCGGGCAAGTGCCGGGTTTTCCCGAAGTAATCTGCGGATGCATCGGACAGGTATAGATAATTTTATTCGATTTGGTGGTCTTCTCAGATTTCGACTGCTGAACCGGCTTCTTAGCGGAATCAGATGATGATCCCCTTTTTTCTCCGGTAATATTCTTAATGCTTTCAACTTCAATGTATCTGACATGAGAATACTTCTTGCCAACAATTTCGATTTTTTGCCCCAGATATTTTTCGGTCATCAGTTTTTTCGACTGATTGTTCGGGATCAAAGTCCAGAGATTGCCTTCAGCAGTCCAGAACCCATATTTATGTCCATAGGTTTTACAATCGGATTTCGCCCCGTCTTCTTCCTGGAGTTTGCAGGTTATACAAACCAACTGACCGGTAATAGTATCAGTAGATAATGATGACGAAGAATCCGTGGTAGCACATTGTTCAGTCCCACCGGGACCGCAGTCGACTCCTCAAGTGGATGGTGTTGACTGGGTCAAGAATCCTGCAGCCAATCCTACCAATCCGATAAAGATGATAAACAAGATTATCATTTTCGGCTTCTTCATAAATGCTTGTCCTCCCTTTCTATACTAGAACCACTAAAATCACTAAGATATTCAAATTAATTTTGATTCGGTTCGGTACTTTCAGCGGTAATTATTTTAATTCGCGGCTTCACTTCAAAATACCATTTCCAGATTTGGTAGATTACCGGATAAATGCAGAGTTCCATAATAAACGAGGTAAAAATACCGCCGACCATTGGGGCGGCTATCCGTTTCATGACATCACTTCCGGTACCGGTAGACCACATGATCGGAAATAGGGCGATAAACATGGTAGCAACCGTCATAACTTTCGGTCGTACCCGTTTAACCGCTCCTTCTATTATAGCGTCTTTTAAATCCGTATAACTATTCATCAACCCCGTTTTCTTCCGCTCTTCATACGCCAGATCGAGATAGAGCAGCATGAATATTCCGGTCTCGGCATCGACTCCTAACAAGGCAATTAATCCGACCCAAACGGCAATGCTTAAATTATAATGTAATAAATAGATAAACAGAATCGCGCCAACTGCGGAAAATGGGACCGCTAAAAAGATAATCAGGGTTTTTACCAACGACCGCGTGTTTAAATAGAGTAAGACAAAAATAATCAGAATAGTTATCGGTACTACCAGAATCAACCGTTGTTTAACCCGTTCTATATATTCATACTGCCCGGAGAAAGATAAGGAATATCCGGTCGGTAATGGAACTTTATCCCGTACCAGTTTTTTCGCTTCATCAACATAGCTGCCAATATCCCGGTCGGCAACATCGACATAAACATAACCGGATAACAGTCCATTTTCATCTCGAATCATGGAAGGCCCGTTAACCAGTTGAATCTCGCATAGTTCGGCTAATGGGACCTGATACCCGTTAGTATTTTTTACTGGTACCAAAATGCGTTTCAAGTTATCCAGATTATCCCGAAATGCCCGTTGATATCGCAGGTTTACCGGATACCGTTCCCTCCCTTCAACCGTCGTAGTGATATTCTCTCCGCCAATCGCTGAAGAGATAACCATATTAATATCATCAACGGTTAATCCATACCGAGCGATCGCCTCTCGGTTAATCTGGAAATCAATGAAATACCCACCGGCTACCCGTTCAGAGAAAACCGACCGGGTACCTTTAATATCTTTTAACACCAGTTCCAATTGCTGACCAAGCGATTCGATTTGCTTCAAATCAGCACCATAGATTTTTATCCCGACCGGAGTTCGAATCCCGGTAGAGAGCATATCTATCCGAGCCCGAATCGGCATGGTCCAGGCATTCGATACTCCCGGAAACTGCATCTTCTTATCCATTTCAGCGATAAGTTCAGCATAACTCATCCGGTCTTTCCAGATATGGCGTAACGGTTTCTTGCAAAACTCCGGCATCCAGGAGTACCAGACCGGTTTCGCCCGCCATTCATTTTCCAGTTTGAGGACGACTACCGTTTCCATCATCGAGAATGGCGCTGGATCGGTAGCAGTTTCCGCTCGACCGGCTTTCCCGAACACGCGTTCTACTTCCGGGAAACTTTTTAATACCCGGTCTTGCATCTGCAACAGATGCGCGGTTTCGGTCACCGAAATTCCCGGTAACGTGGTCGGCATATAGAGAATGGTACCTTCATATAACGGGGGCATGAATTCTGAACCCAGATGCATAAAAATTGGAATGGTTACCAAAACGATTAATAGTGCCGTTAATAATACCAGCCATTTAAACCGAAGAACGAACTCTACTACTGGATGATATAGCTTATGTAAGACTCGGGTTAAAACATATTTTTCTTCTGCTTTAATATGTCCTACAAATAGGACATTGAATATACTCGAAACGAATTTCGGGCGGAAAGTAAAGTTTTTTAATCTGAATAACAGTAATCGAATTGCCGGATCGAGGGTAATCGCTAGAATAGCAGCAAATATCATTGCAAAGGTTTTGGTAAACGCCAGCGGTTTAAATAACCGGCCTTCTTGTGCTTCCAAAGCAAAGATGGGAATGAATGAAGCGGCAATAACCAGTAACGCGAAAAAACTCGGTCGCCCAACTTCTTTAACCGCGGTAATAATCACATCGCGATAATCCTGTTTCCGGCCTTCCAGTTCCCATTGTTCGAGTTTTTTATGGGTTTGTTCTACAACGACAATTGCGGCATCGACCATCGCGCCGATCGCAATCGCAATTCCGCCTAATGACATGATATTAGACGTGATATGCAGCCCATACATCGGAATAAACGAAATAATCACGGCTATCGGTAAGGTAATAATCGGAATTATTGCTGAAGGTATATGCAATAAAAAAAGGAGAATAATGATACTAACAATAATCAATTCTTCTTTAAGTGTTCCCTTCAAGGTCTCAATCGACCGATTGATTAGTTCTGACCGATCATATACCGGAACAATCTGGACTCCTTCCGGTAATCCCGGTTCGATCTCTTTAATCTTCTGTTTGACTCCTTCAATAACCTTGAGCGCATTTTCGCCATACCGCATGACTACAATCCCGCTAACCGCATCACCAGTGCCATCCAGGTCCGCTACTCCGCGCCGGAGTTCCGGTCCGAACTCTACCCGGGCAACTTGTTTGACCAGCACCGGAACATTGTTTTTTGTTTTGATAACGATCTTTTCTATATCAGCAAGGGATTTGATATACCCCCGGCCGCGGACCATGAATTCCCGACCGGAAAATTCGATTAGTCTGCCGCCAACATCCTGATTGCTTTTTCGGACTGCGGAGACGACTTCATCTATCGATACATTATATGAAGCCAAAAGATTCGGGTCGACATTAATCTGATACTGTTTCTGATATCCACCGATCGTAGCAACTTCTGCAACCCCTTTAACGCTCTGCAGATAATAGCGGAGATACCAATCCTGCAGACTCCGCAGGTCTTCGATACTATGCCTGCCGGTAGTATCAACCAAAGCATATTGATATACCCAGCCGAGCCCGGTAGCATCCGGTCCGAGTTCGACATTAACTCCTTGCGGCAACCGCGGAGTGATTTTATTCAGATATTCCAATACCCGGCTGCGTGCCCAGTAGATATCGGTTCCATCCTCGAAAATGACATAGACATACGAATATCCGAAATCCGAGAATCCCCGGATATCTTTCACTTTCGGTGCACCGAGAAGCGCCGAGGTGATCGGGTAGGTAACCTGATCTTCGATAATATCCGGAGAGCGATCCCATCGGGAATAAATAATCACTTGGGTATCAGTCAAATCGGGAATCGCATCGAGCGGAATATTCTTAATGCACCACCAGCCAAGGGTAGTGAATACGATAACGAAGAAAAGAGTGATAAATTTATTATGAGCGCAGAACTCGATAATTTTATCAATCATGGTAAAGGATGATTATAGCGATTAGAAAAAAATGATTACAACGATACAATACAACAGCGGTTTCTTTTTGTTATTTAGGATTTAATTATTGTTTCGGATTTCGATATTCGATATTCGGATTTGATTTTAGACTACATTCCCGGCATATTCGGCATTGATGATGGTGGTTTATCCGTCTTCTCCGAGGTGCTGGTATCGTTAGCCATTCCAGGCATCCCGGGCATACTGCCCATCTGCGATAACGCCGATTTCATCTGGCTTTCAGAATCAATCAGGAAATTCGCGTTGGTTACGACTGTATCACCTTCAGACACTCCGGAGATAATTTCATTATAATCGTCAAATTTAATTCCGACTTTAACTTCTTTGGGAGTAAAATGGCCTTCTGCTTCAGCTAGGATAACAAGCTGTTTGATACCAGTATCAATCAAAGCGCTATTTGGAATAACCAGTTTTCTAACATACGGAATTTGCAATTCCGAATTCGCAAACATTCCCGGTTTAAGCATAAAACTAGGATTCGATAACTCGAACCGTACCTTAACCGTTCGAGTCTCTTCTTCCAATGCCGGATATATATAAGTTACTTTTCCGGTAACCCTTTTCTCCTGAAGATTGGAAAATGTTATTTTAGCGGATTGGCCGACTTTAATAAATGGTAATTCATATTCATAAATATCGGCGATGAGCCAGATGGTGCTGAGATCCACTAATGTGAAGATATTTTCACCCGGCATAATTTTAGCTCCTTGCACCGCCATCTTCTCAACCACAAATCCGGTCGCAGGAGCATACACGGTTATCGATTTAGTCACCTTACCGGATTTCTCCAGTTCCTCAATCTGCTGGTCGGTTATATCCCATAGCTGGAGTTTCTTTTTCGCAGTGTCAATTAACGTTTGGGCTGATTCCCGACTTTCTTTCAGCGGGCTTTCTGCCAGATATTGTTTACTTTTTAATGCGAGTAGATATTCTTGCTGGGCAGCGACAAGGTCAGGAGAATAAACGGTAAACATCGGCTGTCCTTTTTTAACCAGTTTACCGGTATAATCAACATATAACTTTTCAATCCAACCCTCGATTTTCGTGGTTACCGTAACCTGTTTCTGCTCATCATATTCGAGCTTGCCGACAGCACGAATAGTCTTAACTAAATCCATTCTTTTAACTTCGGCAGTTTTGATACCGATTAGCTGCTGCCGTTCCGGAGAAATCATCACCGTACCCGGTGCCATATTCATCGGCGTTTCTGGTTGGTCAGATTCCGATTTCAGCACCAAATCCATCCCGCAAATCGGGCATTGCCCGGGCTTATCAGAAGTATACGTTGGATGCATCGGGCAATAATAGATTTGGTTAGTCGCTATTTCCGATGGCACATGCTGTTTTCGTAATTGATGAATATAGATGATTCCGCTAAAAATGATAATAATGAGGATTGGTATAACAAGCCATAAAATCCATTTTGTGATTTTACGCATAACGCTGCCTTTCACTTATTATGGGACAATATGGGTTCCGGTTTTCCCTTCAACCGCTTCAGCCAACGATTCCGGGTTGGTGATAATCGCTTCTTTACCCCCTTGCTCGAGGAAACGAATCGCTGCCTGCACTTTCGGTAACATGCTCCCCGGAGCGAAATGGTTATCTTCAATATATTGTTTCATTTCGTCGACCGTAACTCGATTCAGCGCCTTCTGTTCCGGCTTGCCAAAATTCAGATAGATTAACGGAACTCCGGTAGACATAACAAACAAATCCGCTTGGAGTTTTGAGGCTAATAGACTGGAAGCAAAATCTTTATCGATCACTGCATCTACTCCATCTAGACTGCCATCATTTTTCCGGATGACCGGAATACCGCCTCCACCGACACAGACGATGCAAAACCCTTCCCGGGCTAAATGCTCGATGAGATCGATTTCGATGATTTCCAAAGGATAGGGAGAAGGCACTACTCGCCGATATCCTCGTCCGGCATCATTAATTAAAGTCCAATCAGGATGCTCTACCCGGATTTTATCTACCTGTTCTTCGGTATAAAATTCGCCAATCGGTTTCGTCGGCTTAGCAAATGCCGGATCATCTTGGGCGACGAGTACTTGGGTAACGATAGTAGCGGAAAGTTTGTTCAATCCTCGTTGTTTAAACTCGTTATCCATCGCCTGCTGAATCTGGTACCCGATAGCGCCCTGAGTATCAGCATCGCAACTTACCAAGGGCACGCGATGCAATCCCGCAACTTCATATGAGATATCTGACCGGCGTAATATCCAGCCGACTTGGGGTCCGTTGCCATGGGTAATCACTGGATTATAGCCCTGGTCAACCAATTCGGCAATATGTTTGGTGGTCTCACAAACCGCTTTATACTGATCGGATACTTCCAGATGCGATTTATCTTGAATCAGCGAGTTTCCTCCAATAGCAATTACTGCAAGTTTCATAGGTCTCCTCGTATTAATAGTTCTTTGCCAATCGTTAATTCGATATCGGCTTTAGCTTTATAAAATTCTCCTACTTGTTCATAATACTTCTGCTCATTAATAAGCAGATTTTTAATGTTATCGAGCATCATGAGCGTATCGATCTTGCCGACTTGATAATTTACCAATGCGGATTCAAACGTCAACCGCGTTTGGGGGATAATCGTGGTTTTATATAGTTTCGCAAGTTTTTCCGAGGCAAGTAGCATCTGGTATGCACTCTTTAGCATAAACAACTCATTTTGTTTTGCTGTTTCATAAGCTTCCTTTTGCGCCGCTAATTTCTTTTCGGCTTCTAATAAAGCATATTTCTGTTTCTTATTTTTATATAACGGCAGCATGATTCCGAATTTTGCAGTATATTCTCTGATAAAACTCTTTTGCGGATTCATGAACTCGAAAGATGCGATAAAATCGGGATTATATTCCCGTTTCGCCAGGTCGACTTCATTACTCTGCATGGCAATTTCCACCTGATTCATTCTAAGCCTCGGAGAAGTGGCTAGCGCTATATCTTGTAATTGTTCATACTTATATTTGATTGAAGATAGATTTAGTGCTTGCGGTATATCGAGGTTAATTTCGGTATCAAGCGATAATCCCAAATCCTGCCGTTTGATTTTCGCTAGCCGCGTTTCTTTTTGCGATTCGAACATAATCCGTTGTTCCTGCAGCATCGATAGTTCAGTTTGTACTTTCAGCAAATCAGTTTGCGGAGCTAATCCGGTAGCATATCGGGCAGCAGCGGTTTTTTCCATCAACTCCAGATATGATTTGGTTCTTTCGATTATTTCGAGAGATTTGGTGATATAAAACAACGTATAATAATCCCGTTTCGTTTCGGCAATTATTTGGAGTTCGGTTAATAAAGCGGATTGTTCCAATACGATTGTTTCCGAATCGGCTGCTTTTCCCATCAGTTGCAGTTTGCCTGGAAAAGGGAACGCTTGTTGTACCATAATTGTTGGCCCTACCAGGTCCATCATATTCGAATATCCGAATTCAAGCATCGGGTCGGGCAGGGTTTGTATCCGAATCGATTTCGATTTCGCAGCGTCAACTAGTAACTGCGCTTCCCGGATTGCCGGATTATTTCTCGCTAAGCTAAGTAGCGCTGCTAAATCGGCAGCTTGAATATCCGAGACAATGAATCCCATAAAACAGCTTACTAATATAATGATAGGTAGGACATAGAACAACAGAGCTTTCATGGTTTTCATTCCTTACCCGTATCTAGCTTATAAGATAATTTTACTCCTCTATTTTGGTGTTAGTCAAGCTATGCTGAGTCATACGAGGAGAATATGGATATATTCAGGGAGCTATTTGCTGTTTAGTGTGATTTGGTATTTTGAAAAAATCGTTATCCGGTAAAATAGTATAGAATTAAAGTGACTGCTTAGTATAATACCTGATATATAATTTAGATTGAGGTCTCGGTATATTAATCTAATATTATAAGATTATACTCCAGTAGCGTTTAAAGCGCTTTCCAAATCTTCTTGTAAATCTTGTTTGTTTTCGATACCTACCGATAGCCGAATCAGATTATCTTTAATCCCCCGTTTAAGTCGTTCTTCCCGGGATAGAGAGCCATGGGTCATTTTCGGAGGATAGCATACCAGCGATTCGACTCCACCTAAACTTTCGGCCAATGAAAAGAGTTTTAGATTTGCGACAAACTGTTCTACCGCTTCGTATCCGCCTTTTATTTCAAAACTAATCATGCCACCGAATCGATCCATTTGCTTTTTAGCAAGTTCATAACTCGGCGAATCCGGCAATCCGGGATAATAGACCTGGTCTACTTTAGGATGCCGATGCAAAATCTCGGCTAAATAAAGCGCATTCTGTTCATGTGCGCACATCCTAACCGCGAGCGTTTTAATCCCCCGTAACACCAGCCAACAATCCATGGGTCCGGGAACTGCTCCGGCAGCGTTCTGATAGAACTTGAGAGATTGATATACTTCTTGGTTTGAGGTTACTACTGCACCACCGATAACATCACTATGTCCTCCTAAATATTTAGTGGTACTATGCACCACAATATCAGCACCAAATTCTAATGGCCGCTGGAAATAAGGGCTGGCAAACGTGTTATCTACCGCTAATAGTACTTTATTAGCTTTCGCCACCTTCGCAACTTTTCGGATATCGATGATTTTAAGCAATGGATTAGTCGGGGTTTCAATCCAAATCAGTTTGGTATTTTTCTGAATCGCTTGATCAAACGAATCTGGGTTATCGATATCAACATAAGTAGCATGAATTTTCCAGCGGTTGAATACTTTTTCTAAAATCCGATAGGTACCGCCATAGAGGTCATCGCAAACCACCACATGACTATCCGAATCCAATAAGCTTAACACCGCATTGGTTGCGGCCATACCGGAAGCGAACGCTAATCCATACGTTCCAGTTTCTAATGCTGCGATTGCGGTCTCTAATGCCGCGCGTGTTGGGTTTCCGGTTCGGGAATATTCATACCCTTTATCTCTCCCAATCTTTTCCTGTTGATAGGTTGAGGTTTGATAGATCGGAACGATTACCGCCCCGGTTTTTGAATCCGGCTCCTGTCCAATATGGATCGCTTTCGTTTCGAATTTCATGAATCGTTTCTCCTTTGATGTACCCAGAAATTAATTAAATCGGTTCTAGTTATTATACCAGACGGAACGGTATTTCTGGTAACAATAATCCCGATTTCTCCGGAAAGTAAAATCCGATATGCTTCAGATACATCAGTGGTGACGTCCATAGTAGGCATGGGAATTCCCATAACTGTAGATATGGTTTGTTGAGTGAAATCGATACCATCATGCAGTAGTTTCATCAACGCTGCTTCCCGTAAACTGCCGACGACTCGATTATTATCTATTACCGGTATTTGAGAAATGTTATACGTATGCATCAGTTCTACTGCTTTACTCAGGATATCCGCAGCATTTACTGCGATAAGCTTAGGTAACTCTTTTCTTTGCGCGAGAATTTCGTCCAAAGTATTTGTCGCGGTTGCCTTATCCTGCCAGAATCCATTTTCCTGCATCCAGGAATCGGAATAGATTTTGGTTAAATAATTTCTCCCGGTATCAGGCAATAACACCACAATATTTTTGGGCGCAGTGAGTCGTTGCGTATATTTCAATGCCGCGGCGGTTGCGGTACCTGCGGAACCGCCTACCAGCAATCCCTCTTCTCGTGCCAGCCGACGGGCGGTGTTAAACGATTCTTTATCGCTCACCCGTACCATTTCATCAACGAGCTGACGATTGAATGTTTTCGGAATAAAATCTTCGCCAATCCCTTCTACTTTATACGATTTCGGACTATCGCCGGAAAGTATCGATCCTTCCGGGTCGGCACCAACAATAACGATATTCGGATTCTGTTCTTTGAGATATTTGGCGGTGCCGGAAATCGTTCCCCCGGTTCCCATACTGGCAATAAATATTTCGACTTGCCCATTAGAATCCTGCCATATTTCAGGGCCGGTGGTTAAATAATGAGCTATAGGATTATTCGGATTGGCAAATTGGTTCGGTCGATACGCGCCGGGTATCTCTTGCGCCAGCCGGTCAGCAATCCCATTATAACTTTCCGGTGAATCCGGCGGAACCGAGGTTGGGGTTATTACCACTTCAGCGCCATACGCTTTCAGCAGATTGATTTTATCTGCGCTCATTTTATCCGGCATCACAAAGATACATCGATAGTTTTTTAACGCGGCTACTAACGCCAGCCCGACTCCAGTATTGCCGGCAGTAGCTTCAATAATCGTTCCCCCGGGTTTCAGCAATCCATCTCGTTCTGCGGCTTCAATCATCGCTAAGCCGATCCGGTCTTTAACACTTCCTCCCGGATTTAGGCTTTCGAGTTTTACATATATCGGAGATGGGATTCCTTTAGAAATTTTATTCAGTTTAATTAATGGAGTTTTCCCGATCGCTTCTAAGATATGGTTATATCGTGCCATAAGAGTTACTTTCTGAGTAAGAATAAACCGATCTGCGCAAATAGATTTGGGTATACCGTAACCGGTTTATCGTTTCGGACAAAAACGGCGTTTTCTACCCGAATCTTTCGCTGATGGCAATACTCGAAAAAATCAAGAATCGTTAGGAAATGGAGGTTGGGGGTTTCATACCATAAATATGGTAATGAAGGTGAAACTGGGGTTCTCCCTTTAATTGCCAGTTGGAATCGATTCGAATAATAACCGAAATTCGGGAACCCGACGATAACGTGCCTCCCAACCCGAAGCGCTTCCTGAAGTACCGCATCCGGTTTTCTAACTTCCTGAAAGGTCTGGTCGAGAATAACATAATCGAACGAAGTTTCGCTATATTCTGCCAATCCGGAATCGATATCGCCATGAAATACACTCAATTCTTTTTCGACGCAGGTATATATCGCCGATTCATTTATTTCGATTCCTTGCGCTTTAACCTGCCTCTGCCGGATTAAGAGCGATAATAATTCGCCATCACCGCACCCAAGATCCAGTACGGTGGTATTAGAAAGAATCCAGTTCAGAATAACCTGATATTCGTATTTGGTTGTGGTACGGACGAGCCGATAACTCACCCGCGCGGAGTTGGATTCAGATTTATTATCATTCAATTTAGTCATATTTTTAAAATCGGATCGGTTCAGTCTATGCGACCGAGTGTTCTTTTGTCATTGCGAGGAGCGTTGCGACGAAGCAATCCCTGTTTCAAGGTAGAACCATAAACGAGATTGTTTCGTTTCGCTCGCAATGACAAGAGAAGGTCCTTATTATATTTGAAACAACGATATTTTAGATGGTATATTCATCAGTTACCTCATAACCTTTAAAAACTTTTTTCAAAAAATGTTTAATCAATTGCGATTGTTTCTCGACTTCAACCAGAAACGCATCATGGCCATAACTCGATTCGATTTCGCAATATACCGCATCGACTCCGGCTAGTTTACAGGCTTTAACAATTTCCTGTGATTGATATGCCGGATAGAGCCAATCGGATTTGAATGCAATCACCAGGAATTTTACCGGGTTGTTTCGGAAAACATCAGATAACCGTTTCCCTTCCGCTAAATCGAAATTATCCATCGCTTTAGTGATATAGAGATATGAATTCGCATCGAACCGGTTAACGAAACTATCTCCCCGATATTTGAGATATCCTTCAACTTCGAAATTCGGCTCGAATTTAAACGGTTGATGGTTATCTTTTACCCGCCTGCCGAACTTTTCCGCCATAGATTTATCGCTCATATAAGTGATATGCCCAACCATCCGCGCTACTGCCAATCCTTTTGCGGGAATAGGTCTGCCATAATAATTCCCGTTTCTCCAATGCGGGTCAGCCATAATCGCCTGTCGACCGACTTCATCAAACGCGATCTGTTGCGGCGAATGTTTGGCGGTGGTAGCTATCGGAATGGTACTCAGAATTCGGTGGGGATATGAGACCGCCCATTGCAACGCCTGCATCCCGCCCATCGACCCCCCGGCGACGGATACCAGTTTTTTTATTCCGAGACAATCGATGAGATACCTTTGCGCGGTAACCATATCTTTAATCGTAATTATCGGGAATTCCAAACCATACGGTTTCCCGGTTTTCGGATTTAATGACGAGGGGCCGGTAGACCCTTTGCAGCCACCGATAACATTTGTACTAATCACATAATAGAGATCGGTATCAAATGCTTTCCCGGGGCCGATCATGGCATCCCACCATCCGGGATGTTTATCTCCCGCATGATATCCAGCAGCATGGGCATCCCCGGTGAATGCATGCAATACCAGAATCGCATTCGACCGGTCTTGATTCAATTTGCCATAGGTTTCATACGCCAGGGAAATCGGCCCGAGTTTTTCCCGGTTATCAAGAGTTATCTCCAGCGGCGGTTTGGCAAAATTAATATATTCGGTTTCGACCAGCCATTTGTTTTCGGTTTGTTTAACCATATCAATATGATTTTAAGCTAACCGCAAAGGCGTAAAGTGAAAACGCAAAGGTCGCAAGAAAAAAATTGATTATCTTTGCGTTCTTAGTGCATTTGTCGTTGCGTCTTTGCGGTTAACGCTTTTAGATTTTATTTTGCTGCTTTCCGTAACGCTTGATCGAGATCATCTTTAATATCTTCGATATTTTCCAACCCGATCGATAATCGAATAAAGTCTTCGGTAACGCCGGTAGCTGCCTGTTCTTCTTTGGTTAACTGCTGATGCGTAGTCGATGCCGGATGGATTACCAAGCTTTTCGCATCGCCAATATTTGCCAGATGCGATAAAAGTTTTACGGAATTAATAAACCGCTTTCCGGCTTCCAGCCCGCCTTTAATTCCGAATCCCACTAATCCGCCATAGTTACCTTTTAGATATTTCGTGGCTAAATCATAACTGATATGGCTTTCGAGTCCGGGATAATTTACCCAACTTACTGCCGGATGATTTTCCAGGAACCGAGCAACTGCTAATGCATTTTCTGAATGCTTCTGCACCCGCAATGGCAGGGTTTCTAATCCCTGTAAGAATAGCCAGGCGTTAAACGGACTTAATGCCGGACCGGTGTCTCGCAGCCATTGTACCCGGGTCTTAATGATAAACGCGACATTACCTAATCCCGGGAAATTACCGAATACATCCCAAAATTTAAGTCCATGATAACTCGGGTCGGGTGCGGTAAATTCCGGGAATTTACCATTACCCCAATCAAATTTACCGGAATCGATGATTGCGCCGCCGATACTGGTTCCATGCCCACCAACATATTTGGTCGCTGAGAGAACGATAATATCGGTACCATATTCTATGGGACGAACCAGCCCAACGCCAACAGTATTATCGACTACTAACGGAATCCCGGCATTATGAGCGATTTTCGCTATCGCTTCAAAATCGGGGACATCAAGTTTCGGGTTTCCGATGGTTTCCGCATAAATCGCCCTGGTTTTCGGAGTAATCGCCTTTTTAAACTCTTCCGGTTTGGTGGAATCGACGAATATCACCTTTCTACCGAGTTTCGGAAAGGTATAATGGAATAACTGATAGGTTCCACCATAGAGATTATTTGCGGCGACAATTTCATCTCCTACCTGCGTAATCGCTAATAAGGCTAAGGTTTCTGCCGCTTGACCGGAAGCGACCGCGAGTGCACCAGTACCGCCTTCGATAGCCGCGATACGCCGTTCGAAAATATCATTGGTCGGATTTACTATCCGGGTATAGATATTACCGAACTCTTTTAAAGCGAATAAATTTGCTGCATGCTCGGTACTTTTGAATACATATGACGACGTTTGATATATCGGTACTGCCCGGGAACCGGTAGCCGGGTCGGGGATTTCTTGTCCAACATGTAACGAAATAGTTTCGAGTCCTTTGAATGACATATAAATGTTCTCCTTGTTTTAATTTATTTTTTTATAGTAGGGGCGAGGCATGCCTCGCCCCTACCAATACACAATTGTGATTAAAATGCGTATTGGGTACTTAAAACGAATCCATCGCCTAATCCAACCTTGGATGTGGATTTCTCATCGCCGGCATTAACATACGCTGCAATTAATGAGAGATTATTGGTAGCAAACCAGGCGACATGCGCGTTCCAATAATTGGCATTTTTGAAATCGTCGAATTTTGCCCCTTGTTTATATTCGACTCCAACCGCGAGTTTGCTTAATGGGATAACATCCAAATTACCGAATACGGTATAATCCCGATCGTTATCATAGCCAAATACCCCGGTAACCAATCCCTTAGTGGCTAACACTCCGGCAGAAACCAGAACCGGTTTCGGTAATTCTTTAATCAATTTGGTGCCTACTAAATAGAAATCTACTCCGGAATCATCAACACCCGGCGCGGTATCGGAAACGGTTTTTGCAATTATCCCAACCGAAATCGCCGGAACGAAATTCAGCCCGCCTTGATTCTCTTGAATCGCTAAGACTTTCGCCCCAAAATTGTTTTTATAAATGTTTTTACCGGTTGGCGCGATGATTTCATGGCCATACGATAGTTCGACTCGGTCAAATACTGTTTCTGCAACGCCAAAGGTTGTCCAATCGACATCGACATCGCCTAAATTTACATACCAGGCTCCAAACTGCGGTTTACGAAATGCATTCTGCAAACTTAAACTATCGCCACCGGATTTACTATCGGAATCGATTTTATTTCCGGCTAGATATGCCAGCGGATTGAAGGCGATACCTCCGACTCCTTCCAGGTTATTTAACGGTACTCCGGCATAGACTCCTACGGTTAACAACACCAAACTTAATACGACTATGATTTGAGCGACTTGATTCTTTTTCATAACTTATTTTTCTCCTTAATATTTTGATTTTGAGTTGCGTTACTACTCGATTTTGGTCTTACTCGTTATACACTTTATGTTAATTTATTGGTATTTCCACTTCAGGTTACTACTACCCCCATCATTTTCGGTCACTGCAATAGGTCAATATCACTCCCTCCTCTCCCGTTAAAGATATCTTGGATAATTCTCCCGGTTGTTCCGTTTGCGTCATTTTGGTCGATGGTGTCGGTTCCAATACCGCAGTCCGGGATGATTTACTCAAGTTATTTATGGTTTGCGATAATATTCGAATCTTATTTAAAATTCGGATTTCTGTTTTATTTCTCTCTTCAAAATGTTTGATATTGCTCATCGTATATTCTCCTGGCGGCTTCTATAATTTCAGGTTACAGGATTATATTCAGATATGGTTTCGTTTGTTTTTTTTCGATGCAATATCCGGAAACTAAAAAACCCACGTACCATCGGTGTCGTTCTCTGGTAGTGGGTTGTTTTATTTGATAATATCTTCTGATGTCGGATAATGGTTACATAGGTGGCCCTCCCATACCTTGGAGACAACACATCTCCATATAACGCATTATCATAACGATACCGGTTTGTTGCTGATTCCTTTTTAGTTGGATTAAATGAGATATCTTCTTATTCATTATTAATTACCTAATGTCTCTATGTCTCAGTTAAAAAAGACAGTTATTTGTAACGGTATTGATATCGGATTGTAACCCGAATTGGTCGGACCAATTCGGGTTGTACTCCGTATTTCTATCATAATCGAGTTGAGTTTTATGGAATTTCCATATAATTCAAACTAAGTTGACTAATACAAGGCCTTAATTGATATATAATATTGATTATATTAAATTTATACAGCTATGTTGAATTATACTCAAATGGAGTATAATTCAACATAAATTTTATCGCTATTAAGGGTAGAATCCGATTATTTACTGAAAAATCAACTAGTTATCTTGAATTATTGCCAAATTGGCAATAATTCAACTCAAACCATTAAGCTGCTCCGAGGTTGAACTTTTCGCCATTGGCGAAAAATTCAACTCCAGTTCTTTCATTAACAAACTTTTGATCGATCTATTTTCTCTATCAATAAATAGACAGGTTAACTGTTCTTAACCTGCTGCTACTTAATTCATCTCGAAGGATATATTTATATTCGATGTAAATATAATACCATTAATCTAACAAGTTTGTCAAGTATTATTATGTAATTAATAAAAATAATTGACAAAATTATATGGTTATTTGGTAAGCCCTGACTTAGGTAGGAATTTAGAAGTGATTCGATAATCGAAATATCAAAAGATAAGAAAAGTTATATCAGATTAGCCGGAAATTCGTATCGCATAACACATTCAACCAAAATGCGATGTTCAATCTGTCGAGAAGAACTCCATATTGTATTCGTTTAAATAAAATTACTGTATCCCTTTAAAAAATGCCGGCCAAAAGGGATCGGCTTGAATTTCTAAAGGAATGATATTTCCATTCCGTCGTTTAATTATTCTCTTTTGAGTATTATTAACTACGTTTCCTATTATCGATGATTGGATACCAACAGCGTTTAATTGTTTAATAATCTTCTGCGCCGATTTCGATGCTGCGGTTATGATAAGGGATCCTTCAGAGATAGCGGTCAAGGGATCGATATGTAAGAAATCGCAAACCATCTGTACTTCTTCCGGATAAATGATTAACGTTTCATCGAGTTCCATCCCTACCTTACTGGCATTAGCTACTTCAAAAAGTCCGCCAAGAACGCCGCCTTCGGTAGCATCATGCATGGCAGTAACTCCTCCTGTTTCCATAGCCGTTAATGCATCTTGAACTACCGTTATCTGGCGAGATAAAGACTTCGCCTTATCAATTAATCTGCCGGGGTAGTACTTCCTCATTTCCGGTTCATATAATCCGGCTAACAGCGCAGTGGCTTCTATTGCCGGACCTTTGGTTAAAATCACCACGTCGTTCGGTTGTGCACCAGCCGGAGTTACATAGTTATCTTTATCTGCGATGGCGAAAACCGTAATTCCGCCGATTAGGGGAGACGCACCTACCGGATAATAACCGGTATGTCCGCCGACAATACTAAGGTCGAGTTCAACCGCTGCGCGATGAATCGAATCGACGATAATTTCAAAATTTTGAGTTGAGGTATTCGGCGGCATCAACAAGGTGTACGTCAGATATTTCGGTTTCACTCCCAAGACCGCAACATCGCTGGCACCAATATGAACGGTATACCAACCAAACATTTCCGGCGACTGTTTCGGTACTTGAAATATCGGGTCTTCAGCAACGATTAATACTTGATTGTTGCCGATATCGATAACTCCGGCATCTACTCCGGTTAATGGTGGCACGATAATGGATTTATCCGGTTTCCCTAACCGTTTCAGAATAAACGTTTCAAATTCAGTTAAATCGAGTTTACCGATTTTGGGGAGAGATTGTTTTTTAGCGAGAAATGATTTCACTAATTCAATGAATTCGTTTACGACCTGGTCGAGAAAGTTGGAGATCAAGCCGGTCATGGTGTCGACCTCGAGCAGAAACGCGTCA
>JBHGBB010000060.1:0-18172 GCA_041946755.1 bacterium | reverse complement strand
TGCGGAAGCGATGCGGCAATCTCTGCACTATAGTCAGGAACAAACGTTACTCGATTATGGTGCCGGAACCGGTTTAGTTACTTTAAAATTGCAATCGGAAGTGAAAAAAGTCTATGCGATAGATAGTTCTGCCGGGATGTTAGCGGTATTAACCGAGAAATTGAATAAGACTGGAATAGCTAATGTCGAACCGGTGCTCTGGGATTTCGAGCAAGAACCATGGCAGAAAGAACCGGTCGATATCATTGTTAGTTCGATGACCCTGCATCATATTAAAGATACTCGGAAACTGGTTACCGCATTGTATACGATTTTGAATCCGGGAGGGCAGATAGCCATCGCTGACCTCGATTCGGATAATGGCGAGTTCCATGACGACCCGACCGGAGTAGAACATAACGGGTTCGACCGGGAAAAGCTAAAAAATCTATTTCAAAACGCCGGATTCATTGATATTATGGTTACGGATGCATATACGATTCGGAAACCAATCAAAACCGGGCAGATGCGGGATTTTACTATTTTCCTATTAACCGCAACAAAATAAATCGAGTGCGGTCTGAGTTTAGAAGCATGGTACTACCACCAACCGAAATGAAAACCGATACCGAGCTTGCAACCTTTGCCGGCGGCTGTTTTTGGTGTATGGAACCGGTATATAAGAAACTTGATGGAGTTATTCAGGTTATTTCCGGATATACCGGCGGAACTACTAAGAACCCGACTTATGAACAGGTTTGTTCCGGTACCACCGGCCATTATGAAGCGATTCAGATTACCTTCGACCCGAATAAAATAGCATATCAAGATTTGCTGGATATTTTCTGGCATCAGATCGATCCGACCGACCCGGAAGGGCAGTTTGTCGACCGGGGGAGCCAATATCAAACCGCAGTGTTTTATCATAATGAAAAGCAAAAGCAGATCGCTGAAGTATCGATTACCGCGTTAAATCGGTCGGGGAGATATCCGAAACCGATTGTTACCCAAGTAATCCCGGCAACCGCATTCTATCCGGCAGAAGAATATCATCAGGATTTCTATACCAAGAGTCCGCTCCATTATCAATCATACCGCTATCATTCCGGTCGCGATACCTATCTAAATCAGGTTTGGGGGAAGAAAAATACTGCTAAAAAGTAGAACAATATTATGGCACCGAAATTCGTTAAACCATCTTTATATGAACTAAAACATAAATTAACCGCAACGCAATATCAGGTTACCCAGGAGAACGGTACCGAACTGGCGTTCCATAACGAATTCTGGAACAATCATCGGGACGGGATTTATGTCGATATTGTTTCCGGAGAACCGCTATTCAGTTCTCGAGATAAATTCGATTCCAGCTGCGGCTGGCCGAGTTTTAGTAAACCGGTCGATGCGAATAATATCGTCGCCCGAGCCGATAATAGCCATGGAATGCAACGAGTTGAAGTCCGGAGTAAATTCGCTAATTCCCATCTCGGCCATGTGTTTAACGATGGACCGAAGCCTACCGGAATCAGGTTTTGTATCAACTCCGCCGCGTTAAGATTCATCCCAAAAGAGGATTTGGATAAAGAAGGATATAGCGAATATAAATCATTGTTTGAAAAGAAAACATAGGAGAAACTCATGAAAAAATATCTTGTAGGTTTTATTATTCTCTGTTTACTCTCAGGTTTAGTATTCATTATGAGTTGCAGTACCCAGCAGCCTCCATCACCGACCGGTCAGAAGATTACTTATTTAAGGTGGATGGTCGATGGCAATCCGATTCGGAAAGAGCAGATGGCAGCGTTTGAGAAATCGAATCCGGATATCAAAATCAAACCGGATTATCCGGGTATAAATGTTACTGCAGAACAGAAGGCGTTAACCCAGATTGTCGGTGGCGAGCCGCCGGATGTGTTTACCGTATATGGCACCAATTTCTTCCGGGTACTCAGCGAAAAGAGTGCGCTACTCGATTTGACACCGTATATTAAAAAAGATAATATCGATATGACCGATTTCTGGCCGCAACTAAAACCGTTTATCTATGGAGACAACGGCAAGATATATGGGTTACCGGATAACATGACCGACCTGGTAGTGTTTTATAATAAACGATTGTTTCAAGAAGCCGGGATCCCGTTTCCTAAAGATGGTTGGACACTCGATGAAATGCTGGATATAGCGAAAAAACTCACTAAACGCGACTCGAAAACCGGCCGGGTGATGCAGTATGGCATCTATTATTGGAAAGAAGTCCAGCCGATTATCTGGCAATTCGGCGGCAGATTATATAGTGATGATGGGAAACGATGTACATTCGATTCCCCGGAATGTTTAGCGGCAATCGAATTCGTAAACGACCTGCAGATGAAATACCATGTGATGCCGACTTTAGCGGAAGAAAACCAAATTGCTAACCTCGGAAATTGGGGTGGAGCGATGAACCTGTTCACCGCCGAGAAAGTCGCAATGAGCGTTGGCGGCAGATATATGACGGTTAGTTATCGCCAACGGAAAGATTTAGAATGGTCGATTGCACCGCTCCCTCGCGGCAAATATCCGGCGAATTTCGCGTTTAGTAAAAGTTATGTTATTCCGCATAATGCCAAACATCCGGAAGAATCGTTCCGATTCGTTAAATTCTTAGCGGATAAAGAGGATGAATTGATCGTCACCCGCACCGGAGATGGATTGCCCAGCCGCATCTCGGTATCGAAACTGCCGGAGTTCTTATTCAATCCGGAATTCCCGAAAGAAGATAAGAACCAGATATATCTCGATGAGATGCAAATCGCGCGTACCGTAGAAATCTCACCCTATGTACCCGGATTTGAAGAAGCGAGAATATTGAATGAAGAGTTCGGTAAACTCTGGGCGAAAAAACAAACCCCGAAAGAAACGGTAACTAATGTCGCGAAACAGATTAATGCCTTGATTAAAAAATAGTAACCATATCGTTTATGGCAAGGGATTTATTCCTACTATTTCGATTTTACTGGATTCAATCAGAGAATCAATTCGATCTTTATCCTGCCATAAGAACCGTATTGCCAGACTGCAATCGCTTGAAAATTCCCGCGGAGTTGGGATAAGTTTGATATCATATGCAGCTGACATTAATAACTTCTCAGCCCGCATCGCTGCTGAAGTGGTATGAAATAATATCACGCCATATGGTGGTGTCATTGAGCAATAGTTCGCACCGCTTCAATCACCGCAGCGATATCCTCTTTCGTAGTATAAATACCCGGTGCGAAACGAACCGTCCCTTTGGGGAAAGACCCGATGGTTTTATGGGCAGCCGGTGCACAATGTAATCCTACCCGAGCTAAAATCCCATAATCTTCTTCCAGTTTTAATCCGATATCCGATACGGATTGGTTATCAATCGTAAAAGAGATAACTCCGATACGATTGGTAGTTCGATTCGGACCATATATTTTAACGTTCGGTAGTGCTGATAATCCATCAAGCAACATTTGGATTAGGTTAAGTTCATGATAATGGATATATTCAATTCCTTGATTTAAAACGAACCGAATCCCGGCAGCTAATCCCGCTAGACCTACTCCGTTAAGGGTACCACTTTCAAATTTATCCGGCAGATATTCCGGCTGCTGCTCAGATTCGGAGAGGCTGCCGGTTCCTCCATAATAGAGCGGATTAAACGATTTAGTATCAATTCGACTACTGATAAGCAACCCACCGGTTCCGGTCGGACCATATAATCCTTTATGCCCGGTAAACGCTAACAGGTCGATATCCAGTTTCTGCATATCGATAGGGAAAACTCCAGCAGTCTGTGCTGCATCAACCATAAATAACGCGGTTGTTTGATGAACAATCTGGGATATTTCTGCTAAAGATTGAACCGTACCGATAACATTACTGCCATGATTGATGATAACCAGTTTGGTTTTATTGGTTATCTGGCGGTGCAGGTAGGATAAATCAATCAATCCTTCATTCGAACATGGAATAATAGTTATCCGAATCCCGCGCTGCTCCAATTCTCTTAACGGCCGCATTACCGCATTATGCTCGATTGCAGTCGTAATAACCTGGTCACCGGATTTCAGAAGCCCAAATAAAGCTATGTTGATTGCAGTAGTAGCGTTAGCAGTAAAAATAATCCGGAGTGGATCGGAAAAATGAAATAATTCTGCAACCAATTCCCGGGTGGTATAAATCGACCGCGCAGCTGCAATCGATAAAGCATGTCCCGACCGACCGGGGTTGCCGCCGGTATGCGCTAAATACTCTTGCATTGCGGCGATTACTTCCGGTGGTTTGGGCCAGGAAGTAGCCGCATTATCTAGATAGAAATAGTTCATTTCGATAATATCATCCTCATTTCAGATTGAGACAATTTTTCGGTTTTAATCTCCCAGCCGGCTTGTTGGGCAATCCGGGTGATATTATCCTGAGCGGTACCGGAATCAACCAAAATTTCAATCGTTCCGGAGGATATGGCATTGAGCATCATTCGGGTTCGCATCGCCGGTTCCGGACAGGATAACCCGCGGACATCAAGATGTTTATTCGTATTCATGTAGATATGCTCCTTATGTTTGTTGTGGTTCCCGCATAAAGATACCGATCGCGAGACAAAATATGATGCCGATAATAACCATAATCGGACCGAATGGTGCCGGGCCGGTGGGGGTACTAGCTGCATTAAAATTATGCGCTACTCCAGCGCCGACTAGCATCCCTAAAACGAAAATACCGGCATCAGCATCCCCTTCCCCGGATAGAAATAGCTGTCGACCGGGACAACCGCCAGCAAGGGTAAACGCTAATCCGGCTAATACCATACCGCCGAAATTCCAGAAGGCATTGGTATGTGCTACCGGTTGATTGATAAATCCGGGTTTGAATTGACCGAGGAAGATATTAGTTATAACCGCAGCGATAATCAGCGCAATAATGCCATTAAGCAGATGGGCATCCCGCATTAACGCTAAATCCCGAATAGCGCCAACGGTACAAAATCTACTCCGTTGCGCGAGAATACCGATAAAAATCCCAATCCCAAGCGAAATTAACCATGGTGCATGCTGGCTTCCCGGCCCTTTACTGGAGAAAAAAATCGGGCCGGTAGGGGTACCAGTCGGATCGCGTCCGAATTGCGGTGCGAAAATTAAGAAAAGCAGAAAAGTCAGCATTAAAATCAGGATAATCGAACCGACCGCTTTCGATGCCGGATGATTCCGGCCAAGGCTAAATCCCAGCCGCAAGAAAATAATGCCTAAAAGAATCCCGACGATTAAACCGAGAATACCGAAAACTGCATTGCCATCGCCACCGGATAATCGCAAATATGCGCGCCAGGGGCATCCGAGAAAAACTAACGCACCGATTACCGAAAACATTCCCAGGAAAAATCTGATTATCGGTGATGACCCGGTTCGCGGTCTAAACTCCCGGTATGATATTGCAGCAATAGACGCACCGAGTACAAATCCGATAATCTCCGGGCGGAGATATTGGACTACTGCAGCATGATGGAACCCTAATGCTCCGGCAATATCGCGCGTAAAACAAACAACGCAGATTCCCATATTTCCCGGATTACCGAGTTTGACTAATATCGGGGCAAAAATACCGACAGCAATCCCGGTTAGAATTGGACCCCATCGGGTTAAAAAGATACGATTAATCGAATTCATATTGAGCTCCTTGTTATGTTACCAGCCCTGCTGCAGAGCAATATTCAATCACTCCGGTAACATCGGAACTCAAACGATCAGTTGAATAGGTAAGATAGAGTAGATGAGCCGGTGTAGGATAGTAATCGTCCAGCAAGGTGGATGATATGGTTAGAACGCACCCCGTGCATTCTATATAAACGCCATCATTTCTTACGGTAATATTGGTCAACCATATTCACACCTCATTTCTATTTAAAAAAATCGGTACTTTATTTTACTTAAGATTTAGATATTAAACAATAAAATTCTATTGCAAAGTAATCAGATATCATGAAAATAGACTTATGATATAATATTGCATACCGAGCTTATAGGGAGAATGATTTGATATATGGCAAAATGTTTGATTACCGGAGTCGCCGGATTTATCGGATCGAGTCTGGCAGAAAAGCTTATCGAATTAGGATATGAGGTAATGGGGATAGATTGTTTTATCGATAGTTACCCCCGGCAAATTAAGGAACATAACCTGGCGAGACTCCAGCCAAACCAGCAATTTAAATTTTTAGAAGTGGATTTATTGCATGCAGATTATCCGAAGTTGCTGGATGGTGTTGACTATATCTTCCATCAAGCCGCGCAGGCGGGAGTTAGATCAAGCTGGGGAGCAACGTTTGCGAGTTATACTGAGAATAACGTTCATGCGACCCAGCATTTATTGGAAGCGATTAAAACCTATCGGCCGGCAACCCTGAAACGAATCATCTATGCCTCGTCTTCCTCGATTTATGGCGATACCGATATCCTTCCGATGAAAGAGGATAATCGATTACAGCCGGTGTCTCCGTATGGAGTAACCAAACTTGCAGCGGAACATCTATGTTATCTCTATTGGAAAAACTATGGATTACCAACTGTTTCGTTGCGGTATTTTACCGTATACGGTCCCCGGCAGCGGCCGGATATGGCGTTCCATAAATTCATTAAATCGAGTTTGAAGAAAGAACCGCTAATGATCTATGATGATGGCAACCAGACCCGGGATTTTACCTATATCGCCGATATTATACAAGGAAATATTTTAGCGATGGAAAAAGGCCGGCCGGGGCAGGCGTATAATCTCGGTGGCGGGCATAGGATAGCTTTAAACAAGTTATTAGACTTAATAGATGAACTAATCGGCAGTAAAGCCAACCGGGTATATCAGGAGAAACAAAAAGGGGATGTGCGGGATACCTCTGCCGATACGACTAAAGCGAGAACGGAACTAGGGTTCAATCCGCAATTCGACCTTCGACAAGGATTAGCGAATCAGATTAAATCAATTAAGAGTCAATATAATTTATAATTTTAATATTCAATGCAAAATTAGCAATTTAAAATGCTACATGCTAAATTTGAAATGAATCTATTAATTATTTCTCTCCGAATATCTGTGAGGTATAAATAAAAATCTGGGTATTTTTATCTTTCCAGGCATCTTTCGGCAATCCCGCTTTTTCGGCACATAAATGTTCCAGCATCTGGGTTCTGGTCCATCCTTGTTCAGTAGCAACTTCAGGCAGATAAGTCCCACCGCGATATCCGGACCGAACATATACCCCATGTTTACCAACTATGATTTCGTTTACATCCGAGATCTCTTTGAGTCCGGAAAGAACCGAAATTTTAATTTTTATTTTCGATAATTCAGTTACTTTCACCGGAGTAAATCGCGGGTCTTGGGTAGCCGCCGCGATAGTCATCTCTTTAACCACCTGATGTAACGGCAAATCCCGGCCGAAATGACCGATACACCCGCGTAATGCGCCATTTTCCATTAACGTTACGAACGCTCCCCAGTTCTCTTCCAAAACCGAGTTCATCGGTTTGAATTCCAAGGTATCCCCATGCCGGATATAGGTTTCTAAGGTATTTCTCGCTAATTTCAGCAGTTCTTGTTGCGCGCGCGCATCCAATTGCGGCTCCCAGCGAGATATTAGTGAAGTGGTTTTACTTGCCGTTAAAAGAAGCTCAGTTATTACGCTAGTTATCCGAGGGAAGATCGCTTCGCTAGGACGAGTGATGAGGGATGAACTTATTTTTTTGCTTCCCTCCTCCTTCTTCCTTCCTCCATCTGTTTTCATTTGGGATTTCGGATTTCGGATTTCGGATTTTACTATTACTACTGCACCATAACCCACTACCCAGGATAGATCTTGGGTTACATTATACGAATTCCCATATTTTAGGAGTATCCCTTTTTTCGCACCGAACGATTTGGTAACGATAAGTGCAGTAGCAACTCCCGCTTCTCCGCAAGGGATACCTTTCATTCCGGTAGGGTCAAGGTTCTGCATTGCGGTTAAGGCGATATCATCCGTCTTTTTCGCATCGTCTAATTTCGGATATTGCAGATGGGATAAATCGGTGCTTGCGACAATGAGTATCTTTTTATTCTTCTGTTTATTAATAGCAGATATGATAGCTTTGGATAAAGGGTCAGCTAATTCTATGCGGTTTATCAGGATAGGAACGATTTTAAATGGTTTTAAAGTCCGTTGGAGGAAAGGTATCTGATTTTCTACCGAATGCTCTCCCTGGAATGCAGCCGGAATAAACTTAATTAGGGTAGGGTTGGTTTTCTCGATATCTTTCGCCAGGTTAGTATCAATATCGAGTTTGCCTAACGGCGATTGCCATGCTCCCTGGTCATATATCGAGACATCGTTTAAAGGATAACGATGCGATAAACCTAATATGATAACGGTATCATATTGTTTCCCATCGATTTGTTTATAGGCATATGCGGCGATCGGTCCGGAATAAGGATATCCCGCATGCGGTGAAATTAAAGCAATTAATTCACCATTTAACGTTGCGGGCATCGCTTTATTTAAATAACCATCAATAGTTATTGTCAGCTCAGTAGAATTCGCTGGAAACCATTGACCGGCAGAACTGGTCCAGTGAATATCAGTCTCTTTTGCCATAGATAAGGCAGTTAAGATTAATAATAGCAAAGCTAAATTAATATATCGGATATATCTCAGCATAAGTTTATCTCCTTAATTTGGATCTCGGTACGCCTTAGGCGGATTGGAGTTTGATTTTATTTACTATATCTCTATTCCCCCTTATTGTCAAGCATAAGTTGCCCTAACTTAAACAGAATAAACAAAATATGATAGAATAATAGATTAAGTCAATTCTGGAGTCGATTATATAAGCTTTATCGTATGCTAGCGAAACGGATTATTCCATGTTTAGATGTTAAAGACGGCCGGGTGGTTAAAGGAGTCAATTTCCTGAATCTGCGCGATGCCGGTGACCCAGTAGAAGTCGCCCAAATTTATGACGAAGAAGGGGCAGATGAACTGGTATTCTTAGATATCACCGCATCATATGAGAAGCGCAATATTATGATTGAGGTGGTATATCGCACCGCAGCAGTAGCGTTTATGCCGGTAACGGTTGGTGGCGGGATTCGTAACCTAGACGATATAAGAAATTTACTAAAAGCCGGGGCGGATAAGGTATCAATCAACACCTCAGCAGTCGAGACCCCGGAATTCGTTAAAGCTGCAGCTGACCGGTTCGGTACCCAATGTATTGTGGTAGCAATTGATGCTAAAAGGAAGAAGACCGAACCATTATCCTGGGAAGTATATATCCATGGCGGTAGAACGCCTACCGGTATCGATGCTATCCAATGGGCGAAACAGGTAGAAGATTATGGTGCCGGAGAAATCTTATTAACCAGTATGGATCGGGATGGTACCCAAGATGGGTATGATTTAGAGTTGACTGCGGCTATCGCTGATGCGACTAATATTCCGGTAATCGCTTCCGGTGGGGTAGGAACGCTTGAACATCTCTATGAAGGATTAACCTTGGGAAAAGCCGATGCGGTGTTAGCCGCATCGATATTCCATTATCGGACTCATACCATTCATGAAGCGAAAGAGTATCTTAAACAGAAAGGAATCCCGATAAGGATATAATACTAAAAAGAAAACTAAGAGTAAGAGTTAAGGGTACTGAGGAACCTTTTGTTTCCTCTATACTCAAATCTCTTTCTCTTTACTACATATATGAAAGAGATAATCGAAAAAATCAAGTTTGATGAAAAAGGGCTGGTTTGTACCATTATTCAGGATATTAACGATAACGAAGTCTTGATGGTCGCATATATGAATCAGGAGTCGCTATTAGAAACCCTAACCTCCGGTAAAACCTGTTTCTATAGCCGGTCGCGGCAGAAGTTATGGCGGAAAGGGGAATCGTCCGGCCATGTTCAGAAGGTGAAAGAGGTATATATCGATTGCGATGGGGATGCGGTCTTGATTAAAGTCGATCAAATCGGGGGCGCCTGTCATACCGGATATCGGTCATGTTTCTTCCGGAAAGTATCGGAAAATAAGTTTGTTGAAGTAGGTACCAAGGTATTTGATGAGAAAGAAGTATATAAGAAATAAAAATACAGAGCGCACTGAGAACGATTCATTTTAAATTTAGTATTTAACATTTAGCATTTTAGATTTTATATTGAATATTCTCAGTTT
This sequence comes from bacterium, assembly GCA_041946755.1. GTDB lineage: Bacteria > UBP4 > UBA4092 > JAOAEQ01 > JAOAEQ01 > JBHGBB01. The sequence goes on along the minus strand of JBHGBB010000060.1, from coordinate 7,995 downwards.
TTCTCTGCGGTCTCTGTGGTTAAATTTTATGATTCAACCATCATTAGCTGAATTTAGAGAGAAAGCCAAATTCGGGAATCTTATCCCGGTATATAAAGAGATTCTAGCTGATATCGAGACTCCGGTTTCTGCATTCCGGAAATTAATGAACCAGGAGTATGCCTTCCTTCTGGAGAGCGTTGAAGGGGGCGAGAAAATCGCCCGATATTCTTTCCTGGGTAGTAGTCCTTCCTTAATCTTCAAGAGCAAAGGAAAAAAAATAGAATTAATAAAAAATGGGATGGTTGTTGACCAACAAACCGTTGATGACCCCTTAGCTTCATTAAAACAGCTGCTCCGGAAATATCAGAGTGTCCCCGACCCCAATCTCCCTCGATTTTATGGCGGGGCGGTAGGATATCTGACTTATGATATGGTCCGGTTCATGGAAGTATTACCGGATAAAAATCCGGATGATTTGGATATCCCGGATGCCTATTTCATGTTTACCGACTCGATTCTGATATTCGACCATGTCCAGCATAAAATCAAGGTGGTTTCGAATGCCCATATTGAAAATAACGAGGTTGATACCGCTTATTATACTGCAGTAGACCAGGTGCAGCAGTTGATTGAAATTCTTCGCGAACCGGCGAAACCGATTAAACGGAATGAAGAGAAATCAACGCAACATCAGTTAACTTCCAACTTCAAGAAAGAGGAGTTTGAAGCTGCCGTTGAACAGGCGAAAGAGTATATCCGGGCCGGCGATATTTTTCAGGTGGTACCTTCGCAGCGGCTGCAAACCAAGTTTTCTACCGACCCATTCAATATCTACCGGGCGCTTAGATCGATCAATCCCTCGCCATATATGTATTATCTGCAGTATGGGGATTTGAAGATTGCCGGATCGTCACCGGAAGTGATGTTGCGGGTAGAAGATCGGGTGGTTGAAGTGAGACCGATTGCCGGTACCCGGCGTCGGGGTAAATCCGATAAAGAAGATGATGATTTGATTGAAGATTTGCTTGATGACCCGAAAGAACGGGCGGAACATATTATGCTGGTCGACCTCGGGAGAAACGATGTTGGCCGGGTAAGTAAATATGGAACAGTAGCGGTAACCGAACTAATGACCATCGAGAAATATTCTCATGTGATGCATATAGTTAGTAACGTTCGCGGGGAATTGCATGATGATAAAGATGAATTCGATGCGTTACGCGCTTGTTTCCCTGCCGGGACCGTTTCCGGGGCACCGAAAATCCGGGCGATGGAAATCATCGATGAACTTGAACCTACCCGGCGCGGAACCTATGCCGGGGCGGTAGGCTATTTTAGTTTTAGTGGGAATCTGGATACCTGTATAACCATTAGAACTATTCTCATTAAAGGAGATATAGCATATATATCGGTTGGCGGCGGAGTAGTGGCTGATTCGGTTCCCGCGAATGAATATCAGGAAACGATGAATAAAGCGAAAGCGATGCTGCGTGCCATCGAACTGGCGGAAGCCGGGTTGGAATAAAAAATGGAACCACAGAGTGCTCAGAGAACGGCCGAGACGAATAAAAATCAAGATAATTTCCCTTTAAGAGATATAACCGAAAAAATTATTGCCTGTGCAATTGAAGTGCATTCAGCGTTAGGTCCAGGATTATTAGAATCGGTTTATGAAGAAGCACTAGAACATGAATTCCAGATAAGACAGATACGATATGAAAAACAGAAAGAAATAAACTTGGTTTATAAAGAGAGAAAAATCGGTAAACATCGAATAGATTTTCTAGTAGAAAATGAAGTTGTTTTAGAATTAAAAGCGGTAGAATCAATGCATAAGATTTTTGAAGCGCAGGTATTAACTTATCTTAAAGCAATGCGTAAACATGTTGGATTATTGATAAATTTTAATGTCTTACGCCTTAAAGATGGAATTAAACGGTTGATAAACTGAAATATAGAATAAATAGAAAGAAATTATTTCTCAGTTTTTCTCTGAGACCTCTGTGGTGAGCTTATGATTTTGGTAATAGACAATTACGACTCTTTCACATATAACCTAGTCCAGTATCTCGGCGAGTTAGGCCAGGATATTAAGGTATTTCGGAACGACAAGATCGATTTAGATATGGTGCGGGAGTTGAAACCCGATAAGATCGTTATCTCACCCGGGCCGAAATCCCCGAAAGAAGCGGCGATTTCTAACGATATTTTATTAAATATTAGCCCGGAAATCCCGACCTTAGGGGTATGTTTAGGGCATCAATGTATAGGTCATGTATTCGGGGGAGTAGTTAAACGAGCTGACCATCTGATGCATGGGAAAACCTGCCTGATTTATCATAACGAACAGACTATTTTTAAGAATATCGAGAATCCATTTGAAGCGACCCGGTATCATTCGCTGATTGTTGAACGGGAAACCTTACCTTCAGTATTAGAAATCACTGCCTGGACGGATGAAAATGAGATTATGGGACTCCGGCATAAAGAATATCCGATCTGGGGCGTCCAATTCCATCCGGAATCGGTCTTAACCAAACTCGGGAAACCGATTTTAGCCAACTTCTTAAAAATCTAGCCACGGATTTACACGGATACAGAGCAAAAACATCCTAGATATTGTATAATTATCATTAAATATATCCGTGATTATCAGTGGCATAATAGGATTTATCTATTTGAATTAACTAAAATCCGTTTAAATCGGAGCATTTAAATTATGATTAAAGAAGCGATAACCAAACTGGTTGATAAACAGAATTTAACCCGGGATGAAGCGGTAGCGGTAATGAACGAGATTATGTCCGGAGAAGCGACTGAAGCGCAAATCGGGTCGTTTATTACCGCATTAAGAATGAAAGGTGAGACCGTCGATGAAATCACCGGGTGCGCGATGGTGATGCGGGAGAAAGCGACTAAAATCCATCCTACCCGGCAGCCGGTAGTCGATACCTGCGGTACCGGTGGGGATCGGAAAGGTACCTTTAATATCTCGACCTGTGCAGCGTTTGTTGCTGCCGGTGCGGGATGTATTGTTGCTAAACATGGGAATCGGGCGGTATCGAGTTCCAGCGGTAGCGCTGATGTCTTAAAAGCGTTAGGAATCAAGATTGATGTCGATATTTCGGTAACCGAGAAATGCCTGAATGAGATTGGGATCGGGTTTATGTTCGCACCGTTATATCATGGGGCAATGAAATATGCTATCGGCCCCCGGCAGCAGATTGGGATTCGAACGGTATTCAATATTCTCGGGCCATTAACCAACCCGGCCGGAGCCAGTTCGCAAGTATTAGGGGTATATGCTCCGGAGTTGACGGAAACCATGGCAGCGGTTTTGAAAGAGTTGGGGTCGAAACATTGTTTAGTGGTTCATGGGTCGGATAAATTGGATGAAATTACCATTACCGGCGATACTAAAATTGTTGAACTGAAACAAGGGAAATTAATGGAATATTATGTCGAACCGAAACATTTCGGGTTTAAACCGGCACCGTTATCCAGTATCCTCGGCGGAACAGCGGAACAGAATGCAGCCATGTTGATTGAGGTGCTTAAAGGCAAACCCGGGCCAATGCGGGATATTGTTTTGATGAATGCCGGGGCGGCAATCCAGGCAGCGGATTTAGCGAATACCCTCTCTGAAGGGGTAGCGAAAGCTGCTCAGGCCTTGGATTCCGGGGCTGCTTTCGATAAACTAGAACAATTAAAAAAGCTCACCAATTCATAACCTACACTATTTCAAGGAGCCTTTATTCGATAAATTCGCTATTATTCGATTTATTCGGGAACTATATGATTTTAGACGAAATTATATTTCAAAAGAAAAAGGAAGTTGCTGATCGGAAACAGCGGTTGCCATTAAACGAACTGAAACGGAGTCTGGCAACCCGGAAAGTTATCTCCCGGGATTTTGCTACTGCTCTCTCCCGGAACTCGGGAGATAAAATCAAACTTATTGCTGAAGTTAAAAAAGCTTCTCCCAGCGCCGGAATAATCCGGCCGGAGTTCGAGCCGGTCGAAATAGCCAGGATATATGAACAGACCGGAGCGAACGCGATCTCGGTATTAACCGATGAGAAGTTCTTTTCCGGGAAACTGGAATATCTTATCCAAGTTAAATCTGCAGTTTCGATCCCTATCCTTCGGAAAGATTTTATCGTTGATGAATATCAGGTCTATGAATCAGCGATTACCGGGGCTGATGCGATCCTCTTAATTGTCGCCGCGTTGGATGATATCCAACTTCGAGATTTAGCTCAATTTGCCCAGAAAGAAGCCGGGTTATATACCTTGATCGAAGTGCATAATCGGGAAGAACTCGACCGGGCATTTAAGCTCGACCCGGAAATTATCGGGATCAATAACCGGGACCTGAAAACCTTTAAAGTAGACCTTGGAACTACGGAACAGTTGATTAAAGATATTCCGAAAGAAACGATTATCGTTGCTGAAAGTGGGATTAAGACCCGAGAAGATGTATTAAGAATGCAAGGAATAGGGGTAGATGCGCTGCTTATCGGGGAAACCTTCATGCGGAATAAAGATATATCCCTGAAAATAAAAGAGTTATATGGTTAGGAGCAGAAAATATTCTAAATAATCATTTGTAGCTCGAAACCATTATGGGCTGCTTGCCAATATGATTTTATACCGGAGTTGAACCAGTGTGGGTCAGACCCGCTCTGGTTCAACTCTCAACCTGAACTCGAAAATGAATAATGGAACTCGAGTGACTATATAAGAGTAAGAAGCGAATTGAACCGATCAATTGGCATCATGCAACCTATTAGGATGTTTTGGAGTCTGAGAATGATATAGAGTTGGATTAAGGAATAGGGGTATTCAATTATAGATTGGAGATTGTAGATTGCAGATTTAATTCCGAAATCCGAAATCCGAATTTCGCAATTAATTAAGGGCATAGGGGTAGCGGTAACTCTTTTTCAAAGAATAAAAACAGTTGAGATTATTGAAGTTAGATAAGATTATCTAGTTACCAGATGAAACCGAAATCAGATTGGCAGGCTGCCAATCTGATTTTTTAGCTATAGTCACGCCCAAAATTATACCTTCGAGTGTAGCATAGGGATAATAGCGATAAGTGTCTCTGCAATGATAGAATGTATAGACATGACGATGTCATTAAACTCAATCCAATATAATAGGTTCTAGAGTCAAAACGATATTATTTGACAAACTTGGCAATAACGGTTAAGGTATTTAGCTATGACGAAAATCAAAATTTGTGGGATAACCAACCTGGAAGATGCACAAAAAGCGGTTGAGTTAGGAGTCGATGCGGTAGGATTTATCTTTTCGAAAAGCCCCCGCCGGATCGATGCCGAAATTGCGACCGAGATAATCAAGGTGTTACCGCCATTTATCACCACTGTCGGTGTTTTTGTAAATGAATCGATGGATGTAGTTAAACATATCGCCAGCGTTTGCCGGTTAAATGTGCTTCAATTCCATGGAGAAGAACTGCCGGAATTTTGCAGTCAGTTCGGCAGGAAAATCATCAAATCGTTCCGGGTCAAGAATCCAGACGATTTATCTATGCTGCCGGGGTATAAAGGGATCGTTTCGGCATATCTGCTTGATTCCCGGGTTAAAGGGAAACGAGGCGGTACCGGAGAGGTTTTCGATTGGGAATTAGCGAAAATCGCGCTGCCATATGGCCGGGTGATACTTGCTGGAGGATTGACTGCAGAGAATGTTGGGGAAGCGATTAAATCGGTAAAACCGTATGCGGTAGATGTGAGTTCCGGAGTCGAGTCCGCACCGGGGAAGAAAGACTTCGAGAAAATGAAGAAGTTCGTAGAAGCAGTAAAAAAATTACAAAAAGCTTAACCACGAAAGCACGAAATCAAGAAACCACGAAATTATATGGGGAATAAAAAACAACTTAATACATTATTACCAGATAAATCCGGTCATTTCGATATTTTCGGTGGGAAGTTTGCCCCGGAAACTTTAATGCCCTGTTTAGATGAACTCGACCAGGCATATGCCACGGCAAAAAAAGACCCGGCGTTCAAAAAAGAGCTGGAATATTATCTGAAAGAATATGCCGGCCGACCGACTCCGCTCTATTCAGCCGACCGATTAACCAACCATCTCGGTGGCGCTAAAATATACCTTAAACGGGAAGATTTATGTCATACCGGCGCCCATAAAATAAATAATACTATCGGCCAGGGTCTGTTAACCAAACGGATGGGTAAACCGAGGGTTATAGCCGAAACCGGGGCTGGTCAGCATGGAGTAGCGACAGCGACGGTAGCCGCCTTATTCAACCTCAAATGCGAAGTATATATGGGGGAAGAGGATTGCGACCGGCAAGCCCTGAATGTTTTCCGAATGCAACTGCTCGGTACCAAGGTTATCCCGGTAAAATCGGGGAGTAAAACCTTAAAAGATGCAATTAATGAAGCGTTCCGGGATTGGATAACTAATGTTCGAGATACCAACTATATTTTTGGTACGGTTAGCGGAGTCCATCCATTCCCGATGATGGTGCGCGATTTCCAATCGGTTATCGGGAAAGAAGCGAAACAGCAGATTAAACTTAAAGAAGGGCGGTTACCGGATTATCTAATCGCCTGTGTCGGTGGGGGAAGTAACGCAATGGGATTATTCTATCCCTTCTATCAGGATACTTCAGTTAAATTTATCGGGGTTGAAGCTGCCGGGTTAGGAATTAAAACCGGGAAACATGCCGCATCGTTATCCGCCGGATCGATTGGAGTTTTGCATGGGAGTATGAGTTATGTGCTTCAGGATAAAGATGGCCAGATTCTACCGACCCATTCGGTCTCAGCCGGGCTCGATTATCCGGGAGTAGGGCCGGAACATAGTTTCTATAAAGATAGCGGTCGTGCGGAATATGTTTCTATAACCGATAAAGAAGCGTTAACCGCATTCCAACTGTTAGCCGAACTGGAAGGAATTATCCCGGCGTTAGAGAGTGCTCATGCGGTAGCGTATGCCTGTAAACTCGCCCCAAAACTGAAAAAGAACCAGATTATTATCGTCAATCTCTCCGGTCGGGGAGATAAAGACGTTCAGCAGGTAAGTAAAATATTAAATAATAAATAGAATTATGTCACGTATAGAAAAAACATTTACTAATATAAAACAACAGAATCGGGCAGCGTTGATAGCGTATATCACTGCTGGCGACCCGGATTTGGGGATAACCAAGAAGTTGGTGCTATCTTTAGCGGAATCCGGAGCGGATATCATCGAGTTAGGGATACCGTTCTCCGACCCCTTAGCTGATGGGCCGACCATCCAAAGAGCTTCACAGCGGGCATTGGCTAAAAAAGCCCGGTTGGTTGATATTATTGGTTTGGTTGAAGAATTAAGGAAACAGACCGAAATCCCGCTGGTGTTTATGACCTATTATAATCCGATACTGCAATATGGGATAAATAAGTTTGCCCAAGATGCGGCTAAAGTCGGATTAGATGGAGTCATCGTACCCGATTTACCGCCAGAAGAAGCGAAAGAACTAATTGTCGCAGCCAGAAAAGAAGATATAGATACAATTTTCTTATTAGCACCGACTAGTACTCCGAGTCGGATAAACTCAGTTGCAGGAAGTTGTAAAGGTTTTGTATATTATGTATCCTTAACCGGAGTGACGGGTGCAAGAGCTAAAGTAGCGACTGATGTTTCCGCATCGATCAAAAAGATTAAACGAGCGACTGATAAACCGGTAGCAGTCGGATTCGGTATTTCCAATCCTACTCAGGTTCAACAGGTAGTCAACTGGGGCGCAGATGGGGTTATCGTCGGGAGTGCTATCGTTAACCTGATAGAGCAGAATCTTGGAAAAAAGGATTTGGTCAGTAAAGTAGCAAAGTTTGTTAAAAAATTAGCGAAAGGCACAAAAAAAGTTGTAGCTAGTAGATAGTAGCTAGTAACTAGGGGGAAAGCACTTGTTTATTTCCCTAGATTCTAGCTGCTAGCTACTATCTACTTTTTTCCTAAAATGGCTTGGTTTAA
>JBHGBB010000006.1:0-40578 GCA_041946755.1 bacterium | reverse complement strand
TTAAATAATATTTTTTATTACTCATAATCCAGGCTATTTCCTTTTTATAAATAGTTAATTATTCTATAGATTTTATGTAACTAGAGTATTCAGTGTCAAGTTATTTGAGATTGGTATTGGATAATAACAATAACGCGAATAATAGTGGAGTATCATCCGAATTGGTCCGACCAATTCGGATGATACTCTGGTATCTCCCAGTTTTTATACTAGAAATAAGGTAAAATAACAAATAATTTCAATATTTTTTTATAAAAGGCAAAATATGTAACCAAATTACATATTTAACGTCAATAAAATCAAAAATTTAACTAAATAAAGTTAATTATGCATTTTTTTCTTGACAAAAGGGTAAATATAGGAGTATATTTATAACGCTGGAAATAAATGGAAATAAATGGAAAATCTACCTAAGTCTATGTTAACCAAATTTCGCGGTGAAAAATATCACAGAATTGATGATAATTTTAGATTAAGTATGCCGCGCGATTTTGCTGATATATTCCGCCAAGTTTCTGAAGGCAAATTAGTCATAACTCGTGGATTAGAACGATGCCTATGGATATATCCGGCAACTATCTACGAAACAGTCATAGAACGCCTTTCTACCTTACCGCATTTCAAAAAAGAAGCTATGAAATTCCGGACTTTATTTGTTGCAAGTATAACAGAAACAGAACTAGATAAGCAAGGGCGGATTGTTATTCCAAAGCAATTATTGCAATATGCAGGTATCGAACATGAGATTGTATTAGCCGGTGAATCGTTTAGATTACAGTTATGGAGTGCAGCTAATTATGAACGATATCTGGAGAGTATCAATACCAATGCAGACGTTATTGCAGAAACGATGTCGGAATTACTAGAACAGCAGTCGGTGAATACTGCGCCGATATTAGCCGAAAAACCTGAAGAGGATTTGAGTGATATCTCTTGACCACTATTCACATCCCGGTGTTGGTAAACGAAGTTATCAAGTTTCTTGCTCCTACAGAAGGGGGAGTGTATGTTGATGCCAACATCGGGCTTGGTGGTCATGCATCAGCGATTTGTAGCGAAATCGGAGAAAGCGGTACGCTGATTGGCATTGACCGAGATGCAGCAGCATTATCAATTACTCGGAAACGATTAGCTTCAGTAAAAACCAAGGTGATCCTTGTGCACGATAATAATCGAAATTTAAATACCATTTTGAAAGAACAAGGATATCTAAAAGTAGACGGTATGCTGTTTGATTTGGGTGTTTCCAGTATGCAGTTGGACGATGCTAACCGCGGATTTAGTTTTCAGCAATCAGGGGCTCTAGATATGCGTATGGATACTAGTCAAGGTAAGACCGCTGCCGAATGGATCAATAATGTTTCTGAAAAAGAATTGTCGAAAATCCTTTGGGTATATGGGGAAGAACGCTATGCGAATCGCATCGCACGAACGATTGTCAGGGAACGAGCATTAGCGCCGATTCAGACTACTGAACAATTATCGAATCTCATATTAAAAGCCGTCGCCGGAACGCCATATCGTCGACAAAGTAAAATCCATCCGGCAACGCGAACCATGCAAGCGATTCGAATATATATTAATCAAGAGCTTGAAGGGTTGGATGAACTGCTCGATCAATTTATTGAAGGTTTATCAATCGGAGGAAGAGCCGTTTTTATTTCATTTCATTCTTTGGAAGATCGGCGAGTTAAGATGCAGTTGAAGAGGTTGAAGGGGGAGTGTGTTTGTGGCGGGCAGGGGCAATTACTATGCTCTTGCCCGCGCGAAGTGCGTGCAAAAATATTAACTCCGAAACCGGTGCAACCAAGTGAATCTGAAATCGTTACCAATCCCCGTGCACGTAGTGCAAAGTTACGAGCTTTGGAAAAAATAGCCTAGATAAGAATCCGAATTATGGATTCTGACGAACCTGATTTAATCTATAATCCGAAATATGAGAAAAGAGGTGAATTCGATGAATCAAGCGATAACTCGACATAATGATTTTTATGCAATTAGCCGCCGGCGCGGTGCAAGACGCCAAACGGGAACAGCAAATCGATATCTGCGGAAGTGCTTGATAATATTATTTTCTATTCTAGCAGTAGTCTTATGTCATCAATATTTGCATACCCAAATAACTATGGTTAAAAGCCAGATTGCTGTTGGACAGAAAACCACTCAAGATTTACATAATCAGAATCGGTTTTTAGCCCAGGAAATTGAATCTCTTCGGCATCCACAGCGAATTGAACAATTAGCCAGTGCCATGGGTATGGTTCCTCCACGAGAAATAAAAAAAGAGAAATTCTTTAATGTACAGTATGCTGCATTTTCTCATCCAACACCGGTTTCCTTATCTAAACCGCAAGGTAAAGAAGCTAATTCCGCTAAAGAAGGATTCGGGAATTTGGTTGCGAAACTTGTTACTTATTATCAGCGTGCAGAAGCAAAACCGAATAAGTAATGAGTGAAGTCGTTGTTTAGTTATCAGATATGTTTCGGTGGTATCGAAGTTTTAGATAAATCAGCACTATTTATAATTATAATAATCATACAACCGGGGTAAATGCTATACGATGAAACTTCATTAACAATTTATCCCAATTAGTGGTTCAGAGACATTTGTTTATGCGGAAAAATAAGCCAGCGGTTCATATCACTACCACCTCGCATCGATTTCGCATCGTCATCGTCCTGATCATCTTCGTCTTTGCTATAATCTCAATTATCTGTCGGCTTTATCTAATCCAATGTTTACGGCATGAAAAATATGCTAAAGATGCTGATATTCAGCATATTATCAATGTTCGTATGCCTGCAAAACGCGGTGCTATTATTGACCGTAACGAGGTGGAATTGGCAGTAAGTGTAGACGTATATGATGTCGTTTGTAGTCCGAATGCGATTGCCGGAGTTAAGAATAGTAAGGATAAGCGGAAGAAAAATATCGATCTGGTTTTAGCGCGAGAGTTGGCCCCGATTCTAGGTCAATCTCCAAAAAAACTATTAGCTACCTTAACTTCTGATACTCAAGCAAAGCGAATTATGGTTCAGAAAAGTATCGATATAAACGACCAAGTGCAAGTCGATAAAATCCTTAAGCGATATGGGGTACGAAATGAAGTGACGCTGGAAGCGGTGCCGAAAAGACTATATCCCAAAAATGAACTGGCTTGTCATGTGATTGGTCCGGTAGGTATCGGATATGATGATACGACATTCAATGTGTCTCACGAAAATATGGGATTAGGTGGGGTTGAACTAAATCAGCAAAAGAATATTAGTGGGAATTATACCAAGAGTTTGCGGATTCAAGACCATTTCGGTCGATTCTTAACTCCGGAAGATTATACTTCGATATTAAGTGTAGAAGGAAATCGATTACAGCTTACCATAGATGAAACTATCCAGCATGCAGCCGAACGGGTCTTAGGCGAAACCGTCCAGAAATATAAAGCTACTGGTGGGACCGTAGTCGTTATGGATCCAATGACAGGAGAAATTCTGGCGTTAGCAAATTACCCGAATTTCGATTTAAACCATTTTCGGGACTACGCAAAAAATCGGGAGGTATGGCGACGATTATCGCGGAACGAAGCGGTTGAAGGGGTGATTGAACCCGGGTCGACAGCAAAAATATTTACGGCTGCGGCAGCGTTGGAAGAAAAAGCGGTTCAACTTACTGATAAGTTTAATGGATTCGGGGGACGAATCGTATTTTGTAATCGGGTATTAAGAGATTCGCATCCTTATGGTTGGCTGACCTTTCCGCAAGTTATCGAAGTGAGCAGTAATATCGGGATCCATCAAGTTGCCCAACGGATGTCACCGACAACGCTCCGGAGTTATTTTACCAAGTTCGGTTTCGGAAGTCGTACGGGAGTAGAACTGCCGGGAGAAGCGTATGGGCTAGTTCCCGGAATAAAACAATGGACGCCGTTAACGATGTCGAGAATCTCTTTCGGACAAAGTATTTCTATGAGTCCGTTACAATTAGCTTGCGCCGTATCAGCGATAGCTAATGGTGGCTTATTAATGAAACCGCATATTGTCAAGGCAGTATACAATGCACAAAATGGAAAAATAAAAGAAACCCAACCGGAAGTCAAACAGCGGGTGATTAGCTTTATTGCGGCAAAAACGTTATCGGCAATTATGGAAGGAGTGGTTGAACGCGGTACCGGCAAGATGGCGAAAATGGATAATTATCGGGTAGCGGGGAAAACCGGGACGGCGCAAGTAGCATTAGAAAATGCGCGTGGATATAAATCCGGTCGATATAATTCTTCATTTGTCGGTTTTGTACCTGCTGAAGCTCCGCGAGTGGTTATCGCGGTAGTCATTTATGAACCAACCGGAGGATTTCATACTGGAGGATCAGTAGCCGCTCCCGCATTTAAATCGATTGCTGAAGAAGCATTGATTCAACTGGGAGTACATCCGTCATTGCCACCGGCGCCGACAAGGGGTAGTAACCAGATTATCGCGCAAGATGAAAACGATGATTATCTTGATATCCCGGTAATCGAGACCGATAGGAATATCGTTATGGTATCGCAAAAATCGGGAAATATATCCGGTGCTGTACCACCATCGACTGGTAATACACAACTGGTAAGTTATACCGGTGAATCTACTGTTGCTGGCTGGAAACCGGCACCGTTATTAATGCCGGATGTTCGTGGAATGACGAAACGGAAAGTAGCTGTTATGCTCGCACCATATAAAATGAAAGCGCAACTTATCGGTAGTGGAGTCGCTATTGAACAAATTCCGGCACCGGGAAATGAAATCAAATTTGATTCGAATTGTATTATCAGATTCTCAGGAAGTGGAACCAACTAATATGAAGGTATTGTTATCAGACTTAATTGCTATTCTGCCGCAATCAGAAATTCTAGCCGGAAATCCGGCAGTTCAAATCACCGGTTTAGCGCATAGTTCTACTATGGTACAACCGGGATATCTGTTTATTTGCATCGAAGGATATAAAACTGACGGGCATCGCTATGCACCGCAAGCGATTGAGAAAGGTGCGGTAGCGTTATTAGTGACGAAAGAAGTCAGCGGGATATCAAAAGAAATAGCGCAAGTGAAAGTGCCGGATACCAGAGTGGCAGAAGCATTTCTAGCAGCGCGGTTTTATGATTACCCCACCCGGAAAATGCCGGTTATTGGAATTACGGGTACGAATGGGAAAACCACGACGACTTACCTCATCGAATCTATTCTACAACAAGCCGGGCATCAACCCGGGATTATGGGAACGATTGCATATCGGTATGCCGGGAAATTTATTGCTGCGAAGAATACTACCCCATCGGCTTTGGAACTGAACCAGATGATGGCGCAAATGGTAGATTCCGGTTGCGATTATTTGGTGATGGAAGTTTCCTCGCATTCCTTAGCGCAAGGCAGGGTAGAGGGAATTGATTTCGATGTCGGTATCTTCACCAATCTAACCCGGGATCATCTTGATTTCCATGTTACTTTGGAAGAATATCTAAAAGCAAAATGTTTACTCTTTGTTAAATTAGGTGAAGGGTTTGACAAGAAATATCCGAAGTTTGCGGTCGTCAATATGGACGACCAATATGCTACGCAAGTGATTGCAGCGAGTACCGTCCCAGTAGTGAAATACGGCGTTTCAGCTGATGCAGACATTCGCGCATCGAATATTATCCAAACCCCGCAAGGGTTACATTTTGATTTGACTACTCCATTAGGTAAAACGGAAATCCAATTGCAATTATCCGGTTATTTCAATGTTTATAACGCCATGGCAGCCGCAGCTGCGTTAAGTAAAACCGAAATTACCATAGACCAGATTAAACGGGGTTTGGAATCATTATCGAATGTTCCCGGCCGTTTCCAGTCCATCGATTGCGGGCAGGATTTTGTGGCTATTGTCGATTATGCGCATACTGACGATGCATTACTAAATTTGCTTAAAAGTGCCCGGCAGTTAACCAGCCAAAAACTGATTGTGGTTTTCGGTTGTGGTGGAGATCGCGACCGGGGGAAACGGCCTAAAATGGGCGAAATTGCAGCGAAATTGGCCGATTATAGTATCATCACCTCGGATAATCCGCGAAGTGAAGACCCGGCACGGATTGCGCTGGATGTAGAAATCGGAATTAAACGGGTTATCAGCGATTTAGATAAATATAAGATTGTGCTCGATCGAAAATTAGCGATTGCTACTGCTATCGGTATGGCAAAAAAAGGTGATGTAGTAGTTATTGCCGGTAAAGGCCATGAGAATTATCAGGTTTTTGCTGATCGAACGATCCATTTCGATGATTCTGAAGTAGCAACAGAAATTCTGAAACAAAGAATTAAGGGGTAAGTTTTGGAACCGATAAGTATCGATACTATAGTTCAATGGGCGCAAGGAAGACTGATTACCGATACCTGGCAATCTCCGGTTAGCGGAGTGAGTACCGATACTCGTACCATAAACTCCGGGGATTTATTTGTTCCGATTAAAGGTGTTAATTTCGATGGGCATGATTTTATAAAAGAAGCGATTCTTAAAGGTGCTGCAGGAGTTCTGATTGATGCAGGTCGAGAAGTTTCCACGATAAGCGATAAAAAATATTTTGTTATTCAGGTTAAGGATACTAAAAGGGCGTTAGGCGATCTCGCGAAAGTATACCGGAGTCAGTTTAATATCCCGGTGATTGCAATTACTGGCAGTAATGGTAAAACTACGGTTAAAGAGATGCTCGCCAGTATCCTGAGTCAGCGTTATACCGTTATGAAAAATGAAGGGAACCTGAATAACGAAATCGGTTTACCATTAACGTTATTTCAACTTGGGAAAGAGCATCAAATTGCGGTAATCGAGTTGGGGATGAGTGCATTAGGCGAAATTCGACGTTTAGCTGAAATATCGCAACCGAGTATCGGTGTTGTTACTAATGTTGCTGAAGCGCATTTAGAATTTTTTAAGTCACTGGACGAAATTGCTACCGCTAAAGCAGAATTGGTGGAATCGTTATCAGAAAAAAATACTGTTGTATTAAACGCAGATGATGTTCGGGTAGCGCAAATGGCGAACTCGGCTAAGGCTAAGGTCGTAACATTCGGCATTGAAAACAATGCTGATTTCCGGGCAAAATCGATTAGCTTTAATCAAGAGAATTTAGGGATCGAATTCCGGTTGGTAACTCCACAAGACGAAAAAAAGGTTTTTATTCCGATTCTTGGGACACAGCATGTATATAATGCGTTAGCTGCTACCGCTACTGCATGGAATTTCATCCCGGATTTAGAACTTATAGCTGAAGGTTTGGCAAAAACCAAGCTGGCGAAGATGCGGATGGAATTGCTGGATATGAATGGAATTAAAATAATCAACGATGCTTATAACGCGAATCCGAAATCGATGCAGGCGGCGTTACAAACCGTATCGGAATTTAAAACTAATGGTCGGAAAATAGCGGTACTGGGAACGATGCGCGAATTAGGTGAAATTACGATATCGGCACATCAGCAAGTCGGCACAATGGTTGCTTCATTACACCTGGATTTTTTAATTACCGTTGGTGACCTAGGTCACCAGATAGCTATCGGTGCGAAACAAGCGGGAATGAAACCGAATCAGATCCGGGAATTTGAATCGAATCAAGGAATTGCAGAATTTATCGATGATATGATTCAACCTGGTGATTTGATTTTGTTTAAGGCATCGCGCAAAATCAAATTTGAAGAAGTTGTAGCTTCTTTGCAAAAATTGCGGGTAAATTGACACAGGTATGCTCTATTTATTTATCACTCATTATCTCAGTAAAATGTATCATTTTCCGGGAATTAATCTATTTAAATATATTACTTTCCGGTCGGCAGCCGCAGCATTTTTAGCGCTATTAATCAGTCTATTGCTTGGTCCGAAGGTTATTGCGCGATTGAAACAACTTAAAATCGGACAATATATCCGTAAAATCGATCAGGAAAAAGGACCGGATTTGAGTGAAATGCATAAAGGGAAATCCGGTACCCCAACCATGGGTGGTATCCTGATTTTAATTTCGATTTTGGTACCGGTACTTCTGTTAGGGGACTTATCGAATCGGTTGGTTATCCTAATGCTCATTGTGACCGTTTGGTTGGGGATGGTTGGATTTCTGGATGACTATATTAAGATGGTAATGAAGCGGTCGTTAGGTTTGACGGCTGCAAATAAATTCTTCTGGCAAATATGTCTAGGGGTTGCAGTTGGCTTATACCTTTACTATTATCCCATAATACCGAATAATGCGACTCGCATTTATTTCCCATTTTTAAAATATTTCCATCCGGTACTCGGGTGGTGGTATATTCCGTTTGTCGTGTTAATTATCGTGGGTTCATCGAACGCAGTGAATTTAACTGATGGATTGGATGGATTAGCGATTGGGTGTGTAACTGCCAGTGCGCTAGCGTATGTCGTGATGACCTATATCGTTGGTCGGGCGGATTATGCTACCTACTTACAGATAGCGCATGTAAAAGAAGCCAGTGAATTAACGGTTTTTGTTGCCGCGATAATCGGTGCGGGATTAGGGTTTTTATGGTTTAACGCTCATCCAGCGCAGGTATTTATGGGTGATACCGGTTCGCTAGCGTTAGGCGGTGCGTTAGGTATCATAGCCATTTTAATTAAGCAGGAAATGACCCTGGTTATCGTAGGCGGGGTTTTTGTTATCGAAGCCTTATCAGTAATCATTCAGGTGACTTCGTTCAAATTACGCGGAAAACGGGTGTTTTTAATGTCACCGCTGCATCATCATTTTGAACGAGCCGGGGTTCATGAATCAACGATTATAGTCCGATTCTGGATCGTAGCTGCGATTTTAGCTATGATCGGATTAAGTACCCTGAAGTTGAGGTAACGCGACGGATTGTTTACACTGGGGCGTGGTAGGTATTGCTCAAAGCAATACCTACCACGCCCCAGTGAGAGTATAAATAGTAAAAGTAGTATAACCCATTGAGATTAATAGAGATACCATGGCAAGATTGAATTTAGAGGTTAAAAACAAGAGAATTACCGTTTTAGGGCTGGCAAGAAGCGGAGTTGCTGCCGCGAACTTGTTGTTTAACCATGGAGCAATCGTAAAAATCAGCGATGTTAAGCCGAAAGAGAAATTAGAGAAATTCATATCGCAACTGGCTGGTTCAGAAATCCAGGTTTCAACTGCTGCCGACCAAGTAAAAGATATCGAAACAGCCGAGTTAGTCGTCATCAGTCCCGGGGTTCCCTCGGATATCCCAGCGATTAAAGAGGCGAAAACCCGGAATATTCCGGTAATAAGTGAAATCGAGTTAGCCTATCAATTCTCGCAGGCACATTGGGTGGCTATCACCGGATCGAATGGGAAAACCACCACTACTACCTTAACCGGCGAACTTTTAAAATCGCTTTGGGCAGCTCCGGTAGAAGTTGCCGGGAATATTGGATTTGCCTTATGCAATGTTGCTGAACAGGTACCACAGGAAGGATTGATTGTTTCGGAAATCAGCAGTTTCCAATTGGAAACGATAACCACCTTCAAACCGTTTGTCAGCTTATTATTAAATCTGACTCCGAACCATTTAGACCGATACCCTGATTTCGAGAGTTATGCCAATGCGAAAGCTAGAATCTTCGAATTTCAGGATGAAACCGATTTTGCAGTGATTAATGCCGATGACCAGGAGTCGCAAAAGTATCTCGACCGGATTAAAGCGAAAAAGATATTCTTTTCCAAATGGAAAGAATTAGAAGAAGGGATTTTTGTGAAGGAGGGGAATATTGTTGTTCGTTGCGGGCAAATGAATGAAGGTATTATGGCAGCGAATGAACTGAGCATTCCCGGAGAGCATAATTTAGAGAATGCGCTAGCGGCAATATCGATCGCAGTGTGTTGCGGAATCGATCCCGGTCAACTGGCTCCAGTGTTACGGGAGTTTAAAGGAGTCGAACATCGGATCGAATTCATCCGGGAACGTAACGGAGTCAAATATTATAACGATTCGAAAGCGACTACTGTGGTAGCGGTAACCACCGCATTAAAAAGTCTACCGAAACCGATTATTCTTATTGCCGGCGGCAGAGATAAAGGCAGCGATTATTCTCCATTGCGATCACTGCTAACCGAAAAATGCAAACAACTGATTTTGATTGGGGAAGCGCGGGATAAAATGTTTGGCGCCTTAATGGGCAGTTGTCCCATCGTCGAAGCGAAATCGATGCAAGAAGCGATAGAAACCGCTGCTACTACCGCGGAGCAGGGGGATAATGTGGTGTTATCACCGGCATGTTCGAGCTACGATATGTTTACTGATTTTGAAGAGCGCGGGCGAGTGTTCAAACAACTCGTCGCTGCGTTGTAAGGAGCGAATTATGTTCGAGTTTAAAACGAAAATTCAAGTCTTTATTTTTATCCTCACCCTGATAATCGCCAGTTTTGGATTGGTAATGGTTTGGAGTGCGAGTGTCTATTTAGGGAAAGAATCATTTCATAATACTTATTATTTTTTCTATAAGCAAGCGCTCTGGCTTGTGGCAGGGATTATTGCGATGCTGTTAATGATGCGAATGGATTATCAGCAGTTGCGGAAGTATAGTAAACCGTTAATCTGTATCGCGGTGATATTGTTAATTACGGTATTTATTTTAGGCCGAAAAAGTCATGGCGCATATCGCTGGTTAGGGTATGGTTCGGTGAGTTTTCAACCCTCAGAATTTGCGAAATTGATTCTAATTGTATATATGGCCGATGTCTTAACCCGCAAACAAGAAGGGGGACAAATTAAGAACTTTAAAACCGGGTTTATCCCGATTTTAATCGTTATGTCGCTAATGTCAGCTTTGGTACTTTTAGAACCGGATTTGGGAACCGCGGTGGTTATGGTAGGAGTCGTTGCCATTTTATCGTTTATATCCGGGATGCGGAAAATACACTGGGTTTCGATTTTACCGTTTGGGCTTCTGGTACTGGCATATGAATTAATCCATCATCCGTACCGCTGGAAAAGAATTCTGGATTTCTTTAATCCCGGACGAGAACCGATGGGCTCGGGATACCAAATCAACCAATCGTTTATCGCGCTGGGTTCTGGTGGCTTCACCGGCCGTGGATTGGGAGAAAGTCTGCAGAAATTTGGATATCTACCGGATGGGCATACCGATTTCATTTACTCAATAATCGGTGAAGAGTTAGGGTTTGTCGGTGCAGTAGTGGTACTGGCATTATTCTTTTGCCTCATTTTACTCGGAATAATTGTTGCCATAAAATCAAACGATTTGTTTGGCACTTTGCTGGCTAGCGGCGTTTCCTCATTAATCGCGATGCAGGTGATTATTAATACCGGAGTGGTTAGCGGATTGCTTCCCGCGAAAGGGATGCCGTTACCGTTAATCAGCTATGGTGGTTCGTCGCTCTTATTTATGCTGCTGGGATTAGGGATTTTGTTGAATGTTGCGAAATATACCCCGGAACGTATTGCGCCAAGCGAGTGAATTGAACTATGAATCTGCTTATTTCCGGAGGAGGTACTGGCGGACATATATATCCCGGAATCGCGATTGCGCAAGGGATGCTAGAACTCGCGCCGCAAACCCAATTGTTTTATGTTGGGAAAAAAGGAGGATTGGAGGAATCGATCGTACTGAATTCAGGGTTACCGATTCGATTCTATGGTATCGCAGCGCAAGGGATGTCGAGAAAGATATCATTATCCATCGTTAAAACTATGTATCGAACTTTTATCGGATTCAAAGAAGCATCGAGAATATTGAAAGAAACGCATCCGCAAGTAGTTTTTGGTACCGGTGGTTATGTTTCGGCAAGCACCTTGTTTGCCGCACAATTAAAAGAGATCCCGACGGTTATCCTGGAACAGAATCTGGTTCCCGGATTGACTAATAAATTCCTAGGTAAGAGAGCGGATGCCATTGCGTTAAGTTTTGCGGAAACGAAACCTTATTTCCCGGAACAGAATACCGAAGTTACCGGGACACCGGTCCGGTTAAATCTGCAGAATTTAAATCAATCCGAATCCCGGAAGTTTTTTAAGTTGGAGCCGGATAAAACTACGCTATTAATATTTGGCGGTAGCCAGGGTGCCGCATCGATAAATCGGGCGGTTATCGGTATGGTGCAAGAATTAGAACAACGAAAGCTATCGTTTCAAATAATCTTACAAACCGGAAAAAAGAATTATGAGGAAACGATCGACAAAACGAAACAGATTAAATCGAATTTAGTGATTCTTCCTTATATCGATGATATGGCGAAAGCGTATGCGGCAGCGGATTTGGTCATCAGCCGGGCAGGAGCGATCTCGATTGCTGAAACTACGGTCTGCGGATTACCGGCGATCTTGATTCCTTATCCCTATGCCACCGCTAATCATCAAGAGAAAAATGCAAGGATTCTAGAACAACATGGTGCGGCAAAAGTCATTCTCGAATCGGAATTAACCGGCTCGAAATTAGCGGAACTGGTTGCGGAATTAATCGACCAGCCGGAACGATTGGCTACTATGGCAGAAAACAGCCGGAAGTTAGGGAAACCGCAAGCGACATTCGAAATTTGTAATTTAATATTAAATTTGGGGAAAGACGATATTTCGCATTAATCAGGTATGAAACATATTCATTTTATCGGAATCGGAGGTACCGGAATGAATGGGCTCGCGCAGGTATATCTGCAGCTGGGCTATGACGTTTCCGGGTCTGATCGTGCCGGTTCTGAAGCTACCCAACGGTTACAACAACTGGGTGCGAAAATATATATTGGTCATAAAGCGAATAATGTAGCCGATGCGAATCTGGTGGTATATTCGAGTGCCATATCCCCGGAAAATCCGGAATTGGTTGAAGCGCAAACCCGGCATATCCCGATTTGGCATCGGTCGGAATTGTTAGCCGATTTGATGAAAACCCGGCAGGTGATTGCGGTTGCCGGTACCCATGGTAAAACGTCTACCAGTTCGATGATATTTTCGATGCTGCTACATGCCGGAGTCCAGCCGACCGCGATAATCGGCGGGAAAGTGCAAGAAATCGGGAGTTCAGCGATGCTGGGTCAAGGGAATTGGCTGGTAGCTGAAACCGATGAAAGCGATAAATCGTTTCTCCGATTGACGCCGAAAATAGCAGTAGTGAATAACGTTGAGGCCGACCATTTGGAACATTACGATGGGAAATTCGAAAATATCTTTACAGCGTTTGTCTCGTTTATCCATTTAGTTCCGCCTGATGGGTATGTGGTTATCGGGTATGATGATGAGCATGCGCGGGAGTTGATCTCGAAATCGATTCGACCGGTGCTGACGTTTGGGCTGCATCCGGAAGCTGAGGTTCGGGCGGAAAATGTTCGATATCAGCAGTTCGGTAGCCGGTTCGATTTAATCTATCAGAATCAGAAGAAAGCGGAAGTAAGTATTTGTGTTCCCGGAAAACATAATGTACAGAATACCTTGGCCGCGGTAGCGGTCGGAATTATCTTAAATCTGGATATCGATAAAATGCTGGTCGGTTTGGAAAACTTCCGTGGAGTAGGCCGCCGGTTTGAAATAAAAGGGAGAGTTAACGGAATTACGGTAGTCGATGATTATGCCCATAATCCCAGTAAAGTATCCTGCGCGATATCAGCCGCGCGCACCGGTGATGCGAAACGGGTTATCGCCGTATTCCAGCCGCATCGGTATTCTCGAACCCAATTCCTCGCTGATGAATTCGGGACAAGTTTCGATGCTGCAGATGAATTGGTGATAACCGAAATATATCCGGCTGGTGAACAGCCGATTCCCGGAATATCATCGCAAACGATTATCGATGCAGCGAAAAAGCATGGATTTAACCAGATAACGTTTATTCCCAAACGGGAAGAAATAAATGATTATCTGCTTGGTAAAATAACTTCCGGCGATTTGGTGATATATCTCGGAGCCGGAGACCTTTGGAAATTGGCAGAAGAGTTGGTTGTGCGATTGAAACAGCGGGAAGGTGATTCGGGGGAAGCAACCGATGCATTTCCCTTGATTCAAGGGAAATTATTGCATAACGTTCCGATGAAAGAGAATACGACTATCCGGATCGGAGGGAATGCGGAACATTTGGTTATCGTCGAGAATATCTATGATTTAAAACAGATTCTCGCTTATGCAAAAAGTAAACAGCTCCCGATATTTATGCTTGGTGCCGGATCGAATCTTCTGGTTCGCGATGGCGGGATTGCGGGCATAGTAATCAAGCTTGGGGAAGGGTTTAAGAAACTGGAACGGGTTAATTCCGTTTCAGTTCGTTCCGGAGCGGCGGTACCATTACCCGAATTGGTATTGTTTGCTGCAGAGGCTGGCTTAACCGGATTAGAATCGCTGATTGGTATTCCCGGAACCGTTGGCGGTGCGATATATATGAACGCCGGAGCGTTTAACCAGACTATCAGCGATCATATTGTAGCCGTGACTATTCTCGATTTCGATGGGACCATGAAAGTATTGGCAAAAGACGAAATCGAGTTTGGATATCATCAGACTAACATCCAGCAAGCGGTGGTGTTAGAATGCTTGTTAAAACTGCAAGCCGGGAATAAAACAGAAATAGTGCAAAAGATGCAGGAGTTGACTGAACGAAGACAGGCAACTCAACCGCTCGATTATCCTAGTGCCGGGTGTTTCTTCCGCAATCCGAAAGGAGAAGGTGCCGGACGATGGATCGACCGTGCGGGATTGAAAGGGATGAAAGTCGGTGGCGCGATGATTTCCGAGAAACATGCGAATTATGTGATCAATACCGGGAATGCCACTGCTGCCGATTGTATCGAAATAATTAATGTTGTTCAGCATAAAATTAAAGAGAGTTTCGGGGTGGAGTTGGAACCGGAAGTGAAAATTGTCGGGAAAGATTAGGGAAAAACATTACTATTATATGAAATCGATTTATACCAATATCAAAATAAATAACGATAATGTTAAACGGAATAAACGGCATATAGCGAAAGAGAAAGAACCGCGCCGGATTTGGGTTACGATACTGCATGGATTTATAACGCTCATTGTTTCGAGTATCGCTATCCTGGCCGGAATACAGTTATTTTTGTTTTTATTCTATTCATCCTATTTTAATTTATCCCGGATTGAAGTGAGTTCGATGAAAGAGGTCGATAAACAAGAGATACTGGCGTTAGTCAATATAAAGCCGAATAGCAATTTATTAACGTTACGTACCGGAGCGATTATTAATAAAGTCAGCGCGCATCCCTGGGTAGAAAAGGTACGAATTCAAAAGCAGCTGCCTAACCGGGTGCGCATTGAAGTTTTGGAACGAAAACCGATCGCAGTGATTTGCGGGAAAGATAATTTTGGAATCGATGCTGCCGGATATTTACTTCCCGATATTCGGTTGGAAGAAGTAAGGAATTTACCGTTGATTACGGTAGCGGATAATGCGTTCACCTCAAATCCGGAACGGATAACCACTCCGGCGATGACGAATGCGTTATTCGCCATTCAATATTTAAGAGATAATAACCTTTCGTTTATGAAGGAAATCTCCGAACTGAATATCGTATCACCGGATAATCTGGTTATCTATACCTTGCATGAAGGCACCGAGATTCGATTGGGAAATGAGAATCTGGAAGAACGGCTGGTGAAATTACAGCAGGTATGGGAAATAATTAAACAACAGCAGTTGGTTGAAGAGTATATCGATTTACGGTTCGATAGACAGGGAATCGTTACCAAACCGAAGAATCGAGTTAGTGAAAAGACGGAATCTACTGCTGAACCGGAGTTAAAAACATAACTTATAACCTATACAACAAATCATGGCTAAAAAGAATAAAAATATTATTGTTGGATTAGATATAGGAACGACACAGGTACGAACGTTAATCGCTGAAGTTGGAGAGGAATCGGAACTGAATATTTTAGGGATTGGAACGGTTCCTTCGGAAGGGTTAGAACGCGGGATGGTAGTTGATTTGGAAAGTACCAGCCGGTCAATCGAAAAGTCGGTACAAAAGGCGCAGGATATCGCAAATATCGAAGTTGAAGAGGCAGTAGTCGGGATTTGTGGCGGGCATATCCAATGCCAGAACGCGCGTGCCGGGGTGGAAGTAGTCAGTTCGATGCGCGGGATTACTGAAGAAGATGCAGCGCGGGCGAGAGAGAAAGCGACCCAAATGATTGTACCGAAAGACCGGGAGATAATTCATACTTTGGTACAGGAATATATTGTCGATGAACAGACTGGAATCAAGAATCCGGTCGGATTTGCCGGTAGCAGGTTGGAAGTGGAAGTACATGTGGTAACTGGAGCGATAACTTCAGCGCAAAATATTATTAAATCAGTAAACCAGGCGGGAGTTAAAGTCGAAGAGATCGTGCTCCAGCCGTTAGCGTCGAGTAAAGCGATTCTGACTGATGATGAACGGGATTTGGGAGTAATCATGGCGGATTTGGGTGGCGGTACCACGGATACGGTTATTTTCGGCAAGAATGGGATTCGGCATACGCAAATCATTCCCATCGGCGGTAATTATATTACCAAAGATATTTCTGAAGGATTGCGAGTGACCCGATTTGATGCGGAAAATATCAAACGGAAATATGGCTGCGCGAGTATCGAAATGGTTAATCCGGAAGAGCAGTTTGAAATCAACGATGTGGTAGGTCGGGAACCGCAGATGGTCCCGCGAAAAGATTTAGCGGAAATAATCCAACCGCGGGTAGAAGAAATCTGCGGGTTGATTAAAGAGCAGTTAGACCATGTTCCGCATCGATATCGGAGACCGGCAGGCGCAGTGTTAACCGGAGGAGTAACCTTGATGCCGGGAATAAAAGAAATCGCACAGCAAGTGTTAGAGATGCCGGTACGTATCGGTGCACCGTATGGTATCCGGGGATTATCGGAACCGGTGAGCAGCCCGATATATTCTACCGGAGTAGGCTTATTATTATTTGGCTTGGAATTGCGGTTGGTAAAACCGCGGAAACGATTCATCTGGTGGGGAGGTAAAGTATACCGGAAGGTTTCGGGATGGATTGATAAAAATTTCTAGTATTTAACTAAACCTAAAACCAAAATAATCCGCAGGATGCGGGGAAGGAGAGCATTATGGTGTTTGAATTTATACCTGAAACAAACCACAGTGGAAAAATAAAAGTTATCGGTATTGGCGGTGCCGGATGTAATGCGGTCGATGCGATGCTGGATGCCGGGTTGCGTAATGTCGAGATGGTGATTATGAATACCGATGCGCAGAGTCTGCAGAAAGCGAAAACCGAACAGAAAATCCAGATTGGTGAAACGATCACCAATGGCCTGGGTACCGGAGGGAATCCCGACCTCGGTAAAAAAGCCGCTGAAGAATCGATCGATTTGATTCGGGATGCGCTATTAGGTGCGAACCTGGTGTTCCTGACTGCCGGGTTAGGTGGCGGTACCGGTACCGGAGCGCTGCCGGTAGTAGCGAAATTGGCGAAAGAGTTGGGCATATTAACGGTAGGGGTGATAACCAAACCATTCAAATTCGAAATCAATCGAGTTACTATTGCAGAACAGGGGATTGCTGATTTGAAACCGATCATCGATGCCTTGATGGTGATTCCGAACGATCATCTGATTTCGATGGTAGGTGAGAAAGCATCGTTAGCGGAAACATTTGCTACCGCGAACCAGTTGTTATATCAAGCGGTGAGTAGTATCTCGGATTTGATTAACGTTCCCGGAATAATCAATGTCGATTTCGCCAGTATTCGGTCGGTTATGGGCAATCAAGGTGGTGCGGTGATTGGAGTAGGGGTAGCCAGTGGCGAGAATCGGGCGACGATGGCGGTGAAACATGCCAGCGAATCCGGATTATTAGAGACGGCAAAAGTTGCCGGGGCGAAAAATATCCTCCTGAATATTACCGGGGGAAAAGATATGACCATTGGCGAGATATATCAGGCCGCCGGGACGGTAGCGGCATTAGCTGATGCGACCGCCAACATCGTTTTCGGTGCGGTGATTGATGAAACCAAACAAGAAGAAATGAAAATAACCATGATTGCTACCGGCTTTGCGGTTGAAAATCGGAAAGAAGTTCAACCGGTACAAGAAGTGCCAGAACCAAAAATAGAAGTTGAACCGGAACCGCCGGCAATTGAAGCGGTTGCAGAGAAACCGGAACCGGTAGTAGAACCATATGCGACAGTCCCGATAGTCGAAACTGCAATAGAAACATCAGTTACGCAACCGGCGAATAGCGGCTCGGAAAAAGATTCAACGTATACCGATACTCCGTTATTTGCACCGCCGGTAGAAGAGAAATCGGAATTGGTGGATGCGGAAGTAATCCCTTCGATTCCGGTAGGTTATTCTCCAACAGACTATGAGATCCCCGCGTTTTTAAGAAAACGGAGGGCACCGCGGGTTACCGTTTAATTTTTCGGCGTAGAGGCTATGGAGAGGGGATAAGGCTGACGAGGTCGGCTTTATCCCCGAACCAAAAACCTGGTATCTCTTGAACTGAAGTATCATATAGCGATATAATGAAATAGCCAGAATAATCAGAAGGTGAGGGAATTCGCGTCAAATCAGTTTTAAAACAGCTCAAATCTTATCTCGACCAACCTCGATATCTCCATATCATAGGAGTAGGAACAACGGCACGCGATTTAGCGAAATTATATCAGGTGGATGAAAACCAAGCGGAACTCGCTGGGTGGTTGCATGATTGTGCCCGTTGTTATCCAAATTCCAAACTCGAATCTATCTGGCACCAACATCCCGGGTATCTTGATCAAGAAGAACTGGTTATCCCGGCGTTATGGCATGCGCCGGTATCGGCATTGATTGCCCAATCTGAGTTTATGGTTAGCGACCCGGTAGTTATCGCGGCGATCCGATATCATCCTACCGGTAGACCGGGTATGGGTTCGCTAGAGAAAATCGTTTTTGTCGCTGATTATCTGGAACCGAACCGGAAGTTTAAAGGAGTAGACGCGTTGCGGAAATTGGCGAATCAAGGATTGAACCAGATAACCTTGGCGGTGATGGACTCGAAATTAACCTATCATCGGACTCAGGGATTTCAACTCCATTCCCGCGGTATTGCAGCATACGAATATATGAAGAAACAGATAAATGGATAGCGTTTTTTTTTAAGTTATTAGGTTAGGGTAAAGGAGTGAGTAAGGTTGTTAGTTATGGGTAGTAAGTTTTTTACTAACAACGTAACCCAACTGCTAAACACACTACTTAACCTTAACCCAATGACTTTATCTTTTCTGAAAGGTGGTGAAGAACAAATTACTTCACGACAACTAGCTATACGAGCAGCGAAATTAGCTGCGGATAAAAAAGGAATCGCAATTGCGGTTCTAGATTTAAGAAAGCTAACCGAATTTACCGAGTTCTTTGTGCTCTGCAGCGGCGATTCGGATACCCAGGTGCGGGCGATTGCGGAATATCTCTCTCAAACCCTGAAATCGGAGTATAACACTAAATGTTTCCATCGGGAAGGATATGAATTCGGCCATTGGATTATTCTAGATTATGGATCGGTAGTCGTCCATATATTGGACCCGGAATCGAGAGAATATTATGAACTCGAACGGCTCTGGGGCGATGCCCCGGTAATCCATGGTCATATCCCGGATTTGGCTAACCCGGAGTGGAAACTATCCTAGCAATAATATCGAATATCGAATGTCGAATATCGAAACAAAAAGATAAATATCCAATATCTAAACAAAATCAAATTTGGGATGAGGGATTTGGGATTTTGATATTGTTTCGGATTTCGTCCCTGCTTCCACAGGGATGACGTCATTCCCGCGAAGGCGGGAATCGGATTTGCATTACCGCAGTATTTGCACGGTAATGCACTTAAGGTATTCAGTTTCCGGGATAGATAACACTATCGGATGGTCTAATGCCTGATGCCCGATGCGGATTAGCCGTAATCCGACCTTCGCTTTTTCCGCAGCTTCGGTGAGCATCTCCAGAAACATCTCTCGATTGATATGATATGAGCAAGAAGAGGTTACCAGATATCCTCCGGGGTGAATCAATTGCATGGCAAGTTGGTTTATCTCCCGATACCCTTTAATAGCAGTGGGGATATGGGATTTACTTTTAGCAAATGCCGGGGGGTCTAGGATAATAACTTCAAATTGTTGTTTCTCCTGTTCGAATCTTTCTAAGGCGTCAAACGCTTCTTCTACCTTGAAGTGGCAGATCTTATCAACCTGATTTAACTTCGCATTTTCTTTCGCTAATTCTATTGCTGATTCCGAACTATCGATAGCAACTACTTCTTGAGCTCCATATTTCGCTGCATATATCGACCAAGGGCCGATACCGCAAAATAGGTCTAATACTTTCTTGCCGGCGACAAGCGAGGCTAATGATTTCCGGTTATCCCGATGGTCGAAAAAGAACCCGGTTTTCTGACCTACAGCGATATCAACTTTAAACTGGTATCCATCTTGAACGATGATTACCGGGCTGGTGAGTTTTCCATAGACCAGATTATTTTCTTGCGATAAACCTTCCAGCACTCTGAAATTCGAATCGTTTCTAGCATAGATGCAATCCGGATTGAGTAATTCGACAAGAATCTGGATAACAGTTTCCTGCCATTTCTGCATTCCAGCGGTTAGAATTTGGAGCACCAGACTCTTCTCATATTTATCAATTATCAGGCCGGGAAGCCCATCGGATTCGCTATATACCACTCGATATGAACTATCCAAGGGATATATCTGTTGCCGATATTTGATGGCATCATTGATTTTTCTCTTGAAGAATTCGGGATTGATTTCTTCCTCTTTATTTCGGGTTAAGAGACGAACAGCGATTAAGGTATGCGGATTATAATATCCCCGGCCGATAAACTGATGCCGGAAATCATAGACGTCAACCGGTTCTCCCGGCTCGCATTTGTCTACCTTCGATAGTTCATTACTAAATATCCAGGGATGACCGGCCTTAATTCGTTTCTCTTCATTTTTTTTAAGTATTAACTGCACAAGACTTTCTCGCAAAGCACGCCAAGGATTGAATAAAGAGCGCAATGATTCTTTAAGTTTATCTTTGCGTTCTTGGCGTTTTCTTAGCGCTCTTAGCGAGAACCTTTTAGTTCTCCGATAACGATTCTATCGATCGGTCTTGGAGATTCCTTTAATAATCTATGACAAAACTGATTCAATCTTCTTTTATCAGCCTCGAAATCAGCTTTATTAATCAAAACGATTAATCTGCATGTTTTAGGGATACGGGATAAATACCCTCCTTCAATACATAACGATTTAATCAGTATCGGAACCGAAATGAGAGTATTTATTTTAACATTAATTAACCGACTCAGCAGCTGAGCTCGATGAACATACCGGTTATTCAACGGTTTCCCTAGAATATCCCAGCCGAGAACCAGAATACACAAGTTCGTAGAACTTGGTATCACTGGTTCAACCATACATTTCGGATTGATGATTGCGGATTGCGGAATCGTATTTGGTCTCTGCTTCTGCAGTGCTGGTGTCATTCCCGCGGAGGCGGGAATCCATGCTCCTGATCGATACGCTTTTAAGGATTTACCTCGGGAACCATCTGCTTCTACCAAGATATAATCCAGTTTCCTTGGTTTTATAAGCTTGATATTGAGTCGGTCGATTAGTTCCGGCTGGATGCCGATCAATTTGCCTTCTTGATTTTTCGATTCTGCGATGGTTATATGTCGATAATGTTCAAGTAGGGGCAGAAAATCTTCTGCCCTTATTTTTGTTTTTATTATCAATTTCGGGGATTGGGCCGATTTCGGCGGATATATTTTAGTAGTCGTTGTCGAGATAACCTGTTTATTCTTATGGGTCAATTCTTTTGCCAACCGATACATGAGGGTAGTTTTCCCACCGCTGCCCACAATACTGATTACCATCGGGTTGGTTATACCGAACGAGGTTAGAATATCTTGGTTAGTCAGGGTAATTTTCATAATCCATTTGAAATTTAGCATTTAGCATTTTATCCGCCTAAGGCGGATAAAATTTGCAATGCTAATTTTGCATTTTTAAATGAATCGATTTACTGTCTAAGTGCCTTTGTTTCAGAATTAAAGGTAAATTGATTAAATTATATCATAACCTATTTCAAGGTTAATTAATTATCTTGCGGGTAGGGGCGAGGTTCCCTCGCCCGAAATTGAATGTTAACCAAAAATGAACCGGATTATAACCCGAATTGGTCCGACCAATTCGGGTTGCATTCCGGTATCAAAATCCTTCAAGTTGAACTTTTCTCAAATTGCGAAAAGTTCAACTTCCCTTGTAACCATAATATTTTCAATCAATTCATAAAAACCTTAGGTTAAGTTGAATTTTTATCCATTGGATAAAAATTCAACATCGGACGGGTTGGTTTATCTAACCATACCGAAATCAAGGTAATAACTCCTACTCTCTTGATAAAATATTTCCGATGCTAGGGTTGAACATACTCTGGAGTAGGGGCGGGGTTCCCCCGTCCTTAATTGTGGAGTGCGGTAGCCCCGAAAGTGTTCGGGATAAATTTACTACCGCTATGCTTGAAAAATTTTATTTGAACCGTTAATTTTATGCCGACAGAAAGCTTCTTAAAAACAAAGCGAAAGTAAACTTTCGCAGTCCAAAGTTTTTTAGCAACTCAATGAGTCGCTACTACTATATAGCAAGTTGCAAAATTTGCAACTTGCTTAACCATAATAAAAGCAATAAATTATAAGAACGTTGCATTTAGCTCCGCCGGAGCTAAATTCAAATTGATATAAATATAGAATAGATGTATAATTTTGGACATGAGTAAATCCAAGAAAATATTCTTAGCTATAGTTTCAGGGCTAATACTCCTTTTTTTAATAGGAATATTTATCTGGAAATCTATATTACATCTTATTTTAAGTTTGATCTATATTTTATTTAGTTGGGAAATGCCGGTATCCTTGGTTTGCATACTTATTATTTATGGGATATTGTTTTATTTAACCCGGAAAATGCAACCGAAACTTCGGACTTATATTATTTATTTTTGGTTATATCTGTATTCATATGTCAAGTTGGCTCTCGATGGATATTCCGATCCGGCATGAATTTAAAGCTACGGTCAGGAAAATGTATCGAGAAACGCAACGTGATCCGAATAGAGCACATCGAGTTTTTGAAAATAAATCCGATGCAACAGTTTCGATGATCAGTATAGCGCCGGTACCGTTTATCCTGGTATGTACCCAACAGTATCAAATCGGACCGGTATGGGGTTTGGGTGAAGTATATATCTACATCTTTAACGGAAGAACGAATAAAGTTGTTTTAAAAGACATGAATTATGTTTCATAGGAAAAAGAAAAATCTTATAATGAGAATCAAAACCAAAATACTTTTTCTATTAAAAAATCACGATGAATTTGTCCTTGACAAGAAATATTAGTTCCCTTATAATAACCCATATACTTATGCAGACAACTTAATCTGAATAGACTTTATGGTATATCACTTTTAGGTAGATAATATATAAAAAATAATCCAGAGATGTCTTTGAACATCATATATTGTAGTACAACGCTGTCTATATGGTCTTATACAAAAGATATATACGGTAAAGAGAAGCTTTTTCAAAATGTCTGAGATATGAAAATTACCGATATTACACGATCATCTCTCATTGATCGGATTTTGATGGCAGACCGTCCATTTCATGGACGCATGGACCTTCTTGCGTTTCTTAAACGTGTTTGGGATCTCTCAAGTATGCCTTCTACCGACAATCGGTTTCAGGACGCGGTAGGCGACATTTGGCAGCACATGGTGAATAATTACGACTGGTCCTATGATTATCTCCTTCTTGACCGTTTAAAATTACCCCAATGTGATGACAAGATATTTCTCCGTTTTGTCGAGATGTGCGTTCACCCTCTTGTGGCGAATGATGATAAAGAGATCACAACGTACGTGGAAGATTTTAATCATTTGCTCGAAAAAGACGGTTACCGTTTGGTTATCGCGGAAAGAGTATCTGGCCGTCCAATTTACAAGGCCGCGGAAATTGGCAGTGAAAGTCTAGATGCATCGAAACCTGATATTTATGAGATTGTACTATCTTTTGCGGGAGAAGACCGAGCTTATGTTGAGCAAGTTGCTGACGGCCTCGTGACTAGCGGTGTATCTTGCTTCTATGATCGCTACGAGGAAGTTACGCTCTGGGGCAAAGACTTAACTGAGCACTTGGATAAGGTCTACCGGTCAGCGCGATATTGTGAGATGTTTATATCGAAATACTATGCAGAGAAACTGTGGCCTAATCATGAACGTAGGAGCGCGCTTGCAAGAGCAGTTCAAGAAAAGGTTGAATATATTTTACCTACACGTTTTGACGATACGGAGGTTCCAGGTATTCGCCACACGATAGGTTATGTGGATTTGCAGAAGAAGACACCTGAACAGCTAGTACATATGATTCTTAAAAAACTGGGGCGAGAAGCATCTAGCAAGGACGATGAAGATAATGGGAATATGTTAGTATAAAGATAATATAGAATAGATTAGAAATACATTACCATATTGTATATGCTATCATTACGATTTTATATAAATTAATATATTAAAAAATAAGAGGGATGAAAGGTGTCAATATCGCTTGCGGAAACACAGGCAATTACAGAGCTAGCGAATTTTCTATATGACTTCTTGCCGGGAACACCGTTCGGGGATGCTACCATATCGTTTCCTGGTGCGGCACACGAGGTTGGCCTCGACGAGTTTTGGCAGGGTGGCAGTAAACTACCTGCAGTGCGTTCACTGCTTGAATGCACTCTGGGTAATAGAAGAGATCGTTTTTGTTCTTTAATTATTGCCATTGTTCAAAAGGCGATTTCCTACCGAAGCAAGAAAGGCAATCCGCTGACGCAGGAGGAACTCAAAAACCTAAATGATATTATTGTTCGTCTTAGTTTTAAAATTCCAGAACTATGGGATCCAACGTTCATCGATAGCTTACCACGTGCGCAGAATATTACTCAATCGAAAGAAGCACTTCCCGACTTGAGTAATTTAAAAGCGGAACTCATAGCACTTACCACAATAGCTCCTCATATTCGTGGGATTGCCTTCGAGAAGTTTCTCAATAGCTTGTTTATTGCTTTTAAACTAAATCCTCGTCTCGCGTTTAAGTTGGGTACGCGTGAACAAATTGACGGCAGCTTTGAACTCGACCATGAACTGTACTTAGTGGAAGCTAAATGGGAGAATTCCCCCACTGGGCAAGGTGATCTTGTTCAGTTCAAAGAACAGGTTGAAAGTAAAGCCCAATGGTCGAGGGGACTTTTCGTTAGTCATGCTGGTTTTACGGAGAACGGATTAGACGCCTTTTCCCGTGGAAGAGCTACAAATCTTATAGGTATGTCGGGACAAGATTTATACTTTATACTTGACGGAAAGATGTCATTGGCAGAAGCACTACGCTATAAAGTGCGGATTGCCGGAGAAACAGGGCGTTTCTACGTCCCGGTCCAAGAATTATCTTTAATGGAATAATAAGAATAATTTAATAATGCTTTAATCTTATATAAGCATAATACTGTTTATATGGTTTTCTATAAGAATAAATAAGTTAGCTTTGTAAAGGAGATGAATCATTATGTCGATAGATATGCCCATTGCAGAAACAAACGCACAAGCATTGGACCTTCTAAGGCGAGAAATAGCACGTGAACATGACTTACTAAATAGCCGTACTAATATATTTTTGCTATGGCAAGCCATTTTGATGGCTGGGTATGCGATTGGCACAGCATCATATCTATTTCATATAATACTATCGGTTCTTGGTATATTTTCCTGTCTTGTATGGCTATATGTTGGGCATCTTAGTCGTGTGATGATAAAAGCATATTGGATTGATATATTGAAACGTGAGGAGTCGCTACCTGAAACAACTCGATTCTATACAATGGCTAGACATTTTCGTAGAAAACACAGAAGTCGTCTCTTTGGACTCTCAGTAACCAAATGTATGACATACGTATTTCCGATAGTATGGATTGTTGCTTGGGTGCTTACGTTGTTATTAATTAAAGTCTAAATATTATGACAGTAAACCCAAATTATAGGATACCAAATTTCAGTAGGACGGTTATCGTTGGTCCCATCTGTGCTGGAAAAACTACTTTGGCACACATATTATCCGACACCTTAAAAATACACCATATAGAGCTTGACGCCCTATATTGGCGAGATGGTTGGAAACAGGCAACTCCTACTGATTTTCGATATTGTGTTGATCTAGCTACTCGTGGTCATTCTTGGATCGCAGATGGGAACTATGCTCAAGTTCGTAGTATGCTTCTATCTCGAGCTACACTTTTAGTTTGGCTTAATTTTCCCTTTCGCATAGTGCTTTCAAGAGCCTTAATTAGGAGTTTCTTTCGTGCATGGCGGAAAACTCCCCTATTCTCAGAAAATTATGAGAGTTTCAGAAGGACACTTTTTTCGAAAGATTCCATCTTATTTCCACTCTGCCGAGATTATAATCGTCTTAAAATAGAATACAAAGAAATATACCAAAATAGTTCTACAGCGTCCTACAACATAGTTGAACTATGTTCGCAAAAAGATATTTCACGATTAATTGAGAAAGCCGACAAAACTGTACATATGACTTCCAAGCAGTAGTGCTTACTATCTCAATAGAAATATTTTTCTTGTTTAGTTCAGTAATATCTAATTTATGCATAATCGACTTTTTATACTTCTTAACAACCGGAAATAAATATTGATATCGGATGCAGTTTGATTCTCGGTAATCAATATATCCGGATGCTCGAGTCTACTTTATTCTTTACCCGTTCTGATAGAATCGAAGAATATATTTAATCACGCTCGTTATATTCAATAGTAACATTTAATATGAAGCAATCAGTTTTTAAATTAATCCTTAGCATGTTTTGAATCATTTGTTTAAGATATTATGAGTGTTTATACAGATGGTTTAATTTATAGGAGTAAGCAAATTATCGTGACTAAGCTAACCAAACTCTATCGTAAATCCGGTTTTCGGCAGGCATTGGTCTATAATTAATGCGCGCCCATTCTGCCTTCTTGATGTAGTTGACAATTCTAATCGATTATGGTATCGTATTACAGTAAGTCTATCGATGGAGGAAACTATGGAATCAGTTAAAATCTCACCGAAATATCAGGTCGTAATCCCGTTAATAATCCGGAAATCATTAGGGCTGAAACCCGGAGTTAAAGTTCAGGTATTCCAATATGAGAATCGGATAGAATATATTCCGGTTAAGAAGATAAAAGAAATGCGGGGGTTCCTGAAAGGAATCGATACTACCATCAAACGGGATAAGGACCGATTATGAACCTGGTAGATTCCTGCGGCTGGCTGGAATATTTCGCTGACGGCCCGAATGCGAAATATTTTACTGAACCGATTGAAGATATCGATAATCTTCTGGTACCGACGCTCTGTATCCTGGAAGTGTTTAAAAGTATCCTGCGACAACGGGATGAACATTTAGCATTGCAAGCGGTAGCCATAATGCGACAAGGAAAAGTTATCGATTTGGATACTACCCTGGCGTTAAGTGCAGCGAAATTGGGGTCAGTACATAAACTTCCGCTAGCAGATAGTATCATCTTAGCTACCGCACGCGCTTTCGATGCGACTATCTGGACGCAAGATATTGATTTCAAACAGCTTGAAGAAGTTAAATATATCGCTAAGAAAAAATAGCGCTTTTCTTCAGGCATAACTTCCTATTCTCCTATTTTCCGATCTGCTGTTTTCTTAATTTATCCCGGACATAGATTGTATCATCTTCTTGTGATATCATATGTGTTTTTACAGCTGGTTTAATTCAAAGGAGCAAATAGGTAATCGTGATTAAGTTTACCCACCTCTATCATCAACCCGGATTTCGGCAGACGATGGTCTATTATTGGCTGGTAGTCTGTTTAGGGTTGAACATGACGGTGATCAGTACCACCCTCCCGGAATTAGCTACTCAAACCCATGCGAGATTAGGGGATATGGGCCAATTATTTTTATTCGGCGCTATTGGCGGAACCGTCGGTACGCTACTCGGCGGCCGGCTGTTTAGCCGTCTACCCGGCCATCTGGTTATGGGAGTATCCCAAATCATTACCGGATTAACCATGTTGTTTACCCCATTTATGCCGGTATTAGGTTGGTTACTGGTAGTCATGACTATCAAAGGAATCATGGGTGGAATTATCAATAACGGCGCTAATACGCTTTTGATTTGGACCCACCGGGAAAAGGTTTCTCCGTATATGAATGGATTACACTTCTGTTTTGGATTAGGTGCGTTTATATCTCCATTATTAGTCGCGCAAGTAGTTAATATCCCCGGTGCATATCTCTGGGTTTATGTAAGCTTAGCAGCGTTATCGTTGCTAGCTGGTTTATGGATGGTGACCATGGCAGGCAGTCCGCAAGCCGTTCATCCTGCAAAGAGTCAATCCGGTGCAGTTCAATCGCAAACTATGCCATACACCGTCATTCTCATGGGTGCACTCTTTTTATTCTTTTATGTAAGTGCAGAAATCGGGTTCGGTGGCTGGATATATACCTATGCAGTAGAGCTTAAACTTACTCTGGCAGTGCAAGCAGCATATCTATCTTCCGGATTCTGGCTGGCGTTTACTATCGGGCGGCTACTTTCAGTGCCGTTAGCTACCCGCTATACCCCGCGCCAGATTATTACCATGACGTTATTCGGTTGCATCTTCTTCATGGGATTAATATTTATGTTTGCCCATTCAATATCGGTCTTGTGGATAGCGGTAATCGGGGTAGGATTCTGCATGGGTCCGATTTATGCTTCCGGTTTTACTTTAGTAGTACAGGGATTTAAACTTACCGCTTGGGTCAGTACTATCATCCTACTCGGAGATAGTGTTGGCTGTATGATATTACCCTGGCTTATCGGTGAAGTATTGAATATAACCGGACCGCGAGCGATGGTGTATTTCGTATTAGGCAGTTTACTCTGTAATCTGCTGGCGTTTGTTTGGTTAATACGTGCCCGCGCTAAAGTAGTTATGATGAACCATAAAGCCAAATTGATAGAACCTGAACTCAGCGAACTATAAACGAGATAAAATGGCTGTGCTTGACATACATTAAATTGTTCTCTTATAATATCGATATATATGAAGGAGTTTACTGAAAAGTAACTATGAAACGAAAACAACGCTTAAAACCTGTATCCATTAAGAAGGATGAGAAGCAATCTTGGAAAGACAAATATGAGGTGGGGCGGGGTACCTATGGAGAACCGATCATCCGCCATTGGGGAGAACCGACTACCCTTAAAGTAGGGAATTATTGTTCTATCGCCGTCAATGTAAAAATATTCCTTGGTGGAAACCATCGGACTGATTGGATAACCACCTATCCCTTTTCGGTGTTCCGGGATAGCGCGAAACATATCAAAGGACATCCTGCATCTCGGGGTGATGTGATTATCGGTCATGATGTATGGATTGGTGAAGGTGCAGTTATTCTCAGTGGAGTTAATATCGGTAACGGTGCGGTGATCGGGGGAGCAGCCGTAGTAACCCGCGATGTCCCACCGTATAGCATTGTTGCCGGGAATCCGGCTAAAGTTATCCGAATGCGGTTTACCGATAAAGATATCGCTATCCTGCAATCACTCGAATGGTGGTATTGGGATGACGCTAAACTCGATGCCGCGATGCCGTATCTATTAAATACCGATGTCTCAGCACTTAAAGTGTTCTCTTCAAAATATGATTTAGCCCATACTAAAAAACGGCGCTAATAAGTCTTCTTTCTTCTACTAGCATTCGAGTAGTTTATTATCCGTTTTATTCTAACTTCTCCAAGTTTGGCAAAGGGTTCTATTGTCTGTTAGAATAATACGATAAAATACCATAGCTAGATTCCTGCTTTTACAGGAATGATATGGCAGAATAAAATAAGAACAATCTATTAAATCTATTGTTTAGACTAGAAAATCGTAAACCCTTCGACATTGCTTAGGGTAAAGGAGAATTTTAATGAAACGACTAGAGAAAAAAGATAATGTTTTGCGGCTCGGATTGCCGAAAGGCAGTTTGCAAGATTCGACTATAGCGATGTTCAAGAAAGCGGGATATAAAATCTCGACTTCTGCCCGCTCCTATTTCCCAAATATCGATGACCCGGAAATGGAAGCGATTTTAATCCGCGCCCAGGAGATGGCAAGATATGTAGAAGAAGGGGTGCTTGATGTCGGATTAACCGGGAAAGATTGGATTGTCGAATCGAGTTCTAAAGTTAAAGAAGTCTGCGAATTGGTATATGCCAAAGGTGGACTTCGGCCGGTCCGATGGGTATTAGCGGTGCCGGAAGATTCTTCCATCAAATCAGTTAAAGATCTACAGGGAAAACGGATTGCTACCGAAGTGGTTAATATCACCAAGAAATACTTAGCGAAATCGAATGTTAAAGCGGAAGTAGAATTCTCTTGGGGTGCTACCGAAGTTAAACCGCCCAGATTAGTTGATGCCATTGTTGAACTAACCGAGACCGGGTCGTCGTTACGTGCTAATAACCTGCGTATCGTTGAAACAGTATTAGAATCTACTACCCGGTTGATTGCTAATCTCGATACTTGGCAAAACCCTTGGAAAAAGCAGAAAATCGAGAATTTAGCGATGCTTCTGCAAGGAGCATTAGTAGCAGAAGAAATGGTCGGATTGAAAATGAATGTTGAAAGAAGTAATCTACAGAATGTATTGAAGATACTTCCTGCATTGAAGAAACCAACTATTTCATCCTTAACCGACCCGGATTGGGTTGATGTTGAAACTATTATCGAAGAGCGAATCGCCAGAAGTCTTATCCCGGAACTGAAACGTGCAGGCGCTGAAGGAATCATCGAGTATGGGCTAAATAAGGTGATATACTAATCCCGATACATCGTGATAATTCCCAATGTCAAAATCTAAATGCCAAATAAATGTCCAATACCTAATGTCCAATGTTAAATGAATGTCAAATGCTAATCCGCCTAAGGCGGACCAAATGTCAAATTAAATCAGTAATCCGCAATTTATGGTGTTTTTGTCTCCTACCTACTGTCTACTGTCTACTTTCTACTGCTTCTGGTATCGCGCAAGGTGTGGATCTACCGGGGTTAACTAGTAACTTAGCGAATCAAATAAGCCAACAATTTGTCCCGGTTACCGGGTCGGTTTTCGAACAGCGGAAAGATTCGGTATATTTATCGTTCCAAGACCCATCGAAAATAACCCTACGAACTAAACTCTATCTTTATTCTTCATTAAATACCGCGGTCCCTCCAACTCCGATAGCGGAATTAGAAGTTACCCGATTATCCCGGCAATATCCTTCAGCCCGGATTGCTAATACCTTAAAGTTTTTACCGATTAGGAAAGGTGACCGAGTAGTTACCGCACCGGAAAAAATAGCGGTTATCGGATTAGGGGATGAAGGCCGAATCCAGTTGATTAGTGAAACCTTAGCCAACCAATTAACCGATTCCGGCAGATTTATCGCTGCTGCATCGATCGAACTCGGGGCTGCTTGGCAGAAACAAAAAGCCGCGTTATTTGCTCAAGAAACCGATACCACAATGATATCTCCGGTAAATTATGATACTACTGTTGCCCAGCAATTACTTAGACAGACCGATTATACCGCAATAATAGTTGGACATTGGGAAATAGGTGATACTACTAACCGGCTTAGCTACCAAGTATATCGTTATGGTACCGAGCAAATCCAGCCGCCAGTATCGGTTATGCTGGATAATACTACGGCGCTATCGCAATTATTATTTGCTGAATCAGCCAATCCGTCGAAAGTAGTTATTAGTTCAGAACCCAAATTAGCATTAGATACTACCGTTGTGTCTCCTCATCCTAAATCGGTTCCGATAGCACAGGATACAACCATCGAATCCAGTCCAATGCAATTATTGAGTATGATTGCTCTTGATTATCAGGTACTCGGCTTAACTGCAGGAGATATTAATAAAGATAACTTTGCGGATCTAATTATTTTTTCTCCTACCGATCTGAAATTGTATAAATGGAAACAGAATACTATCGCTGAATTCTACTCCAAGAAATATGGCGCTGAGTTACCGAA
The DNA here is from genome assembly GCA_041946755.1 of bacterium. Lineage (GTDB taxonomy): Bacteria > UBP4 > UBA4092 > JAOAEQ01 > JAOAEQ01 > JBHGBB01. Next base: position 8,438 of record JBHGBB010000006.1, on the reverse strand, counting down.
CGCTAGAACCCGGGATTGGATTCGGCATGCAACAGTCGTTGATGCCTGGCAGACGGTGCTTATCTATAAAATCGGTGATGCCAATAGTGAAGTTTACGAATGGAAAGAAAACCAGTTGAAATCAATAACACCACTCGATCATTTAGCCTTAAATTCGTTGCGAAATCCGGATGGTAGAACGAACGTTGCTACTGCCGATTTATTACCGGAATCGAATTTATATAGTAAAGAGAGTATCTATCTCCTTTTAATCGATCCTAGCGGGGCAATAGAAACCCAGTCGTTCTTATTACCAGAGAACTTTTATAATATTGCTGGCGGATATCCAGTACAAGATAGTACCGCAATATGGTTCACTATCAACGAAAAACATCGGGTACAATCTTTCAGCCAAACATTCCAACTCTTATGGACAAGTGAAACGACATACGGAAATGGATTGGCAATTATTCCCAGTTCCGATTCTTCCGATATGCTAATCATCTGTACTTCTACTGCAGATTATGGTGATACCGATGTGCTTTATTGTTTATCTTGGAATAAAGGGAAACCGCAACCGAAATTTACCTATCCAGTAACCGGTAGTATTTCGCAACTAGCGGTAGCTGATATTAATGGAGATGGTCAGCCGGAACTGATTATCGCTGCAGATAAAGTTAGCTATGAGAAAATCAAAACCACCTTGTTAATATACCAATTGCTCTAAACTCAGAAACGGAAGAACAAAAGGACGAAAGAACAATTTGAATTTTGGAATTAGGCATTTGGATTTTTGAGCTTTGGATTTAATACCGTATGTTATATTATGGTTATAAGCTTGCTATATTTCTCGCAATCCATCTACCACTAGCTGTAAGTTATAAACTTGCTTCTTTAATAGCTAATCTTATATACCTGTTCAACCATAGGTTACGAGTTACAATTCAGTCGCATATCAGTCATTTAGTCCAATCAACGCAGTTACCTCTTGATGCTGACCGATTAACCAAAGAGACCTTAGTCAATTTCTATAAATATCTGGTAGATTTCTTCCGAGTCTCACGACTAACCGCAGATTATGTATCGCAGCATATTCCGATTCATGGAAAAGAATATCTTGATACTGCGATTGCTGAAGGTAAAAAAATTGTTATCTTAACCGGTCATATCGGGAATTGGGAATTAGGTGCAGTTGCATTATCGAAATTGGGGTATCGGTTTACCTCTTTAGCATTAGACCATCCTGACCCGCGAGTTAACCGGTTGTTTCAAAAACGGCGGAAATCGGCTGGGATTCAAGTATATCCACTCAATATAACCGGAATCAGAGAATGCTATAAAGCGCTGGAGTCTGGCCGGATCGTTGCGTTGCTCGGCGACCTAGAGTTTGGGACCGGCGGGATAGATATGGACTGGTTTGGCGAGAAGGTTAAGGTACCAAAAGGACCGGCAATGCTCGCGCGTCGTACCGGTGCGATAGTCATTCCGGCAGTTATGGTGAGAGAGAAAGATGATCAGTTGGCGATATATATCGCGCCACCTATGATTCCGCAGAAAACTGATAATCCGGAACAGGATATTATTAATGATGCAAAGAGGTATTTAGAAGTATTTAGTCAGTTTATTATCAAGTATCCCAACCAATGGTATAGGTTCAGGTAATACAATGCCAAATCAGGTGTTAGTTTTTAGTTTCTAGACCAACAACTAAGAACTTTTACAAGTGGATTTCGGATTTAATTTATAGGATGATATCTACCTGACGATTGCATTTACTACACTTCTTATCCTTAATCCCCTTAATTTCAGTCCAGTATCCTTCTCGGGTAATCAAGAGATTATTACATGCCGGGCAGAAGGTATTATCCGACTCCGAGTCATGCACATTTCCCAGATAGACATATTTCAATTTCTGCTGGGCAATGTTTTTCGCTTGATTAAGATTAGATAGCGGAGTAGGGGGGATATCGCTTTTATATTGGGGGAAATAACGGGAGAAATGAAGTGGTATAGTATCGCTCAAATTCGATATCCAATCTACCATAGAGATTAATTCTTGTTCATGATCGTTCATTCCAGGGATAAGTAAAGTAGTCAATTCAACCTGGATTTTCGCTTTAACCGCCTGTTCGATAGTTTGCAGTACAGATTCGAGTTTCCCACCGCATTGCTTTTTATAGAAGTCTGGTGAGAAGGATTTTAGATCGATGTTCATCGCATCGATATATGGCGCTAATTTTTTAAACGGTTCGGCATTGATATATCCATTGGTTACCAGAACATTAACCAATCCTTTTTCTTTCGCTAGTTTAGCAGTGTCATATACATATTCAAACCAGATTAATGGCTCGTTATAGGTATAGGCAATGCCGATAGACCCTTTCTGCCCTCCTAAATTTACTGCATCGAATGGAGAAATAGTATGGGTGGCACCGTCATACTCTTGAGAAATCGACCAATTCTGGCACCAAGGACAGTGGAAGTTGCAGCCATAGGTTCCCATCGAGAGTATTTGAGAACCGGGATAGAAATGATAAATCGGTTTCTTTTCTATCGGGTCAATGGCTACTGAAGACGCTCTGCCATACATCAATGCATAAAGCTTATTATCGATATTCTTCCGAATTCCACAAATTCCAACCTTACCAGGAGCGATAATACAATTATGCGGGCAGAGCTGGCATTGGACTTTCTGTTTATCTAGCGAAACATACTCCCGAGCTTCAAACATAATAAAACGATACAAACGGATAAATACGCAGATGCATACAGATGAGATATCCGTTTGAATCTAGGCTACAGCAAAGAGTCCAGTTTTTTCCGTAATTCTTTTTCTGGAGATGCACCGACTATCCGATCTACCTGTTCTCCATTCTTGAATGCAATTAAGGTTGGTATTGCTTGAATCCCGAATTTACTCGGTACATTGGGATTATTATCGACATTCAACTTCCCGATTTTGATTTTCCCGATATATTCAGTCGCGAGTTTCTCTAATGTTGGCGCGATCATCCGGCATGGGCCGCACCATTCCGCCCAGAAATCGAGAAGTACTGGAATCGAAGATTTGACTACTTCAGATTCAAAATTTGCATCGGTGATTTCAACCGTTGCACCTGCCATAGAATATATCCCCCTTTACTCAACAGTCGGTATGACTGAAGAGAGATTAATTTTTATTTATTTTATTTCGCTTATTCGATATCTTTATTTATTAGACGCTTGTTTTGGTTATAAGATGCAGAATTTTAATATCTAAATAATATTTCCCTTTATTTCAGATGTTGCTTATCTTTCAACTACCTTAACATCTGATTTTACTCCTGTTTGATTGTGACTACTTCTCGTTTGCACCCCTAATCCCGGAGTGTCAGGAAGCCGAATCCAGCCATGTTCGAGTTTCATTCCTACAAACGGATCATCAGCTAAGAGAATCGCGCCATCTAAATCTGCATAATCGACTAACGGTGAGATATGAGCGGCTGCGGTCACTGCAACCGAACTCTCAAGCATACATCCGAGCATAATCTGTAATCCATGCGCTCGCGCGGTATGAATGGTACGTAATGCTTCTCGAATCCCACCGCATTTCATCAATTTAATATTAATTCCATGACATTGGCCGATAACTTTCGGTACATCGGCGCTCTCGCGAACACTTTCATCAAGAATAATCGGCAGTTTCGATTTCTGGAATACCTTTTTTAAATCTTCAGCCGCGGTTGGCGGTAAGGGCTGTTCAACAAACTCGATTTTTAGCTCCGCTAAAGCATCGATATATTTCAGTGCTTCTTTCGCATCATGCCATCCGCCATTAGCATCCACCCGAAATATCTGTTTCGGTAACGCATCCCGCATTTTCTGCATAACATTTAAATCATCCGGACCACCGAGCTTGATTTTTAATAGCGGGAATTGTTTGGTCGCTTTAACCGCTTGTTCAACCATAGTTTCGGTTTTATCAATACCGATGGTAAAGGTGCTTTGGGGAGCTCGTTTCCGGCTTAATCCGAATAAAGAATATAACGGTTTATTCAATCGTTTGCCGATCAGGTCATGTAATGCGATATCTACTGCTGCGCGGAGAACACGGCTGGTAGTGATTCGCGATACCCGGCGCATAATCTCTTCGATTTCGAATGGGTCATCACCCAGCTGGCTAATCACGTCTGCCATTTCACCGAACCGGGTATCTAGGGTATCGCCAAAATACGGGCAGGGAGACGATTCCCCGATTCCTTCATCCAATTCCAAGAATAAATTGCGGACTATAGTTTTCGTTTCCCGCGATATACGGAACGGTACTACCGGATGCATCTCTCTTATTTGATAATGTACTTTCATGTAATATTAATCCCCTTTCAAGATATTAACAATAATTAAACCGTAAATTGAGCGAATTTGGCAAATGTATAAATGCAGTCTTAAGTCTCAAGTCGGAATACCAGCCCTAAGTCCTAAGTCCAAAGTCCTAAGTCTTATGCTTTATGTTTTCTCTTCTAACGTCTGTTTTTTCGACTTCTTACTTCAGGCTTCTGACCTCTTTTTCCCTTTTGTTTTATCTGACTTCTGACTTCTAACTTCTGACTTCTCGCTTTTCTCTTCGCCTCTTCCCAGAAGGAGTCAAGCTGTTTTAGGGTATAATCATCGAAACCTTTACCCGAATCTGCTACTTTCTTTTCGATATAGGCAAACCGCTGAATGAATTTATCTACTGTTCGGTGCAAGGTCTGTTCCGGGTCAGCTTTCATGAATCGGGCGATATTAACCAATGCAAAAAAGAGGTCGCCTAACTCTTCTTGGGCATGGTCGGACTCGTTATGCACCAGTGCAGCTTTAAACTCCGCTAGTTCTTCTTCAACCTTGGCTAATGCCGGTTCGATATGCTCCCAATCGAATCCGACTCTTGAAACTCGATCCTGCACCCGATGCGCTTTCATCAATGCCGGTAGGTTTTTCGGCAATCCTTCAAACAGTGACTTTCCTTTTTTCCCTTTTTCCTGCCGTTTGATTTTTTCCCAATTCTGCAATACCGCTTCCGAGGTTTTTAAATCTTTTTTACCGAATACATGCGGATGGCGGGTTACCATTTTCTCATAGGAAGTGCGGAGTACATCATAAATATCAAACTGATTCTTTTCTTTCGCTATTCGCGCTAAGAATATGGTTTGGAACAATAAATCGCCTAATTCCTCTTTCAGTTTATGCTGATCCGGATGATCGATCGATTCGACTACTTCATATGCTTCTTCGATAATATATGGTTTTAGAGAAGCTGCGGTCTGTTCCCGGTCCCACGGGCATCCACCGGGTTCACGGAGTTTATCCATCAATTCAACGAGTTTATCGAAATCAGATTTTTGCATAGAAAAGATTTAACCAGAGAGGACACAGAGAAAACCAGAGTAAAATGCTAAATTTGTTTATCCGTTTTCCCGTTCTTTCGTTCTTTCGTTCTATTGCTTATCTAAAGTAAACTACAATGCTACTGCTGTCAAGAGAAGAAAATATGAAAAAAGAAGATAATCTAATTGAAATTTAGGTCGATAAAACTATTACTCGGGAGATTGGGAAAATAAGCGGGCTGAATTGATTGGTTGTTAGGTATAAATCTTTCTGAAAATAGGTCACTTAGAATCGAAAAATAAGCCGATTATTGCAAAGATGCTGACGACGATATCAAATATTGTTTTATGGGAATCGTATAGTTTAACATTGAAACTCCCTTTATCGATATTGATTTATCGTTGTAATCGATAAGGTATAGCTGTAATCTTTATCTAATAATCCCGACTTCTACAATCTATAAAGATGAAGACTGCTTTCGATTCTTTATCAGATTATGCTTTACTAGCAAGCTTAAACAGTAATAATAAATATGTGATGTTGGTCATTAATATAAAGAGGATTTAGTTTGAAAATATAAAAATATTAGAATAACCTAAAAAAGACTTGACATTTTATTTGATTTCCCTTAAAATCGCAAGTATTAAGTCAAAATAGCTTGGAAAGAAATATTTAATAAATAATTTAAATTTTAATTATATTAATTCAATAGAGGTTAAAAATGAAAAAAAATAAAAAGATTGACATTGGAATTTTCAAACGTTCTAAAATCCTAATTGATAAAGGTTTCAACACTGAATTTAAATGGTATAATATCAAAGAACTATGCACTGTTTTTTCCGATGATGAAAATATTCGTTCATATATATATAAATTGCGAAATGCAGAGGGTAGCATTGATATTAAAAGGGGAGAATTATATCCCGAACTCTTACGTGCTTTGTTTAGTTTGCAGAAATTGGTGAGTTCAATGTTCAAAATTGAACCGATTCAGGTTCAACCTAATTTCGGCAGCAATGGCTCAATTGATACAATTTTAACTGCAGTAAAACTTCAAGAAAAGCAAGCTGTATCTTTGCTTCCAAAAGGTAAAAATGGTAAAGGTGTATTATTCGCAGTCCCAACTTATTTTCGAAATTATAACTCTGCAAGTGCAAGATTATTAACAATTCATAAAGTACCACTTCTGAATAACTTCGAATTTGATGTAAAAAGTTTTATTTCGGAGATGAAATTGAAAAGACCAGGTATTATAATTTTAGTAACTCCTAACAATCCTTCAGGGCTACCGATTCATGACCAAGATATTTTATTAGTATTAGACAATTTGCCCAAAGGAACGTGGGCAATGATCGATAGAACATTGGTAAATACGCGACCTGAAATATCAACTTATAAACTTCTTCATCGTTATGCCAACAAAAATATAGTAATTTTGCATTCATTTTCGAAATATCAAGGTATGTCGCATTTGAGGATTGGTTTAGCGTTGTATTCTAATCCAGTGATGGCTGGAATAGTACGCCCTTTACTCCCATTGGGTATGAGTTTAGAAGGAACAATTAAAGCATATAATATTATAAAAGAAAATCGTGGACTATTTCCGAGTCTACAAATCATAAGAGATATAAAATCCAACTCTAAAATATTAAAGAAGTTTGTTGAAAAAAATCCGGAATACTATATAACTGATTTTTCTAGTAATTACTGTCTTATGGGACTACCAAAACACCTTGATTCTCAAGATATATGTGAGATTTTATCGCAGCAAGGGCTTTTTGTAATGGGAGGTCATGATTTCCCCGAACCAAATAATCGGTTTGTTCGTTTGCACACAGGTGGAAATCCACAATATATTGATAGAATGTGTAATGTTCTTACTGATACGGATACAGTGAGAAGATAAATTGATACGAAAACATATCCAATGAAAAATAATACTAACAGTTCTGTATTATTCAATTATTTATTACTTACTCGTCCTTATTCTTGGATAGATATAATATTTACGGGTATATTGGCTTACTCCGTTTCTACATCCGAAGTTTTAACTTTTGGAAAGTCTATATGGATAGGAACAATCTGTCTATTGTTATGGGCAGCATTGAATTGGTATAGTGAAAGAATACAGAAAGATGAAGGGAGAATACAACCTGGATTAAGAGCGTTAGGAGTAGTTTTTGCAGGTTCACTAATACTCATTACTATCCAAAACCCGCTGGCTTTGATCATTTATTTTATTCATACTATATTTATCATAGTATATCCTTATAAAAAAACAAAGAAATATTTAGGTCGAGTTGGCTTTTTGTTAAGGGGTATTCATACTCTATCGTTATTTTTTTTAATAGCAATTCTTTTTAAATCTTATAACGAATTAATCTTTAATACAAGGTTCCTTATGTTTGGAGTAAGTTTATTTTTAATCCAGTCATCGCGTAGTCTGATAGCTGATATAAGAGATGTTAATAATGATAAATACGAATTTCCTGCAAGATATGGAGCGATTATCAGTTTTATTTTTGCTGCTGTTTTATTTGTAATTCCTTTATTTTTTCTACCAATAAAAGCATTTATTTCTTTTTTACCGCTTGTTATAACTTCTATGATATTTTTGTGCATATTTCGTAATAACCTATCGGTTGCCGCTTATTTTATTCATAGAGTATTTATTTTTAACTTTGCTATTTTTAAGATGGTTATAAGCTTTAACATAAATAACACTACATTACTTCTCATCATATTAACTACCATTACTGGTCTTTTAAATATTACATATCTTATGGTTCCTCGTCCAAGTAATACCCAGGTTTTAGAGCTTTTCAATAGTAAGAATAAAAATCTTTTAGCAAGAATTTCTGATAATCGAGATTAACCAAACATAAATAAGGAGGAATAATTATGCTAAAACGAAGTATGTATGTAGTTATTATTATGGTAAATTTGTTGTTTATAATATTTATAATAATTGCTGGCTGTAGTAGAGATTCGGATAGGAATGTAACTAAAATTGGAGTAATTCTTCCCTTGACTGGCGAAATGGCAAAGTACGGAAAAACAATTCAAAGTGCTGCAGAGTTAGCTGTTGAAGAAATAAACAAGAAGTAGACCTC
>JBHGBB010000059.1:0-18268 GCA_041946755.1 bacterium | reverse complement strand
GTTGATACGAACGAGATAATATCTCGTTCGTATCTACTCCGATAAAAAACCGTATCGAGTTCAGGAATGTAACCGGTCGAATTCGGATTGAATTCGGAATATAAACTTGACAAGAGCCCGATTTTGGGCTATTTTATATGGTGCAACGTTTCACGTGTGCACATACACGTCATTTTCCGGCAAAGGAGGGATAAATATATTATGTTAAAAAAACAATTTGGGTTTACTTTGATAGAACTATTAATTGTTGTTGCGATTATCGCTATTTTAGCGGCAATCGCGATTCCGAACTTTCTCGCGGCCCAAACCCGAGCGAAAGTCGCGGGAGTTATGAAAGAACAACAAACGATTGCGACCGGCCTTGAAGCATATCAGGTAGATAACACCGCATATCCTCGGTCAAGCGATTCGATTTATTTCGGTACTTATGGCAGATTAGATGTGTGCCGAATTGCTCGGTTAGCACAAATAACGACACCAATTGCATATATCACTAAAGTCCCGATGGATGTGTTTAACTTAAGAGGGAATAGCACTACATTAGCGGGATTGGTGGATATGACCGGTACTTGGGATCGAGCGTATCCATATTGGGAACCGAAAGTGTTTGATGCCTATAAAGCCAATTCATCTTACGACAACATGTTTGCCGAAAATCCTGATGAACGAACCAAAAAAGGTCGCTGGGCATTAATGTCATTCGGTCCGGACCAAAATTACTCGATTAATGTTGGTACCTGGCCGGGTAGAATCATGCAGTATGACCCGACGAACGGTATTGTTACCAATGGAGATGTTTGGCGTTTCGGGCCATAATTTCCGGGATACATAGTCTGGTGATAGTTATTGTTGATGTTCGACAGCATATAAGTGTCTGCAGCTATTTTCTAAGTATGGCATAAAATCTTCCGGGTGAGCTTGTAAAAATCGAGAGCTCACCCTGCTTTATTTTAATGGAGACTGCTTCATGCGTAGGATATTTCAAACTCAACTCATTATTTTATCTTTTTTATTAATCAGCTTATGTTCTCTAACGTTCGGAGCATATACCTATAATTCTACCTTCGGCTCCGATATGAACCAGGCGGAATATATCCAGCTCGATTTCGGGGGACAAATCTGGACCTGCGGGTATGGAGATAGTAGTGTTCATATCTGGCATCCCTATGACGGGTCGAAAGCATTCTATTCTCCGATACGCAATGGCAAAAGTTCAGCCGGTTCAACTACCGCGATATATACTCCTTCAGGAATCGCAATCGATACCAGTGGGATTATCTATGTTACTTGCGATAGCGGCGCAACGACCAAACAGCATATTTTCAAATATCGGGCGATTGACGGTGTTATGCTGAATGGGTTCGAACCTTCGTTTCGGGTTGGCGATATCGATATCGATACCAGCAATCATTTATATATCGTCGAAAAAGTAAATACCTCGGCAATCCGATTTTATGTTATGAACACCAGCGGGCAGAATCTGGTAAATAGCCCGATTACTATCAATTCCACCGGCAACCTGCATCCGGGAATCGGGGTAACCAAAGATGGGAAAACGGTATATATCGCCGATGCCACGAATCAGAAAATATGGAAGTTTACCGGGACCATTTCCGGAACCACTGCTAATTTCAGTTTATCCGGATATTTATCCGGTTCCTGGACTACACCTTATGCCTGCGAAGTAGACGGTTTCGGGAATGTTTATGTATCCGATTCCGGTGCAAACCGAGTAGTTGTTTTCAATTCCTCTGGAGTAGCGATTGACACTATTTTCGGGTCCGGATTAACCGCACCGGCAGGAGTCGGATTCCATCCGAATCTCCAGACGATTTATATTACTCAAGGGATCAGTACCCGCAAATTGCAGAAATGGATTATCCCGCAAACCGTCCGGATTCCGATTGTCGGGTATCACGAAATCAACCCCAGCGATAAATATTGGAATGATGTTATGACGGTGCAAGATAATTTCAAAGACCAAGTCGATTTTGTGCAGCATCATGGATATACTGCAGTCAGTTTAGATACCGTCGTTTCATATATCAAATTCGGGACTCCAATACCATCGAACCCGATTGTGTTTACGTTCGATGATAATTATGAAGGTGAATTAACCCGGGGAGTAAGTTATTTAACCACCCGAAACTATCATGGTTTGATTTTCGCTGTAACGACTAATATGGGCGCAAATAGCGGATGGATTGGATACCGGCCAAGCCTTAGTGTTCACAGTACCGCGGAATCAAATGAATATTATACCTGCCAATCGCATACCGTTAATCATCAATATTTATATACCTTAACCGCCGCCCAGATTCGTACCCAATTGACGGTATCGAAAGATTCATTAAATAAGTATTTACCTAAACCATGTAAATACCTAGCGTATCCTTATGGCAGTTATGGAACCTTCGCTTATTCTACCGATTCCGTTTCAATTCTCGGATTAGTTCAGGAAGCTGGATATACCGCCGCATTGAATTATGTCAGTGCTTTATGCGATAGAACGCAGCCGATCTTCTCGCTCAACCGGTCTGCAATGGCGTATAATGATACGCTGGATACGTTTATCAGTAAAATCGGATTTACCGGAAGCTGGGATACTACCGATCCCTATATTCTGGACAATTCAGCTTCAAACAGCCGGGGGAGTTTTAGCAGTACCGGGAGCTGGTTTAGTGCAGTAACCGCAGGTGCAGGTTGTTATGGTGCTTATGGCGGAACCTATTATTATTCTCCTGCCGGCGCAGGTCGAACCGCAACCTGGACTCCGAACCTGCTCATTTCCGGCCCGTATCGGGTATATGCCTGGTGGCATACTAGTACTGCGGATACAAACCGCGCCTCAAATGCACCATATCGTATCGGCTATTCAGGCGGTACTACGACTATTTACGCTGACCAGCGAAGTAATGGATACTGCTGGAATTATCTCGGAACCTTTTCGTTTCCTTCAGGAACCAGCGGATATGTCCGATTGACTGATACCGGAGCCAACGGCGTGGTTATCGCCGATGCGATAAAATTCATCCACGATTCCGTTATTCCAGTCGAATTGAGCGAGTTTGTTACCCTTATCGGCGATATGGATATCCAAGACCCGAGTAAGGATAATAAATTCTGACCATAACCATGAAAAATACTGTGTGTATAAAAAGGTATCTTGTTCTTGTTTTCTCATTTTGTTTAGCTGTATTATCTTTTGGCATTCATCAAGAAGTATCGTTTCCAATAACTGATGGGATTTCTTATCATCATATCCAAAGCGATACTGATACCCCACTGCGGAATATTAGTATACTTACCATCGATTTAAATAATCCGAACTTATCGGTAACCGTAGCAACGGCATATAACGGATTGGAGCGCGTATCGTCAATCGTTCATCGGAACCAGGCGGTTGCCGGAATCAACGGTGGCTTTTTTAGTTTCAGTCCTAAGGTGCCGGTAGGATTGGTTATAACTAATGGCAAACTCGTTTGCCCACCGTTATCCGATAAACCTGCCCGGGCAGCGATTGGGATAACGTCAACGCATAAAACCGTATTTGACCGGGTCGGATATCAAGATGGGAAATTGATGAGTATTAATTCTACCGATTGGTCTGAGGTTACCGAAGCGCTAGGCGGGGTCTCGATGCTGGTTAGAAACGGGCAACCGTATGTATCGGTTCTCGATGATGCCGGCGGGAAATCGTTCAGGATCACCACTCATCCGCGAACCGCGGTCGGAGTTACGAAAGATAATAAATTGATTTGGGTTATTGTTGACGGCCGGCAGCCGAATTTAAGTAATGGAATTAGTCTTGATGATTTAGCGAACTTGATGATCAAACTCGGTGCCGTTGATGCGATGAACCTTGATGGCGGTGGTTCGAGTACGCTGGTGATTTACGATACCATCGTTAATTTCCCCAGTGATAAAGATAAAGAAGGTAATTTCGGACAGGAACGCGCAGTAGCAAACGGATTCATCGTTAAATCAAATCCGAAATAAACAGTTCTCGCAAAGAACGCAAAGAAAACGCTAAGTCCGCAAAGAAAAACTTAATTTAAAATATATTTTTTAGCGTCCTTTGCGTTTATTTAACTTAGCGCCCTTGGCGAGAAAAAAGGTTTTATCGTAGACAGCAGATAATATATAGATTAATAACCTTACTACTTACTACTGACTACTGTCTACTATTTATTATGGACAAACGGCGGATTAGAATTGGTATTGATGTCGGCGGAACGTTTACTCATGCAGTCGCAATCGATTCATCGACTTTCGAGGTTATCGGGCAGGCGAAAGTACCGACTACCCATACCGCAGAAGAAGGAGTCGCGAAAGGAATCATCGATTCCCTCCATCTGTTATTAACCGAATCCCGGATTGCGCCGGATGAAGTAGCGTTTATTGCGCATAGTACCACCCAGGCAACGAATGCATTGTTAGAAGGCGATGTCGCTCCAGTCGGTATTCTCGGTATGGGGAAAGGAATCGAGAGATTAAGAGCTAAATCCGAAACCCAGGTGGGTGATATCGAACTCGCGCCCGGTAGATTCTTGAAAACCTATCATCGGTTTCTCGATACCGCTAATGCGCCGGATAGTGAATCAATCAAGAAGCTGATTACGGAACTTTTGTCTGACGGTGCGAAGGTAATCGTTGCAGCAGAAGCGTTTAGTGTCGATGATACGACTAATGAAACCCGGGTACTAGACTTAGCGGCAGAACTTGGGATTCCGGCAACCGCTTCTTCCGAGATATCGCAATTATATGGTTTGAAAGTCCGCACCCGGACTGCGGTGATTAATGCCAGTATGCTGCCGAAAATGATGGAAACGGCAAATATGACCGAATCGAGTGTCCGGAAATCGGGAATTACCGCTCCCTTGATGATTATGCGGTCTGACGGCGGAGTGATGGATATCATCCAGATGCGGAAGCGGCCGATTCTAACTATGTTATCCGGCCCGGCTGCGGGGGTAGCGGCAGCGTTAATGTATGCAAAAATCTCTGACGGGATTTTTCTTGAAGTCGGTGGTACCAGCACCGATATCTCAGCGATTCAAAACGGTCGGGCACTGATTAAAACCGCTGAAGTTGGCGGACATCGGGTATATCTACGCACGCTTGATGTGCGAACTATCGGAATCGCCGGTGGGTCGATGTGTCGAGTCAAACATAATCAGATTGAAGATGTCGGTCCCCGGAGCGCGCATATCGCTGGATTAGGATATGCGGCATTCAGTAAACCAGATTCGTTAGAGCAAGCAACATTACAATATCTACAACCGAAACCGGGTGATCCATCGGATTATGTTTATTTTGAAGGGAAGAATGGTACCAAGGTAGCGTTAACTCCGACCTGTGCAGCGAATTTCGCCGGGGATGTTCCGCCAGGAGATTATGCTTCCGGAAATATGGAATCGATTAAGCGGGTCATATCGGTTCTAGCGAAAGAATTAAAAGTAAACGAAGCGCAGGTAGCCGAAGATATTTTAAGTAAATCGGCAGCGAAATGTATCCGGGTAGTAGGCCGGTTGTTGCAAGAATATAAATTGGATAAACAATTGGTTTCACTAATCGGCGGTGGCGGCGGTGCCGCAGCGATTGTTCCTTATACGGCAAAAAAGATGCTGATGCAGTTCCAATTGGCAAAGAATGCGGCGGTGATTTCCGCTATTGGTGTAGCGTTAGCGATGGTGAGAGATACCATCGAACGGTCGGTAATCAATCCGACCAGCGATGATATCCTGGCAATTAGAAAAGAAGTAGAAGCTGCGGTTCTCACCATGGGTGCCGCTGCGGATAGTATCGAGGTACAGGTAGAAGTCGATGCCCAGAAGAATATATTGCGAGCGACAGCTACCGGAACTACTGAAATGCGAACGCGGGATTTAACCGCGCGGCAATTACCGGAAATTGAACGAAAAAAATTGGCTGCGCAATCGCTCCAGGTTGATACTGCTGTTGTATCGCGGATTGCTGCCACCCAATATTTAGAAGTATTCAGCGCTTTGGTAACCCGGAAACGGATTTTCGGATTATATCAGCAAAAACTATCACCATTGCGGGTGATGGATAAAGAAGGGGTAATTCGATTGCAGATGAGTAATGGTGCCGCAGTCGAAACTCCAAAACAGAATTTGAATACCGTGGTTCAGAGGTTTTTAGAAGAGCATACGAGTTACGGTGATGCTGGTCGAACATTACCGGATACTTTTATATTATACGGCAGCCGGATATTGGATTTAACCGGCCTATTGGATATTACCCAGATTATTTCATTAGCGACTGCGGAATTAGCAAATATGGCGCCGGAAGATCCGATAGTATGCATAGTCAACTTGAGGTAGATTGGTTTATAATTATAATCATTTTAAATATATCGATTATGAGGATTAAACCATGAAAATGAAACTAGTTCCTATCCTAACCATTTTAACGATTAGCGTTATTATTTATACGGTTCCTATATTTGCGGAAATAAAAGAGCCGTTGAATATCCGAACTCTTAACCCGGCGTTCGACTTTTTCCCGAACTCTTCTTTACAGGACTTCAGTTATCTGCTGGATGCACCTGCCGGGAAACATGGATTTCTTACCGTTCGGATGGATGGCCATTTCTATTTTACTGATGGTACCCGCGGCCGTTTCTGGGGAGTAACGATTCCTGACCGGCATATCGATATCCCGCATGATCGGATTGATACTATTGTTGATACCCTGGCACGTGCTGGAGTAAATTTAGTTCGACTCCAAGCATTAGATAAACGGTTTGCTGATACCGGTAGCGGTATCCAGCGATCGATTTTCGATGAATCTTATCCGAATAGTACTACGACTCGGTATCTAGACCGGGATTATCGGGACCGGGTAAACTATTGGATTTATAAACTTAAACAGCGCGGGATATATATCTATCTGGACCTCTGCACATATCGGATGTTTAAAGATGGTGATGGGGTAACCAACGCCGCTTGGTTAGGACAAGGCGCCAAACCCTATGTCTATTTTAATTCCCGATTGATTGAATTGCAAAAGCTCTATGCAGAAAAACTGTTATGCTCGAATATCAATCCCTATACCAACGTATCGATTGCACAAGATCCGGCAGTAGTCATGCTGAATTTAAATGATGAAAATGGATTGTTTTCAGACCCGGAAAAATGGCCGGAGATGGTCGAGCCGTATCGAACCGAATTCCAGCAGAAATGGAATTTATGGCTGCAGAAGAAGTATGGCAGTTCTTTCACGCTGCGTTCTGCCTGGACGAATACCAAATCAAAAACCGCGTTGGGATCGAAAGAGATGCCAGAAGATGGGTCGGTACTACTTCCGAAAATGGACCTTGATAGTTATTCCGAAGTGATGGATGCGAATTATACCGATCTACTTAAATTCCCGGCACGCCAGTCTGATGCTGTTCGATTTGCGGTTGATATCCAACGGCAGTATTTTGCCAGTATGCGTGATTTTTTGCGGCAAAAGGGAATTAAAATCCCGATTTCCGCAGTGGTTAATGGAGAGATTGTTCCTGATATTTGGACAGTAACTCAAGAGTTGGATTTCATCGCCGAACCGGTAACCTTCGACAATCTTCGGAGCGAGCCGGGGAAAGCGATATATACCGATAATAAGAACTATCTAAGAGATACCGATGATTCGAGTTTTATCTCGCAATTAACCCGAATTAAGTTTGCTGGGAAACCGGTGGTCATCAGCGATTGTTCTATCTCCTGGCCCAATACCTACCGGGCGGCTGGTATGCTGGAATCAGCAGCGTATGGTTGTTTACAGGATATCGATGCCCAGCTTAATTCCGCTTATTATTGTACCAGCGACCTGGATAAATTAACCTCTGCAGGCATTCAAGCTGACCCGACCCGATGGGGATTACTCGCTATCGCCGGAAAAATGTTTTTGCAGCATGACGTTAAATCTGCTGAAAAACTGGTTGAAATCGGGTATTCAAAAGAAGATATGTATACCTATGCCAACTATCTCAGTTCACTTAACAAACTCGGGTGGATATATCGCCTTCAAAATCGGTATGTCGACCCGGAATATAACGAGAAACCGGATTTGATTATCACTTCCGGTAGGAGCCAGGATGCCCGATATATCGGTAACCATAGTATTATCTATTCGAACGCACCGTTTGCTACTGCGATGCAATCGAAACCTGCCAGCGGTGAAGGGACCATAACCGCGCAATCGAAATATCGATTAACGCGTACGGCAATTTCTCCGATGGAATTCATTTTTTCCGGGATTGGATATGAGACGCTGATCGCTACCAAGATGGATACCAAATTCGGATTTGATGCTGATGAAGGTTCGTTAGCCGGATATCAGCCGATGGGGCTCGATAAGAATCGGAAAATCGCGTATGGGTTCTATGACCCCAGACGAGACAATCTGATTCTTGCAGAATCGAACCCGGAGGGTATCCAACGGTTTGCTGTCGACCTGATTCAACGATGGTATAATATCCCGATAACGCATAAAACCCTGGAATCCGGTATCTATCCTTCCGATACCAAAGAATTAACCCGGGATACGAAAGAAGGTAGATTGCTGATCGATACCGACAAGACTCAGGTTATTCAAGGGAGTTTTAATCCCGGTCAGCTCTATAAAACCGGTAAATTAGAGGTAAGTTCACAATCTCCTTTTGGTGTGATTATCGCTACTTCGCTGGATAATCAGCCGATTGCGACTGCAAAAAAAGTGTTAGTTAAAATGGTTACTATTGCTGAGAATCGCGGGCAGAAATTAGAACCGGCATCGAGTGCTGAAATGGCTGGGAAATATCTGCTTTCTGCTGCCGGTTGTAGCCCGATACAAACTTGGGGTAAATGGTCGAATTCGGCAACTGAAGTTACCCTTAATGGAATACGATTAATCGATGTTTATTTGATTAATGGTACCTGGGAATTGCTTTGCGATTTCGAAAAAGACCAATATTATTTCTATTGCGATACTCCGAATACGCGAGTTACTTTAAATTCGCATGCAGATAAATTGCGGTTGGTTCGGTATCGGGATGGTATCGAATCGGATGACCCGGAAAAATCGGATAGAACCTTTATCTATCCCGGGTTCGCGAAATATCTGGAATTGACCGGTATCGCTAAATAGCAATCGATACGGTTAAGTTATTGAATTTATTATTGGAGGTAATATTTAGTGGGTAAAACAAAAATACGGTTTGGTACTGATGGATGGCGGGCGGTTATTTCCGATGAGTTTACGTTCGCCAATGTAGAAATCATCGCACAAACGATGGCGGATTATCTGATTGAAACGAAAACTGCTGAGCGCGGGATAGTGGTCGGGTATGATTATCGATTCCATTCCGAGAATTATGCGCTCCGAGTAGCAGAAATTGTCGCGAGTAACAATATCCCGGTATATTTAAGCGATACCGCGTTGCCGACCCCGGCATTATCATTTGCCGCTAAACAGCGGCAAACCGGTGGTGGGATTATGATTACCGCATCGCATAATCCACCGATATATAACGGAATAAAGTTTAAAGCGCCGTATGGCGGCTCGGCAACCAAAGAGATTACTTCGGCAATCGAGAAGCATCTCTATCAAACGCCACCGAAACGGGAGCAAATTTTATTCCAGAAGAATATCCAGAAACTCGATTTGGTTGCTCCTTATCTAGCGCAACTGCGGTCGTTTGTGAATCTGGATGCGATTAAATCGTATCCGATTAAGGTCGTAGCCGATTCTCTCTATGGAGTTGGTAAATATTATTTGGAACAGATATTATCGGATGGGAAGATACGCGTTAAAACCATTCGCGGGGACCGGGATGCGTTGTTTGGCGGTATCCTACCGGAACCGATACCCAAAAATTTGGGGATGTTGATGGATGAAGTCCCGAAATGCGGTGCGGTAATCGGGTTAGCTACCGATGGAGATAGTGACCGGATCGGAGTAGTTGATGAACAAGGCCGGTTCGTTACTCCGCATCATCTTATTCCGATATTATTCGAGCATTTAAAAAAGACCCGGAATTGGTCTGGGGATGTAGTTCGAACCTTATCGACAGCATCGATGATTGATAAACTCGCGGCAGAGTATGGCGCGAAAGTTACCGAAGTACCGGTCGGATTTAAGAATGTCGCCGACCTGATGATTCAGCAGGATATCTTAATCGGCGGTGAAGAGAGTGGCGGGATCGGGATTAAGAATCATATCCCGGAACGCGATGGGCTCTTGCTCGGTTTATTGATGTTAGAATGTCTGGTAACTACCGGCAAGAAACCGAGCGAGCTGGTAGCTGATTTAGAATCCCGGTTCGGTAAACTAGTGTATGACCGCATCGATTCGCATTGTCCGGACGAAATCAGATTAGGATTGATCAATCGGCTGAAATCGGAGCCGCCGGATAAAATCGCCGATATTGCGGTAGATAAATTAAGCAGTTATGATGGAGTAAAATTCTATTTCGTTGATGGCAGTTGGATGTTGATTCGGGCGTCGGATACTGAGCCGGTAGTCCGGATATATGTCGGGTCCGATTCCGAGCAGAAAACGGTAAGTATCCTGAATGCTGGCAGAGTAATATGTGGCATAAAATAGTTCAGTTTATTATGGAGGTAGTTCTTTAAGTTCAAAATTCAAAGTTCCAATAAATATCAAATGACTTAATATCAAATGTCAAATTTGATTTTGGAATTTAGGTATTAGGATTTGATTGGAACTTTAGATTTGGGATTTGGGATTTGTTTTTCTATGAGCAAGTATGGTCATTTTTCACCTGATGGAAAAGAGTTCATTATCACCCGGCCGGATACTCCGGCACCATGGGTAAACTATTTAACCAATCAAACCTATCATTCATTAATCACGCATGTCGGCGGCGGATATAGTTTCTATATTTCTCCGAAAGACAGCCGGATTACCCGATGGCGGTATAATGGCCTGCCTTGGGACCGGCCGGGGAAATATGTTTATCTGCGGGATACCGATACCGGCGAATATTGGTCGCTATCATACCAGCCGGTAGGGAAATCCCCGGCGTTTTATCAATGCCGGCATGGGTTGGGATATACCATTATCGAACAAGAATATGCCGGGATTAGGTCGGATATCTGTTATTTCGTTCCACCAGACGATGAACTCGAAGTATGGCGCATCCGATTGACTAACCAAGGGAAAAAGAAAAAGCACTTAAGTATCTTTTCGTTTGTCGAATTATGTTTAGGGCATGCGTTAGTCGATCTCATCAACCAGCCGAATGACCAGCATTTTAATGATGTCCGGTTTGTTCAAGAAGATCATGCGATTTATGCTACGAAACGATATTGGGTAACCTATTCCGGACCGACGGTTAAACAGGCGAACCAGGCCTGGAATAAATGGGTCTATTTCTCCAGCAGCCTTCCGGTAACCAGTTTTGAAGGGAATAAGAACAAGTTTATCGGGAAATGGCGCAGTGAATCGAATCCGATTGCGGTGGAACAAGGGGAATGCTCGAATACCATGATTACTGCCGGTGATGCAGTAGCGGCGTTACAGAATAAGATTACACTTGTTCCACGGGAAACGATTGCGTTTACGATCTTATTAGGTATCGTCGATAAACCGGAAGACCGGGGATTACGGACTCCGATACTTCCCGCCCGGAAATTAGCCAAGCCCTTAATTCGGAAATATAGCAATCTGCAGAAAGTCGACCAAGCATTTGAAACCTTACGCCGGCAATGGTATTTTTATCTTAGTCATGCAAACGTTAACACCCCGGATCCGGAAATGAACCGAGCGCTGAATATCTGGAATCAATATCAGAATAAAACCACATTTCTATTCTCACGAAACGCATCTTATTATCATGGTGGATTATTGTTCGGTCGCGGGTATCGCGATGCCTGCCAGGATGCAATGGGGCCGGTGATGGTGGAACCGGATGCGGTGAAACAGCGGATTCTCGAAATGGCTCAGAACCAGTTTAAAAATGGGTCGGTGATGCATTGCTATTTCCCAATCACTGGTGGCGGAGAACGTACCGGCCATTCTGATACTCCGTTATGGTTCCCACTCGCGGTAACCAATTATCTGAAAGAGACCGGAGATTTTGCGATTCTCGACCAATCGGTGGAATATCTTGATGGCGGCGAAGGAACGATTCTCCAGCATCTACTCAATAATATCGATTTTGTTTTAAGCGATACCACGAAACGGGGATTACCGAAATTCGGGCCGGGGGATTGGAATGATACCCTCGATTATCTCGGTCGTGAAGGTAAAGGAGAAAGTGTTTGGGTAGCGATGTGTTTGGCACTCGCGATTAAGGAAACTATCGGATTATTAAATGTTTTGGTAGGGGGAAAACATGTTTCGCTTGATATCAAGCGACCAACTTTGAAATCGCTAATTACGAAATATGAAAAAGCATATACTAAACTAGCGGACACGATCAATAATTTCTGCTGGGATGGGAACTGGTATATTCGGGGCACCAATGATGCGGGGGAAATTATCGGCTCGAAGAATTGTAAAGAGGGGAAAATATTTATTAATACCCAATCCTGGTCGGTACTCAGCGGAGTGGCATCGAAAGAGCGAGCGATTCAAGCGATGGATGCGGTTAAGAAACATCTCGATACCCCAAAAGGCCCGCAATTAGTTGCGCCGGCATTTACCGAAGTCAATCCGCGTATCGGATTAGCAACCCGCTGTGTTCCGGGCAAGAAAGAGAATGGGGCGGTGTTCAACCATCCGGTAACCTGGGTAATCTATGCTGAATGTCTGCTCGGTCGGGGAGATTTGGCTTATGAATATTATAAAAAAGCGTTGCCCCCGGCATTCCAGCAATCAAAGAAAATTAAAGTTAAAGTTAAACCATTATTCCCGCAATCATCAATCCGCCTTCGCGGGAATGAGGTCATTCCTGCGGAGGCAGGGATCCAATCCACAATCGATTATGATCCTGCTGATGAAGATATTTATGAAGTCGAACCCTATGTATATGCGGAATATGTTACCAGCCCGGAACATCCGACTTTCGGGCAGGCATCCCATTCCTGGTTAACCGGAACTGCGGCTTGGATGCTGCGCGATGGTCTCGACCATATTCTAGGAGTTAAACCGACTTACACAGGACTATTGATTAATCCCTGCATCCCGAAACAGTGGAAAGAATATACTATTACCCGGAAATACCGCGAAGCAATTTACCAGATTACCGTTAAGAATCCGGATGAAGTTTGCCATGGGGTTAAACAGGTTTTGGTTGATGGTAACCCCCAGAAATCGAATCTTATCCCGGTATTCCCGAAAGGCGAATCGCATCAAATCACCATCATCCTGGGTTAACCGATATATGGTAGCGTAGGCTATTAGCCTGCGTATAAACCACTTCTACCGGCTCGATAGCCGGCGGTACCATAGAGTATCGCAGGCTATCAGCCTGCGTATTAGCTTCTTTTACCGGCTGGATAGCCAGCGGTACGTAGGTCGAAGATTCCGAGCATCTAAACTATCAGCCTGCGTAGCTATTTCTCCCTATTTATTCTTACTTAATACCTTTCAGCGATACTAAGTGTATAGTGTCTTAATTTCTAAATTATCCGGTCATACCGGAGTAGATACGGAATTGGTCCGACCAATTCCGGTTCAAACCCGATTTGCAAACATGACATATTATTTTTTAGGAAAAGAAGTTGGGGAGTAGCGTTTGATAGGAAAACCTTTCAAGTTGAATTTTTCGCAATTTGCGAAAAATTCAAGTAAAGTCCTTGATGTTGAATTATACTCAACTTGAGTATAATTCAAGATAATGAGATAACCATAATAATTTCAATAGGATAAAATATAACAAGAAGATTGGAGTGACTCAGAATGGTTGCCAGCGGTAGGGGCGCGGTCTCCGCGCTAGAATAGAATGGATTAAATGATCGTTCTAGGGGATACACCCTCATGTCATTGCGAGGGAATAAAGTTTCTTTATTGACGAAGCAATCTATCTAATTTTCGACCCAACTCTAGTTGAGGGTTAAATAGCTTTAGCTATTAAAA
Organism: bacterium; assembly: GCA_041946755.1. Lineage (GTDB taxonomy): Bacteria > UBP4 > UBA4092 > JAOAEQ01 > JAOAEQ01 > JBHGBB01. Next base: position 4,237 of record JBHGBB010000059.1, on the reverse strand, counting down.
TATGAAATAAAATAAATTAATGAACTGAAGTTCATAAACCGTGGGCTAAAGCCACGTAGAAGAAAAATGGGATTGCTTCGCTACACTCGCAATGACAGTAGGACGAGATTCGGGATAAACTTCGCTTCCTATGGGTGCGCACAATGACAGCAAGAGATTCTTGGCATTGTTCCTGAATTCTTTGCCATTTGGAAAAGAATCAGCCGAAACCATAAATCAATTGATTTTATTCGCGATATCGAAAAGAGCCTGTATTCAAGTTGAATTTTTGTCCAATGGATAAAAATTCAACTTAACCGAAAAGCAATTGATTTTCTGCTAACCGAAAATAGAAGAAACCTTACGCATACCTTGGTATTGTTTCTATCTTCTTGAGAAACGATAGACAACGTAAAGGATATCTAAATTGCGTCACCTTAAGTAATTATAAAATATCAAATATGTAAGTTAACTTGACAGATTCGCAAAAAAAGCAGTAAAATTGAAATAATTATATTGATTAATAGAATAAAAGGAGATAAGATTATGTCTGAAGAAAATAGTTTTAAATTTGATTCATCATTGCTAGAAGAAAAAACTATTAAATTAGAGGATATATTAGTTGATCCAAATAATCCTAGACTAATGGAGGTTGGTTATAATGAAGTACCGGAAAAGAGAATTGGAGAAGATGAAGTTCAAAAAGCGACTATAAGTAAAATGATAGAAATAGGATTGAAAGATATAATGGAAAAAGTAAAGGTGATTGGTTTTTTAACCATTGATAGAGTCGTGGTTCGTCCTATTAACGGAAAATTTTTAGTGATCGAGGGAAATCGAAGAATAAGTTCATTAAAAGTGTTATTTGAAGAAAATAAACTTGCACATATTCAGTTAAGTGAAACAGTATTAAAATCGATAAAGGAATTTCAGGTTTTAATATATAACGGAGACGATACAGACATCGCTTGGCTTTTACAGGGACTCAGACATATAAAAGGTATTAAGGAATGGGGTCCTTTAGCCCAAGGTAAATATCTCACCGAATTACAAAATAGAAGAAATTTAAAACCAACGGACTTGGCAGCAATGACTGGTTTAGGCAGAACATTGGTTTCTACATTGATTCGTTCATATAATGCATGGCAATATGCTAAAGATGATGAAGATTATGGAGATAAAGTCGATGCTGAGAAATTTAGTTTATTTCCAGAAGCAATTTTTGGGAAGCAAACCATAAAAGATTGGCTAAAATGGAATGATAACTCTAAGAAATTTGATAATCAAGAAAATTTTAAAAAATTACTTGGGTGGTATCTAGGAAATGAAAATGAAAATGATGGTAAACCACGTTTATTACGAGTAAATCCTGATATAAGAGATATTTTTTCAAGATTACTTATTCCTGAAAACAAACCTATCTTTTCAGAATTTGAAAATGGAGATATTACTATTGAACAAGCAAGGGCAAAATTAGATGAGGGAAAATATCAAAAAAATGTTGAGGAAACCAAAGTTGATCTTAACGCACAATTAACTAATTTAGATCGCATAATAACGGCAATTCAGACGATTCCAATTCCCAAAATTTTGGAAGATAAAGAGAAAATAGAATCATTTATCAATAAATTAGAAAACATTGAAAATGCAGCTAAAACACAGAAAGCTATTATGAAAACAATGAAAGATAAAGGGGGAATTCAGAATTCTAACTAAGACTTTTGTATATAAGTTATTATCAAGAGATGATAATCAAATTTATATTCCGAATGAAATAGTTAATGCATTGCAAAAAGAAGGATTATCGGAGCTTCAAGCGTTAGAACAAAGTGATTTATTAATACATAAAATCAAAGTTAATATTCGTAACTATATCATCGAATGTCAGAAAAGGAAAATTTCCCCCAAATATATATATAATGAATATGATGATGATTACCTTGTACGTATAGATTTATTATATGATGGCCAAGAAGCAGAAGAAAAGAGAAGAGTTATATTATGGAAAGATAAGATTTTTGAATTAATAAAAAAACTTGATTGGGAAGAATTTGAAAAGGTTTGCAAAATAGTTCTTGATATTAATGACATTTCAGATTCTAAGGTTACACGTAGATCAAAAGAAGGCGGAGTTGATGTTTATGGGTGGCTGAAATTTAATATTAATTCAAAACGGATTTTAAGCGATACTAGTATTAGAATCGTTGGTCAAGGAAAACATAAAACTAATGCAAGTCAGGTAAGTAATGCTGATGTAAGTGAATTTGTTACTGATATTGATAAACTGAGGAAAAAACAGGGTTCTTCACTTTTTGTTTTACCTGATGAATTTGTCAACTCTCCAACACCCATAATACCGGTTATTATCACAAATGGATATTTTAGCCCAGAGACAGAAAAAACCGCTATAAACTACGGAATTATAACATGGAACGGTGTTCAAATAAGTGAGGACATAGCAACTCATTTTGATTTATCGTTTTGTATTAAAAACAATGAAATCGATGAAGATTTATTCAAACAATATCTTAACAATATGTAGTAGAGATTAAAAATAATATAACGTATCTGTGTAATTTATTACACCGCTTGTCCCCCATCTAAAGCTTCTTATTACTAAACCTTTTATCTCGGTTTGACGTCATATACAATAAGCGATAAAGAATCCAAATCAAGTTAATAGGTTATTGCTCAATTTGGTATTCATAAAAGCAAGCATAATTATCGTTAACCGAACTATTTCTCCTTGACACCCGTCGGTGTAATATATTACACTTATCGGTGTAGATAATTACACCGATAAGGATTGGTATTAACCTTAATATTATGATACCGTTACGGTCAACGATAACCAAGAAACTCCTGACTTACTTCTATCTCAATCCGCAGGAGAGTCTATATCTAAACGAGATAGCGCGAAAACTCAGGGTAGATAAACGGAACCTGGTTAAAAAAATTAATGAGTTGGAACAGGAAGGATTTTTTAGCCAGCAACAGCGGGGGAATCTGAAATTATATACGCTCAATAGCCATTATCCGCTTTATGAAGAATATAAGAAAATCATTCTGAAAACCGTCGGGATAGAAGATAAACTGAAATCCATCATTCAAGAAATCCCGAATTTGCAAGAAATCTATATTTATGGCTCGTATGCCGATGATACCATGCAGGCATATAGCGATATCGATTTGCTGGCTATCGGAGAGCATGATATTATTTTGTTACAGAAAAAACTCAACCAGTTACAAAAAGATATCGGTCGGGAAATCAATATCGTCAATATGGATGAAAAAGAGTTTAAAAACCGGATTAAACGCAACGACCCGTTTATCTCAGGGATACTGAATAAAAAGCATATCAAAATCAGTAAATGATTTTCGACGATAAATACTTCACCCAATTTAAGTTTACTCCCGAACAGATTGCGCAGAACTTTAAAAACGCGCTTCGCGATTTAACTATCGCTAAACAAGATACGATTATCGAAGTTAAATATTCTTATACTTATACTGCATTAATTAAAGCCGGAATAACCTTATTAAGCTATCATCAGGTAAAAGTAAAAAGCCTGCCGGGCCATCATCAGATAATAATCGATACCATGGCTAAAATATTAGAAGACGATGCTATTGCCGATATCGGCAACGTAATGCGGTCGAAAAGGAATACCGATTTATATGGCGGTGGAATAGAAGTAACCGAAAAAGAGAGTAGCTCGTATCTAGCCTTTGTAGAAAGCGTAGTGAGTAAAATCCAAAATATAATCCGACAAGGAGGATAAAATAACCTTTATGAAAGAATCGGTTCGGTTATTAAAGAAAGAAATCGGAACCATTTCCGCATATCTGATAGGTATCCCAGCCGAAATGAAAGCCAATAAATTCCAATATACCGTTTCCGCTGATGCCGACCAGCCGGAAAAGAATAAAACCGCGTTAAAGAACCATTTTAAATTAGCCGCCCAACTTTATCCCCGGCTGCAGAAGAAGTATGGAAACCAGCTTGCAGATGAAATTATGGGGAAAGTAATCGTTACCATGTGCAATTGTTTCTTTAAAGGATTCAAACCGATCGGAGCTAACGATAAATTCCCGGCGTTCGCTAAAATCTATAAGGATTTCGAAAGCCATAATCTGGTATTCGAAGTTATCCAGGAAACCGAAACCAAACTGGAAGTTATGGTTCGCCGATGCCTGATCCATGAAGCAATGAAAGATTTAGGGATGGGTGGATTAACCAAGAATATCTGTAATTTCG
>JBHGBB010000058.1:0-18494 GCA_041946755.1 bacterium | reverse complement strand
TCTTTACGGGAGAGACAAAATAGAATCCGCAATCTGCGCAATGGACCACTTGCCAATTCGTTTTCGGATTCTGATAATAGGGAACCAGATTCGAGTTTCCACAAAGGATACATGAAAGACCTGATTGAAACAATCGTTTTATTCTATTACCTAGAGATAACCATAACGGTTCTGCTTCTCGTCGCAATTGTTTCTCTAGTATTTCTGCAGCAGTCTGTTTATTATCCAATAAGATATCGATCAGCCATGGATAAGGAAACCGTTTATCCTTTTTTATAGAGCGATATATTCTTTTCGCATAATCTTTTTTACCACTTTGATCCAGAGTAGCCGCTTGGTTTAATGGCGATATAATATCTGCTGCATTTAACGCCATTGCCTCTTCATAATAATTGATTGCTTTATCAAACTGCTTTTGGATTACATAGAGATTCGCTAACAAAGCATTGGCTTCTGCCAGGTAGGTATCATGAAACAACGCTTGATTGAGTTCAGTTATTGTCGCATCGATATCCCCACCATAAAATGTCCAGGCGAAATTATCGCGATAATCGAACTGCGCTAGCTTTACCGGGTCGTAGCCATCCGGATTAAATGGTTGCGGCTTTTTTAGCAGGTCTTTCGCGGTATTGAGATGCTGGATTGCTTGTTCTGTACTCATGAAGTTACCTTAATCGCTTTCCGTTCAGTACGTCTCGTCTGCCATCGGGATTTGATTATTTCCGGTAGATGTTTCAGATTATATTTATAGGCTCGAATGATTTCCGGATATTCGATACTCTCTTTAATCGTCGCCCGGTATTTGGTTTCTTCCTGCATCGCATGATACAGCTGGTATAACGAAAAATTCTTGAGAATAAACCGAATCCGGTTCCGATGATATTTCTCAAAAAATCCAGCGCTATATTTTTTAGTAGAATGCGATTCATGATGATAAGCTACTGCAGTTGATAGATATACAACCTTATACCCTACCCGTTTCGCGCGCCAGCAGAAATCGGTCTCTTCGAAATATCCCGGTTTATACTCTTCATCCAGGTATCCGAGCTTTTCGATTACTGCTCTGCGAATCGCAAACGATGCCCCGGTTACATAATCCGGTTCGTCGGTAACATTCCATTGCCCCTGATCTTCTTCCCCATTGCCCCGATGCCAGGTGCGACCATTAGCATACATTACTCCACCCGCATGCTGGATAGTTATCCCATCAGGATATAACAGTTTCGTTCCAATAATTCCAATAGTGTGATCTTGGTCAAAACCTTTAACAATTTCGGACATCCAGGTTTTTTCAACGAATACATCATCGTTAATTAAAATAATCAGTTCCGCATTACTTTGTATAGCAGTCAGCATCCCGAGATTATATCCCCCGGCAAAACCAAGATTGGTATCCGAATCGATGATGGTAACTTGCGGGAATTGGTTGGCAACGATTTCGCGGGTTTTATCTTTACAATCGTTATTAACGAAAATGACTTTATATTCCGGATAATCAGAGGTTAATAATGAACTCAAACACTGGGAAATGACCTTTTCCCCTTGATATGAGGCGATAATTATCGCTACCAGCGGTTGCCGAGTATTCATATCAATTATTTTAGCATATCTTGGAGTTTTGCTAGTCTCATTGAGTTAATTTAGCTTTACGAAACAGTGGATTTACTGGTAAAATATATAGAATTACATCTAGATGGTGAGTGTAGCTCAATTGGTTAGAGCACTAGACTGTGGCTCTAGGGGCTGGGGGTTCAAGTCCCCTCACTCACCCCAATATCGCTAAGAAAAAGCCTTAGGAAACTAAGTTTCCTAAGGCTTTTTGTATTTATCTTTCGGGTACTTATAACTTTGCTACATAACCTATTCTTTTTATTTTTCGACTAGTCGTTCCAATATAATGGAGCTAGATATACTCCGCCTTCACCCCAACCGCAGTGGCTGACATACCAAGTACCATCGAGGTCGCGGATAACTTCAGCAGCATGCGATGCGATATGGCCGACCTGATCCTCGATTTTGAATTCGAATGGACTCTTACTCCGGAATATATCGGTGCCAACATATCCGCCTCTCGGTCCGATAAAGAGATAATAATACTCTCCTCGATGGACGATAAACGGCGATTCGGTCGGGCCACCGCCTTTACCAATACTCGGATCGGTATACGCTATTTTCCGGTCACTCCAATGGACCAAATCGTCACTGGTGCGATATGCTACCACATGGTTCTCCCGTTGCGGTTCACTAGTAGCCGTATAATAGATTACCCATTTATTATCTACTCTGAGAACAAACGGGTCTCGCGCATGGTAGCCATCGACTACTACCGGATTCTCCGGATGTCTGGTCCAAGACCATAAATCCGGTGACGTTGCAAGATGGATTTTATATTTGGTCGGGTCTTTATCCCCCGCGCAATAGAACATATAGTAAGTATCGTTAGCATATAATACATATGGTGCCCAGAGATGAACCTCTTTCCAAGGATCTTCAACCACACTTAATGCAAACGGCTCTTTTTTCCAGGGGAATTGGGATAATGAAGACGACACCGCATGAGCGAAATTATCTTCATCAATTGGATTTGCCGGCTCTTGATGGGTGATACCAAACAGATGCCAGAGTTTATCTTTCCCATAGATAAAACAATGGTCGTTGATATACCAATTCTCTTTTTCGCCAATGCTCGGATTGTATATCCGTTTAAACTCTCCGGCGATTACTAACGGGATATATTTTTCTGGTGGTTGATTGTCACTCATTTGGATATCATCGATATTAATATGTCCCCACGCTCCTTTCGCATTATCAACTATTTTAAGATAACATAAGATGCCGAGATAATCACTTACCTCCCAATATTGCCGAGACATCCACTCGGAATCATTCCCGGTAGCTTTATGGATAATATAACCATCCGATACGCGAATCAGCGCGATATAGAGATTATCATAATCATTTCCCCCGCCGATGAGGAAATTAAGATAATGCTTTTTAACCACAAACGGTTTCGATTTAAGTTCTCCAGTAAGACTATCATTATAATCTTTGAGCAATTTCCCGCCAGTTTCTGCGGTACCGATAAAATAGTCCCCTTGCTGATTAAAGCGTAATCCTCCCCGGATAGCCTTCACCGGCTGGGCATGCAGATTTCCGGTACTTCTTAACCAATTTTTCAACTTGCCGGATTCATAATTTTCGATCGTATCTCCTTGATAGGTGATAGCATTTGTAGATTTAACTGCTAATACGACGACAGGTGAGAATAACAAGAGAAGTGTTAAAGCAAGAAATAGTATTTTCTTTTCCATATTTATCCTTTCCTTTCTCCATTAATAGTTATAAGTTAAATGGCCTGCCTGCGCGAAGCCGAAACATACTGTTTTCGCAAATAATACGGCCATATTCATCATTAAACTTACTTCGCTTCGGCATAGGCAGGTTAAATAAGTTAAATAGTTAAATTTATACTCTCTGCGTTCCCCGAAAAGACTCGGGGTAAACTTTGCGTCTTCTCTGCGTTCTCTGCGGTTAGCTTTTAATATCTAAATTATTTCTGTTCCCATTGCCAGTTCCGGATTTCGGGTAAGTCCTGACCATACTGGGTAATATATGCCTTATGCTCGATAAGTTTATTCCGAATTTCCTGCTGCACATATGCCGTCGTTTCGCTTAATCCCGGAACTCGTTTGATCACATCCAGCACCAAATGGTATCGATCCAAATCGTTTCTAACCAGCATATCGAACGGTGTGGTGGTCGTTCCTTCTTCTTTATATCCGCGCACATGGAGATTATCATGATTAGTTCGGCGATATGCCAACCGATGTATCAGCCAGGGATATCCATGATACGCAAAAATAATCGGTTTATTCGTAGTAAACAAGGCATCGAAATCCTGGTCGGTTAATCCATGCGGATGCTCTTCTTTCGGCTGGAGCGTCATCAAGTCCACAATATTAATCACCCGGACTTTTAGGGCGGGAATATATTTTCGTAGCAATTCTACCGCCGCTAGCGTTTCTAAGGTCGGTACATCTCCGGTACATGCCATAACCACATCGGGGTCACCACCTTGATCATTACTGGCCCAATCCCAGATGCCGATACCGGTAGTACAATGCTTAACCGCATCATCGATAGATAGCCATTGCGGCTGCGGCTGTTTGCCGGCAACAATAACATTGACATAATTCCGGCTTCTTAAACAATGGTCGGTAACCGATAATAAGGTATTCGCATCCGGCGGGAAATAGACTCGGACGATTTCAGCTTTTTTATTCACCACATGATCGATAAATCCCGGGTCTTGATGACTGAATCCATTATGGTCTTGCCGCCATACATGCGACGATAATAAATAGGTTAACGAGGCTATCGGTCTTCGCCAAGGGATTTCATTCCGAGTTACTTTCAGCCATTTCGCATGCTGGTTGAACATCGAATCGATCAGATGAATAAACGCTTCATAGGAAGTAAACAGCCCATGCCGGCCGGTTAAAAGGTATCCTTCTAACCACCCTTGGCAAGTATGTTCGCTCAAAATCTCCATCGCCCGGCCGTCAGGAGCTAGATGGTCATCTTCAGGAATAGTATCGCCCATCCATACTCGGTTGGTAACTTCAAACACCGCATCCAGCCGATTGGAAGCGATTTCATCCGGACCCATAACCCGGAAATTCTTCTGTTCCTGATTAAGTTTCATTATATCCCGGATAAACGCGCCCATAGCTTTAATCGATTCAGCAACTTTCTCGCCGGGTTTGGATACCGATACCGCATAATTCCTGAACTCTGGCATTTTCAGGTTTTTAAGCAATAACCCGCCGTTGGCATGTGGATTCGCGCCCATCCTGCGGGTACCAGCCGGCACGAGTTCTGCTAGTTCCGGAATCAACTTACCCGATTGGTCGAATAATTTTTCCGGGGTATAGCTTTTCATCCATTGTTCTAACATTTTCAGATGGCTCGGATTAGTTTGGATTTCTGATAAAGGTACCTGATGCGACCGCCAGAAACCCTCGACTTTTTTACCATCGACTTCTTTCGGGCCAGTCCAACCTTTAGGCGATCTCAGGATAATCATTGGCCATAATGGGCGGTTCGCTTTTTTATTTTTCCGGGCAGTCTGCTGGATCGATTTTATTTCTGCAATAACCTTATCCAGAGTCGATGCCATGAGCTGATGCATTTCCTTCGGGTCTTCCCCTTCAACGAAATAAGGCTGATATCCATACCCGATAAACAAACTCTTTAACTCTTCATGGCTAATTCGAGCTAATACAGTCGGGTTGGCGATTTTATATCCATTCAAATGTAGGATGGGAAGTACCGCGCCATCACTGATTGGATTCAGGAATTTATTCGAATGCCAGGCGGTAGCTAACGGTCCGGTTTCGGCTTCGCCATCACCGACTACGCAGACCACTATTAAATCCGGATTATCGAACGCGGCGCCAAATGCATGCGATAATGAATATCCCAGTTCTCCACCTTCATGAATCGAACCTGGCGTTTCCGGAGCCACATGACTCGGTATCCCGCCGGGAAATGAAAATTGTTTGAATAGTTTTTTCATCCCTTCCGCATCTTGGCCGATATCGGAATAATATTCGCTATAGGTACCTTCCAAATAGGTATTAGCAACCAATGCGGGCCCGCCATGCCCGGGACCGGCGATATAGATCATATTCAGGCCTTGGTCTTTAATCACCCGGTTCAGATGGACATAAACAAAATTCAGACCGGGTGAAGTCCCCCAATGCCCTAATAATCTCGGTTTGACATGCTCTTTTTTTAATGGCTCGCGTAATAGCGGATTATCGAGCAAATAGATTTGACCGATAGATAAATAATTTGCGGCATCCCAATACCGCTGCATTTTATTCAGCATTGTTTCGGATAAGATAGATTTGGTAGATTTCGCTGGCATAGTATCCTCCATGTATGATTACAGGATTTTTATGTATTAAGCAGTATTTAATTATATACTAATACCGCCTGAATTGAGTAATCAAACTAAACTGGCTAATTTATCTTATTTATTGGAGACACCTAATGTTTCTTTTTCATTATATATTTAATTGGATAAAAATGTTTGACTAGTTTAGTGTTTGACTTATAATCTTTTTCCATTTGGCAAAAGATTATTGTGTACAGAAACTTAACACTCCCTATAATTCTTTTCCATATGGAAAAGAATTATTTTGGTAGGGGCGAGCTTCCCTCGTCCTTACTTACTACACTAGAACCATGCCCAGACTTCATCCTTATTTAATTTAATCATGATATCTTCTTTCATCATCGCATTCATTCTATGTTTTCCCTTTCACCAAACCACTGCTCTATTCCGTTATTTTACCATTCCGATACCGGAGTATACCTAGTGTGCCTTGAAGGCACACTAGGTATACTTCGGTGCAAAACCAGTGGAAAATAATTCTCATACAAGCTCATATCTAAACCAGAAAACAGATTAATAGAATATAGATAACGAAACAAACGATAATCATTCGAGTAGATTTCGGTCGACTCATAACCTTGCGTAAGCTGAGTTAGAATGATATAATAAATATTTATTTAGTTAATCGGAGTAACGATACCAGAATGGCAATCAACCGGTTAACTATAGGTAGATCAAGGATGCGCCCGTAGCTCAGCTGGATAGAGCGGCAGACTTCGAATCTGAAGGCCGTAGGTTCGACTCCTACCGGGCGTACCACTTTATACAAGTACCAAGGACCAAGTACGAAGTACCAAAATTAAATTTCTTTTATTTGAATACCGAGAATTTGGTACTTGATACTTGGTACTTAGTACTTACATAACCCGGGCCATTAGCTCAATTGGCAGAGCAATTGACTCTTAATCAAGAGGTTGAAGGTTCGATTCCTTCATGGCCCACCATTTGCATTTTAGATTGCGGAGTTCGGATTGCTGATTAAAAAACAAAACCAAAGATAACCGCAAAGAACGCTAAGGATTCGCTAAGACCACAGAGAAATACTTGGCGAGCTTTGCGCCTACTCTGCGCGCTCTGCGGTTAAAGCTTTTAAATTTTATTCAATCCGAAATCGGTATGCGAGAGTGGCGGAATTGGCAGACGCGCTAGACTTAGGATCTAGTGGGTTTCCCCCGTGGGGGTTCAACTCCCCCCTCTCGCACCATATCTCGATACCAACCTATCATGACCAAAGGCCAAATCGAAGCGCAAATCAGTGAAGCGATCATCAAGTTTGAACAGGAGTATATGGGTCGAGGACCGCAAGAGACCAAAACCTATCTGATTCAGGATATGGTGATCGTGCGGTTGAAAGGTGTGCTAACGCATGCCGAAGAACAATTAGCCAAATCGAATGAAGGCGCTAATCTGATTAAACGCGTCCGGGTACAACTATTAGAAAATGGTAAAGTTCTATTAGAAGATATCGTCTCGAAAATAACCGACTGTAAAATTAAAGGCATGCATAGCGATATCAGCACTAAAACCGGGGAACGAATAATTATTTTTATACTCAATCAGAACTTAGAGAAAAAATTCAAAATATAAACCTATTGCGAAATATCGAAATAATTGATATGATTATATAATTTATTTTCGGAAGACTCGGCAAAGACCAGCATCGGATACGGTGGTTGCAGAGTAAGCCAGCATTAGATTCTTGATTTTAGTATGCGAGAAAACAGGAATAGGTGTTGGCTTTTTTTATAATCATATTTCAGGAGGTTTCTTATGGCAACTCCACTAGAAAAATGGGTCGAAGAACAGGCAAAGTTAACCCAGCCGGATAGAATATATTGGTGCGATGGATCGGATGAAGAAGCGCATCGATTGATGGAAATCGGATTGAATGATGAACATATCGAAGACCATACCGTGTTCGCGAATTTGAATCAAACCAATTGGCCGAATGCCTATCTACATCGGAGCCATCATACCGATGTCGCTCGAACTGAGCACTTAACCTATGTCTGCCATCCGAATAAAGAATTAGCCGGGCCGAATAATAACTGGATGGACCCGGATGAAGCGAAAGAGAAAATGCGGAAGATATCCGACGGATGTATGAAAGGGAAAACGATGTATGTTCTTCCGTATATGATGGGACATCCGGATTCGCCGTATGCGAAAGCATGTATTCAATTAACCGATGTGAGTTATGTCGCGGTTAGTATGCGGATTATGACCCGGATGACCAAAAAAGTTATCGAGCTAATCGGGAATAAACCCCGGTTTGTTAAAGGACTGCATTCAGTCGGCGATTTCGATCCCGAAAAACGGTTTATTATGCATTTCCCGGACGACCAGTTGGTCTGGAGTATCGGGTCCGGATATGGCGGTAATGCCTTGTTAGGTAAGAAATGTTTCTCGTTACGACTCGCATCCTGGTTGGGGTATCAAGAAGGCTGGCTGGCTGAACATATGGTTATTCTCGGTGTCGAAGACCCGAAAGGAAAGATTTATTATATCACCGCGGCGATGCCGTCCGCTTGTGGGAAAACCAATTTAGCCATGCTAGAATCGATGCTGCCCGGGTATAAAATCTGGACTCTAGGCGATGATATCGCCTGGCTGAATATCGGGCCTGATGGCCGGTTATATGCGATAAATCCAGAGGCAGGCCTATTCGGAGTTGCGCCCGGTACTTCGATGCAAACCAATCCGAACATGATTCATACCCTAAAAGCGAATAAATTCTATCCGACTTTGTTCACGAATACGGCTGTTGATACTGATGCCAACGAACCGTGGTGGGAAGGATTAAGCGATGTACCACCGAAACATATGGTGGATTGGCAAGGGAAAAAGTGGGATATTTCTATGGAAACGAAAGCGGCACATCCGAATTCCCGGTTCACCGTCTCGATCTATAATGCACCTACCCTATCCAAAGAGTATGATAATCCGAAAGGAGTACCGATTTCGGCAATGCTCTTAGGCGGACGAAGAACGCATGTAATTCCATTAGTCACCGAATCGTTCAACTGGCAGCATGGAGTATTTATCGGTGCCAGAACCGGTTCAGAAACCACTGCCGCTGCGAGTTTAAAAGTCGGCGTGCTCCGGAGAGACCCGATGGCGATGCTCCCCTTCTGCGGATATAATATGGGCGATTATTTTAACCATTGGCTTAAACTCGGTAAGAAAATGAGCCAACCACCGCGTATCTATGCGGTAAACTGGTTCCGGGTAGACGAAAATGATAAATTTATCTGGCCGGGATTCGGCGATAATATCCGGGTATTAAAATGGGTTATCGAACGAGTCACCAATAAAGTCGGAGCGAAAGAAACCCCGATTGGTCTATTACCAGAACTTAAAGATTTAGATTTAGCGGGTTTAAACATACCGCAAAATAATCTCGAAAAACTATTTGAAGTGAATCCTACTGAATGGCAGGATGAACTGCAGGATATCGAGAAATTCCTGACCCAATTCGGCGACCATATGCCATCCGAACTCTGGCAGGAATATAAAACCTTAGCAAATAAAATCAATGCGAAGTAAAAGCAGCGATTCTATTTGTTTCTCAATTCTATAGTAAATATAAATAAACGTCAGCTGGTATACCGGCTGACGTTTATTTATATATCTCCCAATACGCATCCAAGACCTGAGTCGGGTCTGCAATGGTATACGATGTATTCTGCGTGGTCCAACTAAAATCAGAACTCGCCTGCCCGATTAAGGTTAAATCATATCCGGGGAAACCGCCGTTGGCATACGCAAACCAGCATGCACAAGATATTTTTTGGGTATGATTTCGATTCCAGGTATTAATCTCTTCAAAAGCTTTTTGAATCCACCCGCTAGGATAAGCATACTTCGGATACCCGGCGGTACTACCTTGCCCATCAGCGAACGAATTCATTTCGGTTAGATATACCGGTTTAACATGAGCGAACATATTATTACCGATAATATACATCCAATCTTTATATACTCCAAAACCCCAACCGGTATCATTTCGAGGGTCATTATCCCCGCTCCGCCCGCCATACGCATGAAGCGCATAGCCATCGCAATCATTATTCAGCCCGTTTACTAACGCGTACATATAATTCAACCAGGCTGAGGAATGAGAATACGGGCCACCCGGGTCTTGAGTAGCATTCCAGGGAGCGACCGCTGCAACGATTACTTCCGAATTCGGTTGCACCGATTTAATTGCCGTTCTACATTTTCCGAATATGGTCATATAATCGCTGGCAGAAATGTTACTATCGAAATTCGCATTCATTTCATTGCCGATAATCCATCGATGGCAATATGAACTATAAACGCTAACGGTACTGGCGCAACTTGCAGCAAAGGTATCCCATTCTCCGGAACTTCTTGGCACCGATTCTCCCCATTGTTTTCCCAATCGGATTATCAAAGTGAATCCATCGTTATGAATCGCCGCAGCATCGAGCGAATCCAACCCTACCCGAATCATTTGCACATCCCATCGGCTTTTCCCATTAAAAATTCCATTGGCACCGCTACCCCAATCATGGATGCCATAAATATGGGTCGCTTCCGTAGCATTGCCTCTGGCAAACAATAGCCAGAAGGTAAATCCGAGTAAAACGAGCTTATCATATATGGTTTTTCGCATAATACTAATAATCTTATCTATAATTACTATTCTCTGCAATCGCTACCACCAAAAATCCCCTATACAGGATACAATTAGTCTTATATTTATGATATAATATATTCAGAAGAAATATGATACAATATTAGTAATTATAACGAGAGTGAGGGAAGTTTTATGAAAGAGAAAGTTACCGCAGTAATCGAAAAAATCCGGCCAGCATTGCAAGCTGATGGTGGCGATATTGAATTGGTTGAAGTTACCGAAGGCACGGTTAAAGTCAGACTAACCGGTGCGTGCGGACATTGCCCGATGTCGCAGATGACCCTGCGGAATTATGTCGAACAGATTATTAAACAGGAAGTACCGGAAGTTAAAGAAGTCGTTGCCGCATAATCGTTGTCTCTAAGTACCAAGTATCAGGTATCAAGTACCAAACCGTCGGAAATAATAACTAAGACAATTAAATCCAAAATTTGGTACTTTGTCCTTCATACTTGGTACTTTTTTATTTATGAGTATAAAACCGGATAGCTGGATTAAAAAGTTCGCTTTAGAACATCAAATGATTGTTCCTTTCGCCGAGAGCCAGGTGCGCGATAAGGTTATCTCATATGGGGTATCATCTTATGGCTATGATTTCCGGGTTGCTGATGAATTCAAAATATTCTCCGCTACCGATACCGAACTGGATTTCATCGATCCCAAGAATTTCAACCCGGAATATTTCGTTGATTATAAAGGTAGTATCTGCGTTATTCCAGCGAATTCGTTTGTACTCGCCCGATCAGTAGAATATTTTAAAATTCCTAGAAATGTATTAACCGTCTGTGTCGGTAAATCCACTTACGCTCGATCGGGAATAATCGTAAATGTAACTCCGTTCGAACCGGAATGGGAAGGATATGTAACCTTAGCAATTTCTAATACTAGTCCTATACCAGCAAAAGTATATGCCAATGAAGGGATCGCGCAGGTGCTCTTTTTTGAAAGCGACGAACCATGCGACACCTCGTATGCCGATAAAAAGGGGAAATACCAGGCACAACAAAAACTAACCCTACCGAAGATTTAAAAGGCAGTCCTAAGTCTAAAGTCCGAAGTCCGAAGGAAAAACTTGATTCTTCTTAGGACTCAAGACTTCGGACTTAAGCCTGCATTTACCATGATCGGGATCACCAAACTATTCTGCGGAACCGCTACTCCCGGCGATGCGCTACGCTACGGCCGTAAAACCGGGAAAATGCCGGCACACCTCCTCCAATTCGCTCAAGATAAAAAACCGATTGTGGTTTGGAACTGCACCCGCAAATGCAATCTCAATTGTATCCATTGCTACTCCGATTCGGAAAATAAAGATTATCCGAATGAATTGACTACCGAAGAAGCGAAAAAGCTGATTACCGATTTAGCGGATTTCAAGGTTCCGGTATTCCTATTCTCCGGTGGAGAACCATTGATTCGAGAAGATATCTTCGAATTAGCGGCGTTTGCTAAAGAGCGGAATATCCGGCCGGTACTTTCAACCAATGGAACTTTAATTACCCTTGATGTTGCCAAACGATTACGAGCCGCGGAATTTGGTTATGTTGGTATCAGCCTCGATGGTATCGGATTGAATAACGATAAGTTCCGGGGGAAAGCCGGAGCGTTCCAAGATGCGATGCGAGGGTTTGAGCATTGCGTTGCAGTCGGCCAAAAAGTTGGGTTACGGTTAACCCTGACGAAACAGAATTATCGGGATTTACCGGCTATCTTCGACTTTATTGAAGAAGAGAAAATCAATCGCGCCTGTTTCTATCACTTGGTGTATTGCGGCCGGGGAACCGATATGGTTCAAGACGATTTGACTCATACCGAAACCCGAACGGCTGTAGATTTAATTATTGAACGAACCTTAGATTTTCATAATCGCGGTCTGGAGAAAGATATTCTTACGGTAGATAATCATACCGATGGCCCCTATCTATATCTGCGATTACTAAAAGAGAATCCGGCGCGCGCTGAAGAAGTCATGCAACTTCTGCGCTGGAACGGCGGGAATAGTTCCGGGATCGGAATCGCTGATATCGATAACCAGGGATATGTTCATCCTGACCAATTCTGGGTACAGCATACCTTCGGAAATGTCCGCGACCGGAAATTCGGTGAAATTTGGATGGATACATCACAGCCGATACTAGCTGGACTTAAGAATCGGAAACCATTACTTAAAGGTAGATGCGCGCAAACCAATTGTAAATGGATTGAAATCTGTAACGGTAACTTTCGCGCCCGGGCTGAGGCGGTGTTCAAAGATCCATGGATGGAAGACCCGGCGTGTTACCTTACTGACGACGAAATAAGAAAATGAACTATCCTTTACGCTTGTTATTCTGGGAAACGACTATCGGTTGTAACCTCCGTTGCGTCCACTGTCGGGCAGAGGCATCTCCGGTTTCTACCGCAGACGATTTAACTACTATTGAATCGATCAAATTCATTGATGACCTCATTTCATTTGCTTCACCGATATTAGTCTTATCTGGTGGAGAGCCTTTATTTCGGAAAGATATATTTGAACTCGCTACTCATGCTTCAGAGAAAGGTTTAAGAGTAGCGCTGGCTACGAACGGAACGCTGGTTACTAAACCGACTGCCCGTAAAATAATTAAAACTGGAATCAAACGGGTGAGCATTAGCTTGGATGGCTCTACCGCGAAAACGCATGATACTTTCCGCGGCATCTCCGGTTCTTTTGAAGCAGCTCTTTCCGGATATAAGAATCTGAAAGAATTGGGGATGAGTATGCAGCTTAATGTTACAGTTACGAAACATAATATAACTGAATTAGCCGATTTAATCCAGTTGGCAAAATCGCTTGGTGCTGATGCGCTCCATTTCTTTATGCTCGTCCCAACCGGTTGCGGATTGGAAATAACCAAAGAGCAGCAGTTGTCACCACAGGAATACGAGCAGACCTTAAATTGGCTGTATGACCAATCGAAAACCGCTGATTTAGATATCAAAGCCACCTGCGCACCCCATTATTATCGTATCATCCGTCAGCGGGGAAAACTCGATAAAATCAAAGTGGTTGCACATGACCATGGGATGTCTGCCATGACTAAAGGATGTTTAGCCGGTACCGGAGTATGTTTTATATCTCATCGCGGTGACGTGTATCCTTGCGGTTATCTGCCGGTTAAAGCCGGGAATATTAAAACTCAGCATATTAAAGATATCTGGGTAAACTCCGAATTGTTTGCGGTCCTTCGCAATCCAGATAAATTGAAAGGGAAATGCGGACGGTGCGAATATCGGATGATCTGTTATGGCTGCCGAGCGCGGGCATATGGCGAAACCGGTGATTTCCTGGCGGAAGAGCCGTATTGTATCTACACCCCAAAATAGGCTAAAATAATAGTTAAATTATTTATCCTTACCAGTTTAGGATTCATTGTTTATGCTTATAATCGGGATCGCCGGGGGAACCGGTTCCGGGAAAACTACGGTTGCAAAAGCTATTGGCCGCGAACTGCGTGATGAACGAATTTGTATTATCCATGAAGATTCGTATTATCGTGATCAATCTCATCTCCCTTTTGAAGAACGCATTAAAACGAATTACGACCACCCTAACGCTATCGATAAACCATTATTAATTAAACATCTCAAAGAGTTATTGGCAGGTAACCCCATCGAAAAACCGGTTTATGATTTTAAAAATCATACTCGCGCTGAGAAAACCGAACGAATCATTCCGGGCGATGTCGTTATTATTGAAGGAATCTTAGCATTGGAAGATCCGGAATTGCGGGATTTGATGCGGATAAAGATCTATGTAGAAACCGATGCTGATATCCGGTTCATCCGCCGCCTTCGCCGGGATATTATTGAACGTGGGCGAACTACTGAATCGGTAATCGAGCAATACAAGAATGTCGTACGTCCGATGCATATGCAATTCGTTGAACCCAGTAAACGATATGCGGATGTAATTATCCCGGAAGGTGGGTTTAACAAGGTTGCTATCGGTTTAATCGTAACCGCAATTCGGGAGTATCAACGGAAAAAGAACGGAGCTACATAAAAGAATCCAAGACTAAAACTTAACTCAATATACTCCAGAAAAAAACGTTATCTTCGGACTTAAGACTTAAGACTTAGGACAGTTTTCCCCATGTTTAATCAGTCAATCTGCCTAAACGGCGAATGGCAATTCCAGCCTGATTCCGGCGTATTGCAATACCCTCCTACACCAAATTGGGCTAAAACGAAAATCCGAATTCCTTCTCCTTGGAATGTTAATGGATTTTACCCGGATAAAGGCGGCGATTTTAAATGTTATCCCAGCTATCCGAAAGAATGGGAATTCGCTGCTGCCGGTTGGCATCGCAAAGAATTCTCGGTTCCATCTCAATGGCAGCATCAGCGAATAGTACTCCATTTTGAAGGTATCCACTATTATAGCGAAATCTATCTTAACGGCAAACTCATTGGTAAACATGAAGATGGATTTATCCCTTTTGAACTCGATATTACCGATTCGGTCAAAATCGGCGAGATAAACGAGCTTATTGTTGGCGTTAAAAGTTTCCTGTTTTATAACCGGCAGACGCCGTTGGATGCGAAAACCAAGTTCACCTACCCTACCGGTTCATTCTGGGGAATGACGGTTAGCGGAATCTGGCTGGATGTTTTTCTGGTCGCATATCCAGTAGTAAATATCTCTGATATTTATATCCAAACCTCGGTTAGAAAAAAACAGATTACTATTCAATCGACCATTAGAAATCATAGTTCGCAAAAGCAGCAGGTTATACTCACACATAATATCCGGAATTGGAAAACCATATCACAATCGATAACATTACCACCTAATTCTGAGAAGAATATTTCAACAGCTCAATCTTGGCCAAATCCGCAATATTGGCATCCAGAAAATCCATATCTCTATTATCTGGATACGATTCTTAAAACCGAATCTGGAATATCGGATAAACGAACTACTCGGTTTGGATTCCGCGAATTCTGGATTGATAAAAATCGTTTTATTTTAAATGGAACTCCAATAAAACTTCGGGGAGATGCCTGGCATTATCTGGGTATCGCATATCAGAACCCGGAATATGCCCGGCTATGGTATCAACTGGTTAAGCAAACCAATATGAACCATGTGCGACTTCATGCGCAGATATACCCGCGATATTATCTCGATTTAGCTGATGAAATGGGAATTTTGATTACCGATGAAACTGCGATTTGGGCGTCGCATTGTGTATTTCATTATAATAACGATTTCTGGCACCGGGCTAAAGACCATGCTTTTGCGTTGGTTAAGCGCAATCGGAATCATCCTTCAGTGATTATCTGGAGCGTTGAGAATGAAGCGTTGGCAGCGTATACCTTCGTCCAGGACGATGCGGTAAAAAGTAACGATGATTTAGCGCGCCGGTTTTATTCACTTACCAAAGAAATGAGAAAACTGGATAGTACTCGACCGATCAGTGCTGATGGCAGCTATGATCTGGGCGGTAGAACGGAAATATACAATATCCATTATCCACCATTACCGCAGCTTAAGGATAAAGTTAAAGGGAAACCAATAACCGTAGGTGAATTCGGCTCGATGTATTACTCAACTCCTGATGATGTAAGTATACTACATGGTGAATCAACCTATTTGCGTTTCAGTGAACGGCTAAAAGCAGTAGCAAAAGAGCAGGAGCGAATGATATTCTACATCCGGGAATGGGCAAATCAGGTCTCTCCATTCAATGCTGCCTGGTATAGTATGCTGCCGTTGCCATTTTCCGGGAAACCGATTAATTATAAACGACTCGATACTCCGGGACCTAAACCGGAACGTATTGGCCCTTATTCCTCAACCCTGAACCCCGGATATGATCCGGTATTGCCGAAATGGCAGCCGAACGAATTCTATCCTTACTTAAAGAAATTGCTTGCTCCGGTTAGATTCTATATCCATGAACAAGATAAATCTTATTTTGCAGGTACGAAGTTTAAACGTATCTTATCAATCCATAACGATAGTTATACTGCAAAGAAACTGCAGCTATATTGGTCAGCTCGATTGGGTAAGTCCGAATTGGGTAATTTCAAAAAAAAGGCTTTTATTCTAAATGCAGCAAATAAAACGATCCAGCGTTTAGAATTTAATATCCCTCGGGTCGATAAAAGGACATTATTATCGCTCCGGATTAAATTAATCTCTCGCGATAATGTCGTTTATCAAGAAAAACGAGACTTTGATATTATCCCTAAATTACATCAGGGTAAACTACCTTCGTTCCCGCAATTGACTGGCTTTAAAGATAAACCATACATTGTTCTTCCACCGGATTTAGAATTTAATGTTGAAGATATTACTGTTATAAAAAAAGCGGTCAAACAGGGATTGAAAGTTATTGGTTTAGAAAATAATGAATCATTTCTAAAATCGTTGGGCTATGCGACTATCGAATCGGGGACATACGATCGGGCGTTCATCCAGTTACCTCGAAATCGGATATTAGATAATATTAATAATGCTAATGTACGGTTCTGGGGTAAAGAAGAGCTAATCGCTCATGCGCATCTGGCTAATTTCCCGAAAGGGAATTTCCATCCCTTGATTAATCTGGGAAATGGGAAACCGGTTCTGATCGAAATCTGCGATGGTAATGGCGCTTATTATATATCAACATTAGATATAGCTAAGTATTACCAATCAGAACCCGGGGCGGTGCTGCTATATCAGAATCTTATAGCATATGCGGCATTACCGATACCCAGTACTTTTTCGAAAACTACTCTAGTCGGAAAAGAAGACACTGCACTTTCGACATTCCTCGATTATCTTGGTGCTGAATACCTAATAAGTAATAATCTTAATCAGCTCAATTCATCGACTCTAATAGTTGATGGAAGTATTTCTCTAGATAAAAAATCGGTGAAGTATGTTAGTGAATATATTAAAAAGGGAGGAATAGCGATTATCTGGGGATTGAATCCGGAAACAAATAAATATTATGCGCCATTATTCCCTTGTCCGTTAAAACTCCAACCCCGGAATATAGAGCACCTAGTTAAAGTTAGCAATAGCCCGTTATTAACAGGAATCCATGCTGCAGACTTATATTGGATTGAACGTGATCGTAGGAATCCAATATTACATTATTCCGCTGAACCACAGAAACCAGATTTATGCGAAATTATCTTAGGTAATCCAGCGCTTGATTGGCGAACCTGGAATTGGGAGGCAGAACCGATAAAAACCGCTGCTATTCTGAAATCAGAATTGGCTGCTAAGCTTCCGGCTAATGGACTTATCCGCTTTCGATTGGATAAAGGGCAATTAATAATAAACCAGCTTTGTTTTAACAATACCAATCTTGTTAAATCGGGAAAAGTAGCGAGTCTATTACTGAGTAATTTAGGTATCAGACTCAATCCGGATAAAGCGTTACAATTCACCGCATCTGATTTAGCAATTGATAATAATAAGCAGAAATTGGAATTATTACTTAATCCGGCAGGATAATTCAGGTATAGTAATTTACTATCCAAGAATATTTTGATAAAATAGTTTAGTATATTCCATGGTATATGCTAGCACCAGAAGGTAAGATTATAGATTTCCTTCTGGTATTAGATTGAAACAAACTACAACTAATATTCTAGAAGGAGCCAAGATATGGCCGATTTGCAAGCAATAGCCGATAATCTGTTGAAAGGTAAGTCGAAAGAAGTGAAAGCATTAACTGAAGCTGCGGTGCAGGAAGGAATACCTGTCAGCAAGATTCTGAATGAAGGATTAATTACCGGCATGAGTGTGGTTGGTTCGAAATTCAAGAATAACGAGATTTATGTACCAGAAGTATTGATTGCCGCGCGAGCGATGAAATCCGGAATGGAAGTATTAAAACCGTT
>JBHGBB010000057.1:0-18634 GCA_041946755.1 bacterium | reverse complement strand
GCAGGTTGTTGAACAGAGCGCGGTAAAAAATTTCGTCTGCCGGATTTTGAGAAAATACCGTTGCCGGGAAGGATGATGGATAAACCCGACTAACATATTCACTTTCGGCGGTTGGAGTTTGGGATGATGGACAAAATCTTTGATCGGATATTCCGCTAAAAATCGATGATATTCTGGAGTTATCATCCCTTCTTTCTCTGCTATATGTAATAATCGTAATGTGGTTGGTACTTGGTACTTGGTACTTGATCCTTGAATAAATCCGGCAATATATGCTGCCGCTAAATCGATGAGATACGGATCGGTACCAACCAAAATCAATCCAAGATTCACCGGAGTACCTCGGGTCGGCCCGGTACCTTCCATGCCAATAAGTCCATCTAGGATATGAAGTTGGGGCTGAACCTGGTGGTTCAGTTTAATAATATTTTTTACCAAACTCTGATGCATCTTCTTCTTATTCTCCTGACCCACCAAACAACCCATAAGGTTTTTTAAACAGCCGGTCATGCCCACTTCAAAATGGGTTTTAAATTTCGGTAGATTAATTAAAAAGTCCGCTTCTTTAATCGGTTTTGCAATTTGCGCGATTACTCCATGTCCGCCTTTGGCGAGATCTCGCTGTTGGGTGGACTCTAATTCTACCGGGACTCCTTCCGCATAATTTAAATCGATGATTTCGACGCCATATACTTGAGCAAGTTTATCAAGCATTAATCGGGTAATAACATTGATTTTGTTCCGATAGAAACCGGAATTAGTTCCTTCTCCGATAGCGATATTGGTATACCCATGTTTTTGTAGGAAAGAGATAACCGCGGCGATAACCCGTAAATCGGTGGTATTCCCGGTTAAAGCGTTCATATTACTATTCAGATTCGGTTTAATGAGAATCCGGGCGGATTTCGATTTCGGTAAAATATCCAAATACGATTCCAGCTGGTCAGCCAGCTTCTTTTTCAATTCCGACCCGGATTTAATTCGCAAAATATTGAATCTAAATGACATAGGCTATATGTTTCGCTTAAACACAAAGTTTATGTTGAATTTTACGCCATTTGCGAAAAGTTCAAGTCCTTTTGCGATATTTAGACGCAAAATCAAACTATCAGAATCAATTTGAACTTTTGACCAAATGGTCAAAAGTTCAACACAAACCAATTCAAGTTGAATTATTCTCCAATGGAGAATAATTTTTGATATTGATTCTATTATAGTTACGGTTTTATGTTGAATTAAATTCCATTGGAACTTAATTCAACTTGGGTAAATTCCAGATTCTAAAGTAAGGGCGAGGTTTCCTTGCCCGATTTGACATCTTTCCATTATTTCGGGCAGGGAAACCCTGCCCCTACTTCCTGAATTCTTCCGAGTAAACGAATGACATTAACGGACGACAACCCGAATTGGTCCGACCAATTCGGGTTATATTCCGATTGAACCCTAAAATAAACTCGGATTATGTCCTGACTATTTTCTCTAAGGATTGATAGACTGTCTCAACAGTGATAGTCTTGAGACAGTCATTATATATTGTATAATTGCAGGTAGCTTCATCGCAAGTTGATCGGCAGGAATAAGGATTCTCGATAACCCGATGCCCGGCACCATAAGGCCCGGTTTCATTGGATTTCGATGGCCCGAAAATCGCAATACATTTGGTTCCGACTGCAGCCGCGATATGCATTGGCGCACTATCGTTGCAAACCAATACTTTGCAGTAGGATAGAACGGCAGCTAATTCTCGCAGGGTGAGGTCGTTCATCAAGCCCGGGGGATTTTCATATTCTTTCGTTTGAAATCCTTTATCTGAAACAGTAGATTCGAGGCTGGTAAACAAAATTATTTTTCCGAGATTCGATTTTGCTATCCGGTAAATCAATTCCGAATATTTCTTCGGGTCCCATCGTTTTAACGGCATCCTTGCTCCCGGATGGATTCCGATAATCATATCCCGGCCAGGATTTATTCCTAAGGATTCGAGTTTAGCAGTCGCTTGCTGCTTTTCCTCTTCGGTAAGATATATTTTCGGGGTATCGTCAGCAACCGGAATATTAAGTTCCCGCAAGATATCTAAATGGAACTGGACCCGATGTTTGATTTCTCGCAGTGGCACCACCTGAGTCAGCCAATATGCTCCTCCACCGGAACCATAACTGATCCGATATTTCGCCCGACTTTGATAAACCAGATAATAGATATCCCGAAGATCGCCCCGGAAATCGATAATTAACTCGAACTGTTCTTGCCGGAGTCTTCTTTTTACTTCTTGATATTTTTGATATGCAACTTGTTTCGGTTGGGAATAGAACCAGAACGCGTCATAGGGAATAATTTTATCTACTGCCGGATGATTAGCTAAAATCGGGGCAGCAGAATTGCTGGTGAGAAAACTTATTTCCGCATTCGGAAATGCGGCTCGTATCGGGTTCAATACCGGTAGAGTCATAACCACATCCCCAATATATGCACTCCGAACAATCAGGATTTTTTTGAGGTTCGGAAATTCTGCCGGAGTGAGGATAGGTTTCTTTTGTCCGGTAGTCTTCTCCCGAAGATAAAATATAGGATGAAGAAAAAAATCAGCCGTTTTTACCGCAATTCTTTTTTTCCGATTGATAATCTTGTAAGAAAACATAAACAAACCGGTTAAATAGGTTAAATGGTTAAATGAGTTAAATAAGGAAAAACTCCGTTTCAAAGTTTTGATTTAACCTATTTAACTTATTTAACTTATTTAACTTGTCACTTCCTTTTTATTCTTAACAAATAGTTGTATCAATCCAAACGCTGCCAAGATGAGTAATAACGGTTCGACCGGTGCCCGATATCGGAAATGGCCGAAATGGGTTATCCCATACACCAGCATATAATTCAGAAATAATAGCCAGAATATACTGAGTACCAGATATTTCTTGTGCTTAATGGCAAATCGGGTACCGATAAGAACCAGGATTAATAGCAGCGCAAACGGTATCCGCATCAGGTTGGCATATTTCGCCGCTGCCGGAGTAACGATATTGTTCGGTGGAAACCACCAGAAATAATAGCATTTTTTTAAAAATAACCGGCATGTCTCTCCGGGATGTTCAATCATATACTGTTTAGCCGTATTGAGTAGAATCTGGTCTCGGTCCGGCTCGGTAATCGCTAGATTATAGTATTCTTTCGGGAAATCGAACATCGGCCGACCATCCGGTAAGGTATTGGTTCCGGTAGCCATCGGATTATTCCCCTGCCAGAGATTCATCCCGAACATCGTACGTACTAAAACCAGTCGATGGAATACCAGATAATTCCGAATCGTCCAGGGAGATACTATCGCAGCAGCTACAAGCACCACTATTAGGATTGAACGTAGCCTGCCATTTCTGATTGCGGATTGCGGATTACGGAATAAAATGAAACCATGTATAATGAAACAAATCAGAATAAAACTAATCATAATCGATTCCGCAAGCATCGCTATTCCCCCGGAAATACCTACTAAGATCAGTGAAGATATTTTCGGCGACTCTTTCGACAAGAGCATAAATCTAAGGAATAAATAGATAAACCAGATAACTGTTACCACTGATATCATGGTATTGGTCGCCCGGCCGGAATAGATAATAAATATCGGATATATTGCAGTAAACAACATCGCGGTCAAACCGATTTTCTCATCGAATACCAGCTTCCCGATTTGGTATACCAGATAACATAACCAAACCGATAAGATACTTTGGATCAGCATGAGGATAAGATAAGCAAGACTGGTTTCTCCGAAAAGATAATACAATCCGGCTAATAGTAATGGGAATAAAGGCGGTTGGCCGGCAGTCGGCTGATAGATATCGCTGCCGGGAAACGCGAAACTGAATCCGAGCCCGGCTACCATAGCATGGGCGATTACTCCGGGTTCTACCGTTTCCGGATTGATAAACGCATGGGTACCGAAAACGAATCCGAGCCGCAGGATGAATGCAATGATTAAAATGATATACCCAAGTCTAGGCACAATGGTTTAGTAAGTGATAATATCTATAAATTTCACTAATGTCTAATTCCCAATATCAAATGCCAAATCAATTTCCAACGCCAAATGACTTAATGTTAAACTAAAACATTTTATGTGAGTTTTAAATTGGAGATTGGATATTAGTCATTGGACATTTATTTGACATTTGGATTTTGGCATTTGACATTTAAATCAAGTTTCTCTTTATCTTTGCATGTTAAGGCTAGATTGATTGGCACTAATAGCAACGCCAGATAATACCAGGTCGGGTCATAAAAATAATCGTATTCGAACGCTAACGACAACGCAAACGCTACCAATCCCCCGGTAATCATGATCACCATATATTGCAAGTCGCGTGAGAGATGCGGCTGATGTAACGCCTGTATCGTTTTTCGAATGATGCTTAAAATAATCGTAAACAAAATAATTGCACCGATAAACCCTAATTCGGTGATGAGATGCAGAAAAGTATCATGCGGATGCGGCGCATGTTCATAGAGGATATTGGTAATATTTCCGGCCCCGGTCCCGAATCCATAGGAATTGACTAAATAGGTAGTACAGTTTTCCAGCCAGGTCAATCGCAAGGTCCAGGAACTATCTTTAACCTCGACCCCGGAAGCGGTAGAAGTATATCGCGATAATCCTTTTTGAAAATTGCCAACAATCGATAAAATAACTAATGTTAAACATAATATAAAAACGATGGTTGTTAACCAAACCGCTTTATATTTAAACTTCGGCATATACCGGGTTAATAAATATATCGCTACCACTGCACCGATCAACATTCCCAACATCGGTGCCCGGGTTTTGGTTAACGCCTGCGCATAGAGCATATAGAGCATCGCAAATCCGAGCAGCCATTGCGTTTTCCTCTTTTTTGCGGTTAATAATAACACCCCGGTGATAAATAACTGTAAGGTCATAACCAGTGCCATCTGATTGTAAGTACCGAACCCCATCGCCCGTAACGATTTCTCTGACATTAGATAGAAAAAAGTCTGGAAGGTTAAGTCCAATCCGCTGAACTCGATGATGTGATAATTAAAAATATAGTTCCTCGTTAGTATCGTCGATAGGATGATAGCAGTAGCAGTAATTAATCCGGAATAAAAAACAATCCAGAGGATTTGACGATATACCTTTTCGGTCTGGATAATCTGGAACGTACTATAGATAATCGACACCGCTACTATAAAATGAATTGCAATAAACCAGGGGCCGGCTTGATTCTGTGCCCAGCAAGTAGTAAACGCGCTCCAGACCGCCAATAAGAATACCGGGACCAACAGAAATAGTTGCGGTTTCCACGGGATATATAATTTTGCAGTCGTTCTGGCTAACATCGCGATCGCAATAAGCGGCGCTAAAACCACCGGGATGATCATATAATTATAGGTTTGATCCTGATAGGTCGTTTTTAAGGTAATATTGAAGAATGGGTAAGTAAATATCAGGATCCCCAGCGCTATTTGCGGCCGGACTAACGCCAAGCCAAAATAAGCGATTAGCACCATAATCCCGATAACCAATTCCGGCTGCGCGACTGAAGGGATGATACCAACCAACAAGCCGATCGCTACTTCGATGCTAATTAATACTATCCACCATCGGGCGGGAATAGTATTCAATGAAATAGGAGCTTTTGATTCAGTTAAATGTTGCATATCCTTTTGGAGATGAAAGAAATAATTTCAATTTTCAATATTCAATATTTAACACTCAATTTTCAACCATGAGTTAATTTATTATTATGTACAAGATCGGCGCAATAATTTCTTTTATCGAATTGAGTAGTAGCCCTATTTCAAGTAGTACTTCCGTTTTTTTGTTCTTCCGTTTTTTCGTTTTTAGGTTCTCGGCTAAGCTGCTGCGCATATTCCAGCCGTTGTGCGATTTCATCCCAGAAATGCCATAATCCGGGATATTGTAGCATATATGATTCGAATAAAACGATAAAGGGCTGTAGTTCTTGTTCCATGGTAGCGGCTGCTGGTAACGGCGGATAGATAACGGTTTGCCATTGCGTTTTATTTATCGGAACCAAAAATATCGGGAGAATGGGAGTATCGATTCGGTCAGCTAACTGCATCGCTCCGAGTGAAAAAGGAAATGGTTTACCGAGAAAAGGTAGCGCAACGAATTTACCGAGATATTTCCCGCCTCCGGCACCATCAGCGGTAGTCATAATAATCCGGTTATGATGCAATCCTTTAACCACCGGACGAAGATATCCGTCTGCCGGAACTAATTGGGCCGGGATTTTCGATTCTTCTCTCTGCCGCAATCGATAGGATACTTTCCTACCGATCCAACTAAGCCCGGCATCGGATGGCAATCCGATTTGCAGCATCGGATACCCCTGCAATCCTAACGCTACCAGGGTTAATTGCGCAGGCCCGAAATGCGCATGCAGCAGAATCGCCCCGCTTTCTTTTTCTAATGCTCGATCGAGATGGTCGAGTCCGGAAAAAGAATGGATGGAATCGATATTGGTTTTTTTGAGTTTCGGAAAGAAAAATATCGAAAGCTGCGTTTGGTAATGGTTAATCAAATAGTCTTGAACAAACGGTTGCGTAGATACTGGATACTTCTGCGGATTAAAAACCAAATTGTATTGCTCAATAAGATGATTCTTTCTCCCTTTTGACAACTGCGCATGTAATCGACCCAAACACCGAAATAGCCGAATACTCCAGGTAATCGGAAGGAGGCGAACGAGCCATCGTCCCGGATACCAAATGATGATGCGTGAAATATCGCGCAGAAAACTTTCTTGCACCCGCATATCTTTTTAATCTTTCTTCTTGGTCAATTCACCAAAAATCAGATAAATTATACCAATTAATCTTAACGCTAGATAATCGAGAATCCGGAATTTCGGATTGAGATAATATACCGATTTAAGGTCTTTTTCATTTTCTGGTAATAAATCCGTCTCGGGAGTAATGAATCCTTGCTGTATCGCCAGATGCTGTAGTTCGGTTTTCGGCAGAATGCGGAGCCAGGCTAACCGAACGCTCCCTTTCCGGCGTAACCCAAGCCTGATATTTTCGAAAATAAAATACCAGAGCGTTTTGAGATATCCGCCAAAGGTCAGTCCCGGAGCGTTGAGATAGAACGAATATTCGGCAACCACTCCGGGAATAGACCGGCATAATTTCATGGTGTTTTGAATATCGGTAATCGTATAATTTTTCTGTAATGCTTTTAATGCAGAGTCGGTAATCGCATCCGGTGAAAAATAAAAATCGGTACACCCGGCGGATTTCGCCAGCCGAATAAAATCCGCATCGATTCCTGCAATATCGAAATATGCCGACCAGGAGATATTCGATAACTTCCGATCGATAATTTCCTGACAAATCGCAATCGCATGCTCTTTCGGCAGATTAAAAATACTATCGACAAAAACAAAACCCGGAATCTGATAGGTTTTAACCAGCCATTCGATATCGTCTACTACCGATTGCGGCGGCCGCAATCGCAGCATCGTTCCCTGTAACTGCGGAGATACGCAATAGATACAAGAGAGCAGACAGCCGCGTTTACTTTCGATTCCAATCACTGATGTACTAGAACAGTATTTTGGCATATCTAGCAGCGCATATTGCGGTCTTGAAATCTTATCAAATCCCGGTAACAATCTAATTCCGGAAAATAATATTTTCCGGTCTTTCCGATACCAGATTCCTGGAACGTTTTGCGGAGCGGTCAGCTGCGATAACAGCTCCGGTAACGACTGCTCCCCTTCCAAATAAACGCCAAAATCTATTTCCGGAATTCGGTCTATAATTCTCTCCGGGAATAAAGAAAAGCCGGAACCACCGGCAATAATAATGGTTTCGGGAATCAAACGTCGAATCAGTTGCAAAGTAGGTTGTAAGGTTTGCAGATAAATATAGGGATCGCGTAAATCGGCGGTATCCAGATTCGGTTGCGAAATTCCAATTACATCCGGTAAAAACGATTGTATGATATCGGATAATGAGCCATAAGGATCGGACTCGATATTCAGATCGATAATCCGAACTGTATGATGATATGGCGTTGTGGTAAGCGCGCCGGCTAGATAGGCTAATTCTAACGGGAAGATTATTTCCGGTTCTTTCCTTCCGGTATGCGCTTGAACTAAAAGAACTTTCATAGATTAAATACGAGTCCCGCAATTCCAATACCGATTATTCTGCAAGTGGTATCGCTGGAATCGAATCATAACAATCGCCGGAATATTTTTTTATACAAAAAACGGCGAATGTAACCAATATACTTTTGCATAATGTTCCGGATATCGGCGAACGTATGATTCCAGAATAGCAATAAACTCTTTAACTATCGATTCGTCATCTTTATTTTCAATTTCAATCGGTTTTCCGATAATCAACCGATGCTGATATTTCGGTTCCCGGAGCAGAAATACCGGAAGCACTACCGCATGGGTTAATTTAGCAAATCGGGCTAATCCGGGAGAAAACCAGGCTTTCCGCCCGAGAAACTCCAACTCCAGCCATTGCTCCGATTCCCGGCCATCGACCGCAAACAAAACCACTTCGTTCTGCTGTAATACGCGAACGGCACTGCGTAATGTTTTATCGATATAATGGAATGTTACCGGCAGCTGTTCGCGATACCCAATCCGTTTTTCAAAAGCTTTGTTCCGAATGCTATTAACGAGTTTACCGAATCCGGTATCGGTTACTATCGGCGGCTGCCATCGGCTACCGATTTGATGTAATTTATATCCGGCATATCCTAATGCCGGCATGAGAAATTCTTCGTTCCCGAAATGGCCATGCGCTAAGATTACCCCGCGATGCTGCTGTAGTGCAGAATCGAGGATATCCAATCCCTGATACTGCACCATGGTATTTATTTTTACCGGATTTAATTTCGGATAATAAAAAACTTCTATCGAATTCAGCGCATAGTTCTGGAAGGTTCGTCGTACCATCCGATGCAATTCTCTTGCGGTTGCATCCGGAAAAGTAATTTTCAACCCTTGATAGGTTCTTGCTCTTCTCCCGCGAGCGAATAAATACATGCCGTAACCCGCGCTATTCGCCAATCGATAACTTATTGATATGGGAAGAAGCTGGACCAAAACCCTCCAGGGATACCAATAAATCCATCGAGCGATTTCTGATACAAGCATCTTCATAACCTCATTATTAGACTGGTAGCGGTTTTCGTCTATCTCCTCGGTTAATTATTTCGAATTATTATTTTAGCATACTATCTGACCTTGAAAAATCAGCGTTACCGGCGATTATCCTATCCTTTTTGTTAAAAACTAAGTGGTTGAAATTACTATAGTTAACCAAATTACAAAAATATTTACATAATTAGCAAAAAAAACTATTGACAACTATATATTGTGGAGTATAATACT
Organism: bacterium; assembly: GCA_041946755.1. Lineage (GTDB taxonomy): Bacteria > UBP4 > UBA4092 > JAOAEQ01 > JAOAEQ01 > JBHGBB01. Next base: position 9,239 of record JBHGBB010000057.1, on the reverse strand, counting down.
TGAGCACACTATATATTGTGTGTCAACCTTCCAGTTTAATCAATGTAAAAACAGCATATGCAGATTGTTTTATTTAATATGATTTTCTGTCGATAGCTAAAAAAATAAGAAAATCAGCGGAGCTGTTACTTTGCCTGATTACGAGGGGGAGCGTATATAACCGATTCCTGCGATCGCGGGAAGAGAAAATAACTGATAACGTAATATATTTAAAATACAGGACTTATTCTATGTCATTATTATCCAAAAATGCAATGATTGTTTTAGAGAAACGATATTTACAGAAAGATGATCATGGTAAACCTACCGAAACCCCGGAAACATTATTCCAGAGAGTAGCACATACTATTGCCAGTGCAGAAAAGAATTTCAGTAAGCCGGCAAAAGAGATTAAGAAACTGGAAAAAGAGTTCTATGCGATGGTTTCTTCTCTAGAGTTTCTACCGAATAGTCCGACCTTGATGAATGCCGGTCGACCGCTCGGTCAACTTTCCGCATGTTTTGTGCTTCCAATCGATGATTCGATGGAAAGTATCTTCGAAACCATAAAGAATACCGCGTTGATTCATCAAAGCGGCGGCGGTACCGGTTTTTCTTTTTCCCGATTACGCCCGGCAGGCGATACGGTGAAATCGACGCTCGGAGTATCCAGCGGTCCGATATCGTTTATGGAGGTATTCAATGCTGCAACTGAAGCGATTAAACAGGGCGGCACCCGGCGAGGCGCAAATATGGGAATACTCCGGATCGACCATCCGGATATCCAGAAATTTATCGCTGCTAAACAGGATTCGAATAAACTGAATAATTTTAATATCTCGGTCGGACTGACGGAAAAGTTTATGAAATCGGTGGAAAAAGATGAAGAATATGAATTATTAAATCCGCGAACGAAACAGCCGAGCGCGAAATTGAAGGCAAAAGAAGTATTCGAGCAAATCGTCAACCTCGCCTGGAAAAATGGTGAACCGGGAATTGTTTTTCTCGACCGGTTAAATCGGGATAATCCTACCCCGCAACTTGGAGAAATCGAAAGTACCAACCCTTGCGGAGAACAACCGTTACTGCCCTATGAATCCTGCAACCTCGGCTCGATTAATCTGGCGAAAATGCTGAAATCGGGAAATAATAAACATGCCGTTGATTGGGAGAAACTAAAGAAAACGGTACAGCTGGCTACCCGGTTTTTGGACAATGTTATTGAAGTTAATCGATATCCTCTACCGATGATTGAGCAGATGACTAAAGGGAACCGGAAAATCGGGTTAGGAGTGATGGGATTTGCCGATATGTTGATTCTGTTAGAAATCCCTTATAATTCCGACCCGGCATTGAAACTAGCTGAAGAAATTATGGAGTTTATTGCGAAAGAAGCGAAAAAGACTTCTCAAGAGCTGGCAAAAGAACGCGGCGCATTTCCGAATTTCGCGCATAGTATTTATGATAAGCCCGGAGCGAAAAAGATGCGGAATGCGACTACTACTACCATTGCTCCTACCGGCAGTATTGGAATTATCGCCGGTTGTTCCAGCGGTATCGAACCGCTATTTGCGATATCCTATGTTCGTAAAACCGGATTGGGGAATGTCGAATTAACCGAAGTAAATCCGCTGTTTGAACAGATCGCAAAATCCCGCGGATTTTATAGTGAAAAACTCATGCAGAAGATCGCAGAGCATGGTTCAGTACAAGCGATGGAAGAGGTTCCGCCGGAGATCCAGAAAATTTTTGTTACCGCCCATGATATCGCCCCGGAATGGCATCTAAAAATGCAGGCATCGTTCCAGAAATATGTGGATAACGCGGTAAGTAAAACCGTTAATTTCCCACATGAAGCAACGACTGATGAGGTAGCAAAAGTATATTGGTTAGCCTATAAACTCGGATGTAAGGGGGTAACGGTGTATCGCCATGGAAGCCGGGAAGAACAGGTAATTAATATCGGGAAAAATCAAGCTACCCCAGCAAAACCATCGAAAGTAAATCCCCGACCGCGACCACAGGTCAGCCGCGGAGTGACCGAAAAGATCAAAACCGGGTGCGGAAATCTCTATGTTACCATTAACGAAGATGAACATGGATTATGCGAACTGTTTACGGCCATGGGTAAATCCGGCGGATGTATGGCTTCCCAGTCGGAGGCGACCGGCAGATTGATTTCCTTAGCATTGCAAGCCGGGGTAGAAGCGGAACTGATTGTTAAACATCTCAAAGGTATCCGATGCCCGTTGCCGTTCTGGGAAAACGGAAGCGTTACCCTATCCTGTGCGGATGCGATTGGAAAAGCGATGCAGCATTATCTGGAAGAAACCTATCAGGTTAAAGTTAAACCGGAAAAACGAACTTCCGTTAAACAGGCATTGGTCGGGATGTGCCCCCAATGCCCGGAATGCGGTATGCTGCTTGAATATCAGGAAGGATGTATCACCTGCCGTGCTTGCGGTTTCTCCAAATGCGGATAGGCTTGAAAATAGCTTTCTTTTATGGAAACATCCAGTAATTCTATTAGTAGAATTGAAAGTAAACTAAGTAATGTATTTATTCCCTCTTCTCCTATATCGACACCTAATCTATTAAAAGGTAGAGAAGAAATTCTACAAGAAATAAATGTAGGTTATAGGAGAAAAGGAGCCAGTATTGTTCTATATGGAGAACGTGGCGTTGGGAAAACATCTATTGTTAAAGTTGTTGCAAAAACCCTTAAGGGCAACCATTTTTATTATTCTGCCGATGGAGAGGATACTTTTGAGACGATAGCTTTTAATGTTCTGAAACATTATAATTCACATATGGTTGAGCGATCTTCGGAATCAACAGAAATAGAATCTAAAGACGCAAGTGTTAAAATTCCAATAGCTAGTGGTAAGTTAGCACACTCTGATCAAGTCTCTCATATCGAAACACCAATAAGTGAGCAAAAAATTACCTCACAAGAAATAGCAAATCGCTTGCAGAATCAAGAAGGATTAATAATTATTGATGATTTTGAAAGAATAAAAAGCGCAAAAGCTAGGGCTAAATTTGCTGACCTAATAAAAAAATTTTCCGATAATGAAATCTTATTAACAATTTTAATTGTCGGTATTGGTGATAACCTTGATGAATTATTGGGTGCTCATGAATCCATACAACGAAACATAATAGAAATAAAAACACCTAGATTATCAAATGATATTATAAAGAAAATTGTAACAGATGGTTTTGCTGAACTGACTATTTCAATTGATTCTGATTGTATCGATCAGATCGTAGAGTTTTCAGCTAATTTTCCTCATTTTACGCACCTTATGTGCGAGGGTGCAACCATTAGTTTGATTAATAAATTAAGGAATAATCAAAAACAAGATTATTCTATTAATGTAGAAGAAATAAGAGATTCCATTTCATATGCTATTAGTCATACCCAATATTCGATCCAACAAGCTTACGAGACAGCAATAACTAATATCCGAGAATCGCAGCGATTCAAATATACTCTATATGCTATCGCTTCTTGGCCTGCGGAACCTGTTGCATATAGAGATATAACAAAGTGGGTTGGTGGCATAACCAAAACTCTCAATGGTGTAGTTAATGTCTCACACCAATTAAAGAGCCTTGAAAAAGTTGGGATTATTCAAAGAACATCTAAAGGTTATTATCGATTTAAAAATCCTATTCTCAAAGCATATGTAATTTTAAAAGCTAGAGCAGATACACCACTTAATGAATTAACTGAATTTGATGCCCATTTGAGTTATGTAAGGAAAAAACTAGATAGGGTAAAAGAAAGAATATAAATTTATTTACTTATATTATCTTGAAAGTTTAGAAAGTTTCTTCTTCTATAATTTTTCACTGCTTTCTCCAACTCGTTGTATCTAATAACTAAATGAGCAGAAGTACACCAATGAAAAACAGCGACATATAATTCACTTCATTTTATTTTGTTTCGTTGTCATTTTCTCTTTTTCCCTTTTGTATTAATATTTTTTTACACAATCCCGGGCTATCCAGCGCAAGCGATTCTCTTGACGAACCGTTCCCTCGGTTGTTATGATAGATATAAATAAAGACTAAAGGAAATCTGTTAATCTGTTGTTAATAACTTATGATTACTGAACTTGAATCGCAAATCAAAAAATTTAAAGAGACTATTTCGGGTAATAAAAAACAGATTAAAGAACTAAAATCTACTATTTCCAGCCTGGAACGAAAACGGGCCGAATATCTTTCGAAAGTATCGAGTAATAATGCCGATACCGCGGCCCAAGCTGCGTTGCAGGATATCGAAAAAGAGTTGGAAACGGCTAAAGAGCGGCTGCGAGATTTAGAGCGGCAGACCGCTGATTTGGCGTTAGAACTGAAAGAAGCGAAACTGAAATTAGAAAATACCCTATCCGAAAACCTGCGGCTGGAATTGGCTAAAGTTCGGGAAGAAAGGGAACAAATTCGGTCAGAGCTAATTCCGCAAGCTGCAAAACATCTGGAAGAATTAAAAGAGCGGTTGAAAAAGCTCGATGCGTTGGTGGTAACCTTAAGTAGCGAACTCGCCCAGTTAACCCGGGAATCAGCAGAAATTCCTTCAGAAGAAGTCTCGATTAGAACATAAAATAGCGGTCCTAAGTCTTAGGGCTCAAAGCCTGAGACTCCAGGAACCATTCTACTTCTATGAATCCTTTTCCAACGTATTACCGTATTCTTGACGCGAATTGCAATCGAGCGGCTGAAGGATTACGGGTGATAGAAGATATCTGCCGGTTCGTATTCAATGCCGAATCGTTTACTAAACAGCTTAAAACGTTGCGGCATCGGCTGATTGATACGATAAATCACATCGACTCTACCGGGAACCAGCTTATCGCTAACCGCGATAGTGAATCCGATATCGGGGAAACGATCCTCCCGGAACTCGAAACTAACCGGGCAGATGCCTATGCGTTGTTAGTAGCCAATTTCCGGCGGGCACAAGAAGCGGTCCGGGTTTTAGAAGAGACCAGTAAACTTATTCCGTCGAAAACCAGTACTACTTTCAAAACCATCCGGTTCGATTTATATCGGCTAGAAAAAGAAATCTTTACTCAATTCTCGAAACCGATTTATCAGAATGTTGACCTCTATGTAGTTACTGACCCAGCGTTATCCAAAGGAAGAGCGGTTGAAGAAGTGGTAACCGCGGCAATTGCCGGTGGTGCGACGGCAATTCAACTTCGGGATAAAGATGCAGGGACGAAAGAATTATTCGAACAAGGTCTGCGATTAAGACAGATAACTCGAAATAAATCAATTCGCCGAAACGTCAATAATTCTGATACGGTATTATTAATCATCAATGACCGGGTGGATATCGCGATAGCAGTAGATGCTGATGGAGTTCATCTCGGCCAAACCGATATGCCGATATCAGCTGCCCGAAAGATACTCGGATATGATAAAATAATTGGGATTAGTGTAAGTAGTCTAGAGCAGGCAATCGCTGCCGAACAATCTGGTGCCGATTATCTCGGATTAAGCCCGATATTTACTACTCCGACTAAACCCGATGCGGGAACCGGTCTTGGCCTTAAATTCATCCGACAGGTAAAACGGAAGGTTAAGATACCTCTGGTAGCCATCGGCGGCATCAACCTCGATAATATCGCTGAGATTATTCAAGCCGGTGCAGATAGCGCCGCGGTAGTTTCAGCGGTTGTTTCGGCTAATAATATTGAAAAAGCAGCGAAAGATTTAGTTACTAAAATTCGAAAAGTAAAAGATTTCCACAAAAGCACGAAATAATGAAATTGCAAAAAGAAACCTTGGTTTTTTTCGTACCCTTCGTGATTTCGTGGTAAAAGAATATCAATGACTCAACTAGAAAGTGCAAAAAAGAACATCATCACTCCGCAGATGGAATTAGTCGCCCGATTAGAGAATTTGGATGCTGCCTGGGTAAAAGACCAGATTGCTCTTGGTCAACTTGGGTTACCTTTTAATTCCAACCATTCACCCAGCCAACCTTGTGTAATCGGGAAAGGCACCAGAACCAAAGTTAATGCTAATATCGGTAGTTCTCCGGATATCCCTAGCCTAGAAAATGAATTGAAAAAACTTAACGCCGCTTTGGAAGCGAAAACTGATACGGTTATGGATTTAAGTACTGGCGGAGATATTTCCCATATCCGGGCAACGATTATTAAAAACAGCCCGGTACCGGTAGGGACGGTACCAATTTATGGAGCTGCGGTAATTGCAAAACAGAACCAGCGTGCAGTAGTGCAATTAACGGTAGATGAGTTATTCGGAGAAGTGGTTAAACAAGCGGAACAGGGTGTCGATTTCATGACTATCCATTGCGGAGTCACCTGGCGAACCTTGGATGCCATGAAAGAGCAAGGCAGAATAACCGATGTGGTCAGTCGGGGTGGCGCGTTAACTTTGGAATGGATGATTTATAATGAACAAGAGAATCCGTTTTATGAACATTATAACCGATTGCTAGAAATCGCCTTAAAATATGATATCACCTTAAGTTTAGGCGATGGATTTAGGCCCGGATGTTTATCCGATGCGACTGATCGATCGCAAATAGAAGAATTAATTATTCTTGGTGAGCTTACCAAACGCGCTTATGATTCCGGAGTTCAGGTCATGATTGAAGGACCCGGCCATGTCCCATTAAACCAGATTGAAACCAATATGCAGATTGAAAAGCAGCTATGTAAAGGAGCGCCGTTCTATGTCCTTGGCCCGCTAGTAACCGATGTCGCTCCCGGATATGACCATATTACCGCAGCGATTGGTGGTGCAATTGCCGCAACTACCGGTGCAGATTTCTTATGTTATGTAACCAAATCCGAACATCTGCGTCTCCCGACCATCGAAGAAGTGTATGAAGGAGTTATTGTTACCCGAATCGCTGCCCATGCGGCTGATATTGCTAAAGGGTTACCCGGCGCTATGGATTGGGATAATAAGATGGCACAAGCCCGGAAATCATTGAATTGGGAGAAGATGCTGGAATATGCTATCGACCCGAAACGGGCACGCAAGATGCGACAGGAAAGTCCACCATCAGAATCCGATGTATGCACCATGTGCGGTGAATACTGCGCGATGAAAGGGATGAACGAGTACCTGAGTAAAACACGGAAAGCTAACCCCACAAAATCCAATGTCAAATAAGGCTAAAATAGCTATTTGATTCTACCTGATTACTGAGTATTCTAATTTCTTTCCGACCGATTTTTTACTTATTTTACTAAATTTGTCTTTTTTTCTATTGACAAATGATATAGACCTCTTGTAAAATCAATATAATCAATATTTTTTATAGGAGGGCGATTTTTATGATTAAAGCAGACCTGATTGATAAGGTTGCTGAAGCCGCAAAAATCCCGCGACAAGATGCGCAAAATGTAGTTGAAACGGTAATTCAAACCATGAAAGATGCGCTTGCTGCCGGGGATAGAATCGAGTTGCGCGATTTCGGTGTGTTCCTAGTAAAACAGCGGGTTGCGCGGGTTGGCCGGAATCCGAAAACCAAGGTTGAAGCCGCTATTCCAGCCCGAAAAGTTCCGGTGTTTAAAGCCGGCCGGGAACTGAAACAAATTGTTAATAAATAAATTTTAGGCCGCTGATTTTCGCAGAGTAATTCAAGTTTAGTTTATAGTTATCTATACCATCTGCGGTTATCTGCGTTCAATATTTTGTAAATGAATTATGAAAAGCCTATTCTGATAGGGCTCATCATCATTCTCGCGGGATTATATATTCAGAATAATATCGTTTCCGTGTATCCAAACCTACACGGAAACGATTTCGCCCATCTCTATCTCGGGTCTTATCTAGCAACACAACATAAAAGCTTCTATTCACCGGAACTGCTATTTCCAACCGCACAAGCCTTGGGAATTCAGCATCTTAACCCGTTTGTCTATCCGCCGATTGTCGCACTCTTTTTTATTCCGTTAAGTCTATTCTCATATCCTGATGCGCAATTAGTCTGGTTCATATGCAACCATCTTTTTCTCATTCTGTCATTTCTATTTATCATTTTATCGTTCAATTCTAAAAATAAACTGGGATATATTGCGGTTTCGCTTTTAATATCATTCAGTTTCGCACCATTATATCGAACCCTTACCGCCGGACAACTGAATTTATTCATTTTATTTCTAATTAGTTTAGCTTGGTATCTTTATACCAAGAAGAAACCAGTTGGTGCGGGAGTGATTTTAGCGATTGCAACGTTAACTAAACTTTTCCCCGGATTATTGATTCTTTTCTTTTTATGGAAAAAAGAATATCGGGTTGCAATTAGTGCTATTGCAGCAATAATCATTTTAGTTTTATTAAGTCTAATGATTCAAGGAGTATCGATATATCAAGATTATGGACCCTTATTAATTCAGATGAGTTATGGCCAATCTACCTGGTCCCAATTTCAACAGCGGTTTGATGTCGAACCGGCAAACCAATCGTTTCATGCGCTGGTGTTGCGGTTATTCTCATCGAATCCGGTAACCAGCCCTATTATAGATGTTCCGGGATTGGCGAAAATAGTAAGTGCTCTATTTTCAATCGTTATAATTATCATTTCATTTTGGGTAACCTATCCGAAAAAGAATCAAAAAATCAGTTTGCATACTATGCAAACTGATTTTTCGCTATTGTTAATAACCGCACTTTTGATCTCGAGTTTGCTCTGGGACCATTATTTAGTTTATTTCTTCTTGATTCTATTATGCTTATTTGATTTCTGGTTAAAATCCGATAAGATATCACTCAAATCTATTACCTATATTTCGATTTTATATCTCATCATGGCAATTCAATTCAACTTCTGGAGTGATTTATTCCGATCTGATATCGGTATTCTATTGATGTCGTTTAAGTTTTATCCGGTAATATTGATTTGGATATACTTAGTACTCTTAATTCATTCAAATAAATCATCTACTCCTATCGTAGAATAATCCTGTCTAGCCTTCCAACAATAATTGGATTCAATAAATTAAATCCCTACTGCATGAAGTAGGGGTTTGATTCATCAAACCAGATAATAAAATCAGGTGGAATATTCTGATAGAAATCAGTTTTGCAGTCTTTATAACTGATTTTATGGACAATTATTTATTTAAATCATATTCTCATCAAGCTGAACCCATGGTATTACTGCGGTTATCTCATTAATCGTCTCCTATTTACTGCATAAATGTAATTTTTCTGCTATTTCTTCCCCCCGGAGTAAGACCGAACGAGATATTATCTCGTTCGGT
>JBHGBB010000056.1:0-18697 GCA_041946755.1 bacterium | reverse complement strand
TGGATTCCTGCTTTCGCAGGAATGACACGAAAAAAAGGCAGGAATAATACGAAAAAAAGGCAGGAATAATACGAAAAAAGGAGAGGAATGACATAAAAAAAAGGCAGGAATGACACGAAAAAAGGACAGGAATAAAATGATAAAAAGATTGGAATGAAAGCTATCACCCGCATGTCATTCCCGCGTATGCGGGAATCCAAATAGCTATACGAATAGGGCATAATAAAATCAGGAATCGAGAATAACAACAAATCAGACAACCCATTTCCTCTAGCAAACCTAATGCAGCAAATGATATAATGAGTTACTATAAGAATCCAACAGGAGGTATATAAATTATGCAGTTGGGAAAAGTAATCGTATCAATCGCATTAAGTAGTCTCATTTTAACCTTAATATTCGGAACCATAGCGTTCGGGGAGGGGATAGATTTGAAATCGCAATTAGCTGAGTTGGAACAACAAGGGCAGTTTACCGCTGCTAAACAAGTAGTACAAGATGAAATCGCTAAAGGAACGCTATCAGATGCTGAAAAAAAAGAATTACTTTGGGAAATCGAACGATTGAACCGGATTCAAAAAGATTATTCATTAACCCGAGTAGACTTATTAGCGGCATTAAAAACCCGGATCGCTAATTTCTCGCCGGAAGAATTCACTAATTGGGAACAGGAAAAGAAATTCGATTCGAAAGTTATCGATGGGAAAACCTATTATTTCGGCGCGAGTGTCAGCAACCTGATCTGGCGGTATCCGGAAATAGCGGTTCGAGAAATCGGTCCAACCACCGATAAATACGATAAATCGGTCTGGAAAGAATATCAGAAGATTCGGAAAGAGGCGGAAGAGCATCCATTCGACCGCTATATCTATCCGAAAACCTATAAGGTTAAAATGACGATTTCTACCGAATCGACGGCTATCCCAGCCGGGAAAATCGTTAAATGCTGGATGCCATATCCTACCAACCGGCCGCAACAGCAGGAGTTGCATTTCCTAAAATCGAGTCCGGTACCGAAATGGATTGGCGAACCTGACCAGGATATGCGCGCGATATATTTTGAGCAGGTAGCGGAAAAAGATAAACCGGTAGTATTCGAACTGGAATATAAGTTTAAAGTATATTCGGTATACTCTCGTATCGATCCGAATAAAGTAGTGCCGTATCCTCAAGGCAATCCTGCGATCGATAAATATCTGGAAGAACAGCCGCCGCATGTGATGTTTATCCCTGAATTCGACCAGATATCGAAAGAGATTATCGGGAATGAAACTAATCCTTATCTAAAAGCGAAAAAGATTTATGACTGGATTGGGAATAATATCAAATATAGTTATGCCCATGAATATTGCACTATCCGGAATATTAGTAAAACTACGTTCATGCGCCGGTATGGAGATTGCGGTGAAGAAGCAATGCTGTTTATCACCTTATGCCGGATGAACGGTATCCCTGCCCGATGGCAGACGTCTTGGACTATGTATCCAGTCCGGGAAAGTTCCGGCATGCATGATTGGGCGGAAATATATCTCGCACCGTATGGCTGGGTACCGGTCGACCCGCATCGGAGTATCCATTTTACCCGATATGCGAAAGGATTAACTGATGACCAGAAGAAAGAATTGCATGATTTCTATTTCGGTAATATGGACCCATTCCGGTTGGTAGCTAATAAAGACCATGGAATCCCGTTATTTCCACCGAAGAATGCAGTGAGGTCGGATACGGTCGATTTCCAGCGCGGGGAACTGGAATATGATGATGTGAATTTATACTACGGCCAGTTCTCGTATAAGATGGATATCAGGCCGATACTGTGGTAAAAGATCATTGCAAATTTAGCATTTAGCAATTAGCATTTCAAATTTAACTGCGCTTTACGGTGAGGATACTTTGTGCAATAATCGCACAGGGTTCCTCACATTCTTTTAGCAACGAATCTACCAAGCTAGGTTTTATTATTTCCGTTCTACAGACAATTCGTAACCAATATCTTGTTTCTTTTAATTCCTTTAGAACAATACCTAATTTATGCGCGAAATCCGCTTTGGATTCCGCTCCGCACGCTTCTTCATAATTTGCCCCCGGTGAACTACCTGAACGTAATAGTTGTCCTCCAAGATGTTTTCCAATAATCGATTTGCCAATTCTTCTCTCTTATCCATGACTTAGCCTTTCGTATGTTTTTAAAATGCTAAATTTAGAATGCTAAATTTAAAATTTAAAATGACCATGATGTTATTCTACAAGAATAACATCATGGTATAAAGCCGGTTCTTTCCCCCAGCCGATACCGGGTGTTAGTTCCAGCCAACCTTTCCGCATCCCGGTATCGTTATCATTCAAGATAAAATCAAATCCGAAAATCCTGCCATTCTCTAACTTTAATGGAGTTACCACCTCTTCCGGAATCAGCAGTTCATAAATCAATCCTTTACTATCCGGCTTCTTATTAATCGCTACCTGGACTTTCTCAGAGACTATCGATTCGATACGACCGGCAGGATATTGCCCGGCAGCAATATAGTTCTTTCCATTTTTGGTTAAGGCAATCTCGAATTCGAAATCATTATTATCAAATCCAGCGCCGGGTTGGGCATCGTTTAACCCATCAATCGCTATTTGGAGCGAATCCTGGTCCCAAACCGTAGGTGAGTTCGGGAGAACAATGCTATTATCAGTTACATCGATAGCAATATAGAGTTTCCCGGTAGTCCAACCCAGATATGCGGTCGCGGAGATATCATCCGGACCGGTATATCCACTCTTATTGAAGAACTCGACTTTCAAATCAGCAGGTTTAACTACCGGAGATATCCCTTTCCAATCAGTCAAATCGCCATCAATTTTAATCGGCTGGGTTAATTTGGGTGCCATAATGAAGGTATAGGTTTTTTCAGTGGTTGCCGAATATCCTGAACCGGTAAAGGTTACGGTTAAATGATGCGGTACCATCGGTTCAATCATATTCAATTCATAGCCGAACAGATAAGCAGCAGTGGTTTTATCGGATAAACTTACCTTCTGTTCCCATTGATATTCGAATGGGGTATCAAGTGCTACATGTAGCATCCCGGTAATATCCTTCCCGGAATAATTCTGGAGCTGGATACTAAAATAAGGAGTAAGAGTTGAGGTTATCGGTAAGAACCGAATCTTTATTGGATTAACGATATCAACTTTTTCATAGCTGACGATATTACCTAAAGTACTATCATTAGTATAAAAGTTGATTACCAACTCGGTTTCCCCGAAACGAGTACAATCGGATTTAGGAATGGTATAATATATTTCTTTCTTTTCTTTCGGCGCCAATTCGATATGGATAGCCTTCCGGTCCAGTTCAAGGTTTGGTTTATTGATATACAGCATAATCCCACCTTGCAGCGAAGTGGTTAATGGATTATAAAATTGCAGTGTAACGGTATTCTCTGCCAGATATGCAAGCTGGCGGGAGGTATTATCGAGTTTAACCAACTGCGATTGCAGTAAAAGTTTCTCTCCTATTCCCTCGATATATATCGGTGCATCGGTAGTCTTAACTTGAATCTGATGATTCGAATCTATCTTAACCAATTCCCGATCACCATTAAGCTTACGGATGAAAACAACATATGCACCGGGATCAAAGGATATGGTTTTCTCTTTCTTATCATCTGTCCAGAGCACTAAGGTAGCGTTCGGCAATTTTGTATACGGGTATCCTTTTGCTGTGAAAATCAGACTATATACATCTGCTGCTAGGTTTGGATTCCCATAATATTCTTTTCCTTCCAATTCTTCGACCATGGTTCGATACGCAAAAAACGATGGTTTCGGCACAAATGAACGATGGGCGAGTCCACGAAACGAAGTTGCATCCGGAGTATGCGGGTCATCAGTCCAATCGAGTAGGGTTAATTCAAATATTTTATCGGTACCAGCACTTAACCAATTCAGATGACTGCGAACAATCCAGTTCGCCTGTTGGTCTTCCGATATCCCCATCGGCCCGGTATAATATCCGGTTTCAGTCATCCAAATCGGTTTATTATCGCCGAACTCAGCCATAATTTTCCGGAGGGTATTGATTTCATTTTGAATATAATGTTCTGGCGGATTCTGGCCATAGGTATGATATGATATGGCATCGAAATAACCTTTTGCACCATGCTGATACATTCCACGCAGGAACTGTTCATCTACTCCGGCCAACGCGCCGGCAACAATAATACAATCCGGGTCGGCGTTTTTCGCTGCGATATAACATTCTTTTAAAAGGGCAGCATAATCTGCCGGGTTAGGTTTCGGTGACCAGAACGGTAGAATATTCGGTTCATTCCAAATCTCCCAGGCATGAACGGTATTTCGATATCGACTGACTAGAAGATAAGTGTATCGCGCGCAAAGCTGTCGCTCTGCAGCAGTAGTCGGTGCTTCGCTATGTTGCCAAGCGGAACCATAACAGATTATCGGAAACAGATTGATCCCATAATTTCGATACTGGACGACGACCTTATCCGGGAACCCCCAATCGAACTTCCCTTGACTGGTTTCAATACTACCCCACCAGAAATCCTGCCTTGCCCATTTCGCGCCAGATAGATTAAATAGTTGATGTTGTTTCGCTCCGGCATCCCAAACCTCCGGGGAATGCTGCATATGGAAATACGCTGCGCCACCAAGCCCAAATGGTGACGCAAATCCTGGTGGCGGATTCTTCACTTCCGCCAGAGAAGATGAGATACCGAAAGATACAAACAATATCACACTTAAAAAGATTCTAGTATTAATTTTCATAATTAACCCCCGATAATAAATATCAATACTCAAATACAAGTATTACTAAAATAACTAAAGAAAACAATATCCTTATTTATTTCCGGTAGAGTTCATATTTTATACTATAAAAAGAATAGTCTGCTAGAGGGATAAACCGGATTTGCACCTAAATCTTGGAATTGATATTAAACGCAGCTTTGATTATAACACCAAGCTTGGGATGAATAAACTATCAAGACCGCTGCTTTGGATTTTTCGCTAGGGCAAGATTATGTTGAAATTCGGTTCGTAATGGATCAAGATGAACTGCTTGTTCAAATTGGGATGTGGCTTCTTGATACCTTCCGAGAGCTAAATAGAGCTTACCAAGATTGTTATATGCTACTACTAAATATGGGTTTAATTTCAGGGCCGTTCTAAATTCAGCTTCTGCTGCAGGATACTGCTTCCGGGAAAAATATATTCTTGCTAACCGATCATGCGCCATGGCATTATCCGGATTGAGGTTTATAGCCAACTTAAATTCCTGTTCAGCATCCAGAATTTGGTTATGTCTTTTGTAATTAATCCCTTTAATCAAATGCTCAATGGTAGGAGCATTCCGGTAATAATAGAAATCGATAAGATAATTATATTTTCCGGTATTGAAATCCCAGATTGTTTTCAAGCGGCTAGAGGAAAACAGGGTTCCCCGGGTGATAATGCACAGTCTGTCATAATATACCGCCAGATTTTTGTCTTGGATCATATTTTTGCCAGTCAGCAATGTTCCATAATATCCAAGCGGAATTACTCTACAGAAATGGCCGATGCGATAACTTATGGTCTTATGGGGAGGGAGATGCGCGAGTAAGGAGTCACTCAGCGCGTTTTGATCTACGATGATTGTTTGCGGTCCGGCATAATACCCTACAAAACCGATGCTACCATAAACATACACTTTAACTTTTTTTTCTCGAATCTGCTTACCGAGATTGATTAAATTATAGATATCTACATGTTGATTGCAAATATTGCATAAAAGCCCCGTACCGGAATAATAAAAATTCCGTTCGTCAGCGATACCATGGCGGTCAATTAAATTGGCATTTGATTTATGATATTGTATTCCGCTTAATATCGGAGAATAAGGCCAAAATAAACTGAAAATTAAAGCTAATAGGGCAAATATCAGTTTAGCGGTTTCTTGATATGGCAATATCTTTGGTTTTATTATAACGAAAAGAATTATCGCACTTAAAAATGGTACCGCGAAAAAGCGGCCACTCATAAAATCCCCGCCAATTAACAAAATATATAGGAGATATAAGATAATACCGCAAGCGTGAAAGAAGTATCGATAATCTTTCTGAGAACGAAAACTAAACCAGGTAAAACCTATTGCTAATCCGATAATAACCAATGTTATCGGGTCATGCGTAAAGGAATTAGTAAAATAATATACCCCTTGCACCATTTTCTCAATTTCACTAAATCCCAGAAATAGTTTTGCATAAGCGGTGTTGGGAAAAGGGAATCCATAATACCAAATAGCAAATATTTCCCAGAAGATAAACGGGGTAAATCCCAGGAGAAAAACGAGGATGCTCTTTTTACTTCGTAGCTGCCACAAACAATACAAAACAGCAGGAAAAAATAAAAGGATTGAATCCATTCTCGTCGTAACACTCAAACCGATACATAAACTTAAGATAAAAAAAGTCTTGAGATTTAATGCTGATTTATAGTATTGATAAAAGAATCCTACTAATAATAAGTATAATAATGGATTTTCTAATCCAGAAGTTGTGAAATCAATAAATGCTTTTGAACAAGATAGAACAATCAATCCCAAAATAGCGGATTTATAGGAGTCACACAGTTTAAAGTAAAATAATAAAACTGCGAATAGCGAAACGATGATCGATAATATTATACTCGTGTAATATATCTCCCGGGTAAAATAATACATTATTGATACCACTAACATCCATAAGGGATTGGTATAGGTTTGTACCCGTTCAATAACATTCCATCGAAGCCCATATCCGTTAACAAAATTATCTACCGTTCGAAATGTGATGTAGGCATCATCACATTCCCAGGCATTGATAATAAGAAGTATAAAAAATAATATTGGTAAACTTATATATATTATTTTTAGCAGCCGGATGTTAAAAACCGGTTTGAAGCTTAACCATGCTTGCATAGTTTTATCCACCGTTTCGAGTTAAGTAATACCGATACTGGATATTTCTGATGAGCGCTAGGCATCTTTGTAACTGCAGAAGCCGGCTTATGGTTTGTTGTAATATCAAATTCCGAGAAATATGAATATCTCAATTTATCTATGGGGGCGGATTTAAGTTCCGCCCCCACATGTAGAGGATATTGAGAGGGGAACGCACTGCTGCTACTCTAATCACAGCAGTGGTCTCATATATAATAGACACAGCAAAAAGGCAAAAAATCATAAAATATTTTACTTATTTCAATAACCGTAATATAATCAATACTTTAGAATAGATTAATTATATTGAAATAAATACATTTCGAAGGAAAATAACTAAAAAAAAAGGTCTACTAGACCTCATTCATTTATATAAGGTATTTCTCTTTTCGATAACAGAATCATATAGTATCTAGTATTCCTCATTAATCCAAAGCTTGATATTATCGAAATAGATAGCTTGTTCTGGATTTCCGGTTGGATTTATAGCCACAATTTGCACCGCATTATATTCGGTTGAAGGGAAATATCCGAACTGGAGCTGATGCCATTGCCCGGGAGCCCATTTTCCGGCTTGTAGTGTCGCGTTTCCACTCTCGATAATTTTGGTATATCCGCTATCATAGCTATAGATATAGAGATATATTTTCTGGGTGGTATTCATCGTAGAAGCACCGCTAAATACCCAAACCGAAGCGATGGTATTTTCGGTTGATGCACTATAGAGCTGGCTGATTTTCCCTTTTTCACCTCCGGCTTGCAGTCCTTCTAATACTTTTCTAAAATCATACCACCAATTGCAGATACTCCAGGTACCGGGACCGGTACCATCGGCATATACCTGATAATCCCACCAACCTGTTCCTGAACTAAAACTCGAATTGTTTAATCCGAGTTGCATGGTAGCTTTCGGTGCACCGGCATAGACCCAAATAGCATCCATCCATAAATGCGCGATAGTTCCAACACCGCAAATATTTATGCCGACTACTTGTACCGCTAATATGGTTTCATGAGTATAAAACGAAATTTGCAGCTGTTTCCAAACATAAGCTTCACCAAATCCGCCGCCGGGTTGTAGAACCTGGCTTGCAGTAGCGACTACCGTAGTATTGGCATCCAACTCCTGCAGATATAAATATACTTTCTGTTGTTTGTTAACGTCGGTTATATCAGTTTTAACCTTTGCAACGGCAGTATACCAACCGGAACTGGGGACCGAGAATACCTGGGATAATTTCCCTTTTTGGGTCTGGATTTGTGCTACCACGGCTGATTGTTCTGTACTCATCCAGCATAACGTTCCCGGGTTGGTGCCATTACCATATTTCTCCCAGCACCAGTAATCGAGATCACTTTTCTCCGTAAAATCGCCATTACTGTTTAGATAACAAGCTGCATTAACAAGATTAAACATACTAACTATATATGTTAATATTAACAAGGTAAATAGCGGTCGGTAGTTCATATTATGTTACCTCCATAATATATTTTAGTAGGAGTAGTCCCTTATTCAAGATAAAGCGGATTACTTTCCTTTCTGCAAAAATAATATCAAACCTAAACCCGCTCTTGAGTAAGGGATGCTACCCCTACCTGTAGAGGATTTTGAGAGGGGAACGCGCTGCTGCTACTCCAATCACAGCAGTGGTCTCTATATATAGTAGACACATAAAGAATACTAAAAATTAGAAAATATTTTATTTAATTATCTAATCTAAATAAAATCAGTTGATTATGCAGGATATATCCGATGATAATTGAGGGGGAAAAGAGGAATATTAGCAAATAAAAAGAGCAAGTTGGATAGTTTCCAACTTGCTCAATATACCTTCTGTTTCGGATTTCGGGATTCGATATTCGAATTCGATTTAGAATAAGGAGTGGTCCCAATAGAGATAGGTATCTTTATCAACATTCAGTGCGATGTCATCGAAATAAATCGCCTGACTTGGATTTGAACTCGGATTGATGCCTACTACTTGGATAGCATTATACAGTGTCATTGGAGTATATCCAAATTGGAGATGGGTCCATTGCCCCGGAGTCCATTGGCCGGCATAGAGAATCGCGTTTCCGCTTTCGATAACAGTACTATAAGAAGTATTATAACTATAGAGATAGAGATATACTTTTTGGGTCTGGCTCTGAGTGGTTGCGCCGCTATATACCCAGGCGGAAGGAGCCGCATTTCTATCCGATCCGGAAACAAAATAATGCAAGTCTTCCACCTGACTTACTTTCGCTTTCTGTCCACCGGATTGGATTCCGCGCAACACTTGCCAATGGTCATCATAGTTATCCGGGTCGATTGCATTGATTACATCCCAGGTTCCGGTACCGCTGCCATCGGCATAGACCTGAATCAGCCAGTTGCTGGTATCGCCATTAAAGAAACTGCCATTGTTGATCACCACATTACTGGCGCCATATGCCCGACCTACTTCCGGGCTTGCAGGATATACATAAATGTTATCGATATACATATTGCTGGTAACTCCGCTGTTGCTCGGATTAATCGCCACCACCTGTACACCGAGGATAGTGCCGGTAGCATAATATGAAATTTTCATGGTTTTCCAGGTGTTCGCATTTCCGAATCCGCCGGCGCTACTGGCAATTACTTGATTCGCACAAGCGGTGATAACCGAGCTCTGGCTGAACTGCTGTAAATAGAGATATGATTTCTGCTGTTTCGCCGGGTTCGATATATCAGTAGCGACCCGGGCTTCTGCAGTATACCAGCCGGGAGCTGGTACATTAAATATCTGGCTGATTTTCCCTTTTTCACCCGGTTTCTGGTTGATTCTCAGGATGCCGGTAGCATCACTGAATGTTGATTGCCAGGATATCGCTCCGGGACCGGTACCATCGGCATAAACTTGATAATACCATTGGGTAGTATCGCTACCGGTAGAGAACTGGTTATAGGTGTTGGCAATTTCAAATACTTTAATAATTTCTTTTTCCCAATCGTTAGCGGTAGTAGTATATACTTTAACTACGATATCTGCTGTACCGAGTAACGTTTTATTCGCTCCGATGCGAACGGTATCACCGCTAAATGAGACTGATAGTTTCCCGGTATCAGCGCTGTTACTATATCGCACGGTTTCTACGGAGTATAATGCCGGACCGAGCGGCGATGCACCGAGATTTACGAAATAATTGGATAGCGGGATACTGCAATTCGAAACTTTTTTTCCGTTATCAACCAAAGCTGAAGGTAATCTGCCGTTGAATACATAACTGGAATATCGCAAAATCGATTCGTCATTTCCATATCCCGGGGCAACGAACGTTACCGTATCCAGACCAGCCGTCCATTGCAGTGGAGTTAAATAATCGGTCATACCGTAATTGCTATTATCAATGTAGATATTAGCAAAAGTGGTATGTGAATCCCAGACCCAGGTTGGACTCCCTCCCGCCAAGAGATAACTGGTTAACTGGAATACATCGGTTTCGGTTCTAGCGATATTCAGTTTAATATCCGGGATATTCCCGATCGATTGGGTAGTGAAATTGCCGGTTGTAGTCGGCAGGGTGTTACCGGACATATCGGTCATTTGGTAATTTTCATCATCCGGGTTCAAGGTCCAGGTAATAGAGATGTTCTGGTACCACTGGTTCGGGAAAGTGCAGAGTAAGATTCTGCCATCGGTAGACCAGGAATAAATTACATTATTCGAATCGATTCCGTCCCAACGGATTGAAGGGTTTATCCACATTGGTTCATTGAATGTGAACGAAACCACGCGGATTACTGTCGAAACATTATATGCGCCGTTTGCCGGATTCGATGAAACTAAAATAGGTGGAGTAGTATCTCCGGCAACCGGGTTGGTCAGGGTGATATTAATATTTGCAGTGGTTGCATGGGCGGTAACAGTTATCGGGGTTAGTTGATAGAGACTACTGCCATACACTCCCATCGGTTCATGCCCTAAATCCGGAATATTGCTTTTATTGATATCCATTGCCGCGGCGGCATAGTAAGTGCCGGGGATCAGGTTTGAAATATTATATTGACCGAGAGAACTGATTAAACTGAATGCGACTAATTCATTCAGGAATGGGTCACTCGAAACATAAATCCCGATATTGCCGGTGCTGGAACCGGAATAAGATATGGTGCCTTTAAATCCGCCGACATTAAGGTTTGCCCCGGTAGAAAACGCACCGGATTTCGGAATACAGGGATTCCCAGCCATATCCCGCATGCCTTGCGGATTATTATTAATCATCCAGACTAAGGTGGTATTGCTCGGTAAATCAACATCCGAAGTGTAAGTTAAGGTTTTTCCATCGCTGCTCCAGGAATGAGAAAAACTCTCCCCATAATCGGTTATCCGATTGGTTCCTTCACCGATATCAATCCACATCGCTTCACTGAAGGTGAACGAAAAAGTTCGGGTAGTAGTCGGAACATTGGTAGCGCCATTAACCGGACTGATTGAAACGACTATCGGTGAAATAGTATCCCCGGTAGGCGGATTCGATAAAGTTACATTAATGTTCTGGGTATTCCCGCCGCTGGTAACCACGATGGGTGTCGGTTGATAGAATCCGCCATACGCGCCAAGCGGTTCATGGCCAAGATCGAGGTCATGGTTTCCGTTACAATCGAGTAATACTGCCATATAATAGGTTCCCGGAATTAGATTAATTACGGTATATGCTCCGAACGCGGGTAATGGCAATATGGTGGTCTGTTCATCGAAAGTCGATTCAGTAAAAATAAGTATATATGCAGAACCGGTACTGGTTCCGCTATAAGTAATCGTCCCGGAGAATTTCCCGGGTAGCAGTAGTTCATCTGCTGCGGCAAAGATACTTAAACAAAATAGGGCACTAATAATGAATGTGACTACGATTTTCTTATTCATACAATTGACTCCTTAGATTTATAATTGTTAATTTTTGATACCAGATTCCTATAAAATATAGTAGCTCGATATGCGGGTGATGTCAATATCCGGAAAACATAGGTCTACCAACCTCAATCCTTTGTCTGTCTTGCGCCAGAGCCGATGTCAGCTCGATGAATATACGCCGGTATTCAGGTAATATTTGGTGGTAAATGGATTATATTTATGTAAAATTAATTCGGCGGTAATTTGTATAAACTTACTGTTTCTGCTAAAATATCGCTACAAATTTACCGATTTTATATTATGTCACCATATTTTAATTATCATAAATCCGATATTATCCCTGGAATAGAGCATAATGAAAATTATGGATATGAAGAGTTATCCCGATGTATTACTATCGGGAATATTCAGAAGATACAAATTATGATTACTATTCAAGGTGCGGATATTAATGCGACCGATGATATGGGATATACCTTGTTAATGAAAGCGGTGCAATTCGGTAGATTGGAAATCGTTAAACTGTTACTCCAACATGGTGCGCAGGTTAATGTTAAAAATCAGGCAGGAATGACTGCGTTAGATTATGCGATCGAACGCAACCGGCAGGATATCCAGGAAATCCTCCTAAATGCCGGCGCGAGATAAAGTTATCCTTTCCTCAACATACTCTGATACCTAGTATCCTTACCCCAAAGGCATAATCAACTGGCATACGATGCAAGTGACAATTTAAGTATCGCAGGCTGTTAGCCTGCCTATTCTATATTATTTACGATACCGGCTGACAGCCGGCGTTATTTTTTGAAATATTCAGCATGTTGAATATAATTTCTACCGGTAGGGGCTAGGTATGCCTTGCCCGAATTGCGGGTGAGTCAACCTGTTCTCCGAAGCTACAGTAGCGCAGGAGGATGATTCACTCCTCCTTTTTGCATTTTCCCTAACCCTGATTCTCCTAATACAATATGGTATAATAATTACTCAAAATCATGGTTTTTATTATACGAAAGGCTTACCATAATGGCTCCTATTTCAATCATTATTCTCGGTGCCGGCGGCCGGGGATATCAATATAGTACTTATGCAAAAGCGTATCCGGAGTTGGCGAAAGTTGTTGCAGTTGCTGAACCGCGAGTAGAATTTCGGAATCGGATGGCGCTTGAGCATCAAATCACTCCGGAAAATGCGGTTGATGACTGGCGGAAATTACTTGATCGGCCGAAATTTGCTGAGGTGGCAATTATCGCAACCCAGGATAAAATGCATGTCGACCCGGCAGTAGCCTGTGCGGATAAAGGATATCATATTCTATTAGAGAAACCGATGGCGCCAACCGAAGCTGATTGCCGGCGGATTGTTAACCGGGTTCTGCAATCACCCAAAATATTTGCGGTTTGTCATAACATGCGGTATACCCGATATACCCGGAAAGTGAAAGAGGTGGTCACTCGCGGAGTTATTGGCGATGTGGTTAATATCCAAAGTCTGGAACCGGTCGGATATTGGCATCAAGCGCATTCGTTTGTTCGCGGGAATTGGCGGAATGAAAAAGAATCGTCGCCGATGCTGTTAGCGAAAAGTTGTCATGACCTCGATTGGATTCGATATATCATGGGCGTTTCTTGTTTAGCAGCGCATTCTTTCGGGGCGTTGAAACATTTCCGGAAAGAAGAGAAACCTGCCGGTGCAGGGAACCGATGTCTGGAATGCGGTATCGAACCATTATGTCCTTATTCTGCCAAAAGGTTATATCTCGGCGGATTATCCCGCGGAGTGACTACTTGGCCGGTGAATGTTTTAACTCTCGATGTTACCGAATCGGGAATTACTCAAGCGTTGCAGCAGGGACCGTATGGCCGGTGCGTTTATGATTGCGATAATGATGTGGTCGATAATCAGGTGGTTAACCTGATGTTTGAAGGCAACCGGACCGCATCGTTTACCATGACCGCGTTTACTGATATTGCCCCGAGACAGGTGCGGATTTTCGGGACGATGGGTATGCTGGTCGGCGATGGGATTAAACTTCGCCATTTTGATTTCTTAACCGATACCTGGAAAGAAATTGTTCCGGATGAAGCCCAGCATTCGGTATTGCAAGGGCATGATGGCGGCGATTTTGAACTGATGAAATCGTTTATCTCGGCGGTAACTAAGAATGATCCGAACTTGATTCTATCCGGACCGAAAGAGACCTTGGAAACCCATCTGATGGTATTTGCGGCGGAACAGGCGAGACGAGAGAATAAAGTAGTCACGATAAATATTGCGGATTGATGAGTTCGGATAGCGGAATAGGTGTATCTGTTTATTTTGTTTAATTAACTCAATTTGCGGTTGATTTTTTTATTTTTATGGAGATATTATGGCGAAGGTAACGAAACAGAGAATAAATGAATTTTTAGCAGTAAAACGGATTGCGGTTATCGGCGCATCCCGGAATGAGAAAGAATATTCCCGGATGTTGTATAAAGAATTAATTAAACAAGGTTATTCCGCTATCCCGGTCAATCCGAATATCGCTGAACTTGATGGCGTTAAATGCTATCAGAATATTAAAGAGATTATGCCCGTTCCTGAACGAGCGCTAATTCTCTTATCTGAAGATAAAACCGAACAAGCGGTTATCGATTGCGCGGACGCCGGAATTAAAGATATCTGGTTACATCGGCATGTCGCCGGTGGGGTTTCCGATACCCGGGCGATTTATCGCGCTGAAGAGAGAGGATTGAATCTGATTACTGGTTTCTGTATGTTTATGTTCCTACCAAACTCCAATTGGTTCCATAAGATGCATGGCGGAATCATGAAATTAATTGGTATCTACCCAAAATAACTCGGATTTATTATTATCTCTACCAAAATCTTTTTTTGAACCTGTCATTTTGATAGTAAAAATACCAGGTTATATAGTATATAACCTGGTTCTATCCTGAATTTATTTGAGTTAACCTTTCCTTATAATGTGAATTGATCCTTTTCTAATTCCGATTTCATCCCGGGGTGAGATATAGGGATATCGGATATCCCTATATCATACCCCAGATCAAGGTCAAAACCGAGATGGGGATTAAATCAGTTTGGCAGCGGGGATTATAGGGAGGTATGACGAGGGATATCCGATATCCCTCGTCAAAGCACAACTCTGAATCCGCTTAAACTCAAAATTAATAGCTCGATTATAAACTCAACTCCATATTATAACCGCGGGAATCAGGTTCTCTATATTGAATAAATCGTTTCATTCCGGTGTTATTAATGGTAATATTTATAGGAGGGAATAACTTATGCCGGCGTTTCCGATATTTAAATTAGTTAGTATGGTGCTGATTCTGATTGGGGTATCGCTACCTGTTACCTTAGCAGAACCGATTCAAGCGGTAATAGGAATAATAACCGATGAAAATAAGGTTCCTTTAGAAGGGGTGAAAATCCAAATTTGCGGTCTTGAAAAGCTCCATGGGAATAATTGGGTTCGTGAACATCGATTGGGAATAATGCCCGCATATTATTCTGACTCCCAAGGCCGGTTCTTGATTCCTTATAGCGAATCCGACCTCCGGTATGATATTTATTTCGATAAAATAGGGTATGCTCCGACGTTTTTATATGCTCTCTCCCCAGATTCAACTAATCTGAATGTGGTGATGAAAAAAGGGGTTGCATTAACCGGAACGGTTATGAGGTTGGTTAATGGAAAACCAGTACCGGTAGCAGGTGCGATGGTAGAACTGCAGTTACCCTCAGAAGATTTATGGTATCAGGAGAAAGCGATTACCGATAATCAAGGTAAGTATACTTTTCAAGTTACTCCGCCTCCGAAACCAAAGAAATGGCAGGTATCATTTCTCGGCGAAACTGTTCAGGTAGAAGTTAAAGGAAATGAACCGGTTAAAGGTCCGGAGTTTATGGTTACCGTTCAATCGAAGAAAAATCAGCCGATGAATAGTCCAGTTAATCCATTGAGTATATCATATCCGAATAATTAAGGTATCCGAACCTAATCCCCCCGGGATCAGATTGGCAGCCTGCCAATCTGATCCGCTCTCTGATTATATTAGACTTACAAATTCCGGAAATATCGGATTTTAGAGATTACCGTTATTCTTTTCACCATATCGCTATCATCAGTCGAAATGCACATCGTAAGATTCTTTTTCTACTAACAACTAACAACTATAAACTAACAACTGCATTTACTCCTGTCCTTGACTCCATAGGTAAATGGACAGTACAATATCTTGGATATTTGAATCCCAAAAGTATCAGTATTAAAATTCCGATTTTGATTTAATCGTTTTCAAATATGAATAGCCACGGCTTTTAAGCCGTGGACGAAAAGAATAAACCAGATATGACTTTAGTCAAGAATTAATATGGGTTAAAACCCGGAGTTATATTGGATATCTTATACCCCGACTTTAAAGTCGGGGCTATTCATTTATTTGGTGCTTAAGAGAAAAAAAACAATGGACCCGCAAAAACGTTCATCAAATATTTTGGTTATACTCGGATTAATATTTATGCTGATTGGAACAGTTGATCTACTGGAATTTTGGATGTTTATTTTCACAGGGAGCCTTTTAGTTACAATCGGAGCGATGGTTGATAAAAGCCGGTATCGGCAGCTTTTATTATGGTCATTAATCATGATCGTTTTCGGAGCCGTTGCGATGTCTACTTTAAGTGGATATGGTGGAT
This sequence comes from bacterium, assembly GCA_041946755.1. Lineage (GTDB taxonomy): Bacteria > UBP4 > UBA4092 > JAOAEQ01 > JAOAEQ01 > JBHGBB01. Next base: position 2,146 of record JBHGBB010000056.1, on the reverse strand, counting down.
TCGATGGTCGTTCCGAGCATCCTCTTTGGTGGAGGCTGTTTGTGCTCCCTTATCCCATCGGCTGGATTATGGCTATCGTTGGCATCATCTTCCGGTTTATCGAAATATTTAGGAAACCGAAAGAAATTGATTCTGTTACCAACTGAAATCACTTACGATAACTTCTTTTTTCTGAAGTTATAACTGGCGTTGTGATTATGCTTCTCCAACAATGCTAACCGAAACTACGATTCTTGACTCCATAGATGAAAAGACAGTACAATATCAGCTGATATACTAAGATGAAATAACCCGGATCTGGTTATGGTGAGTGTATCAGGTTTGGATTATATAAGCATGTAGGTATATGGCCAATAATATCCCGGATTATCTGAATACGAAATTCGACTATGGCCCGGAATTTGTTGCTACCTATGACGAAGTCCCATTATGGTCGGCAGCATTCGGTATGTTGCTCTTCGCCCATCTTCCGATTAAACCGAATATGAAAGTAGTTGATATCGGGTGCGGTACCGGATTCCCGACCCTCGAACTGGCGCAACGGTTAGGCGATACTTGCTATGTATATGGAGTCGACCCATGGGCTCCGGCTATCGCCCGCGGTCGGGAGAAACAGAAAAATTTCCGGATTACTAACGTCGAGTTTATCGAATCCGATGCTGCACAAACGAAGTTACCTGAGAGTTCAATCGATTTAATCATTTCCAATTTAGGGTTGAATAATTTCGAGAATAAAATTGCGGTTCTATCCGAATGCTATCGGATACTTAAACCCTGCGGGAAGCTGGTTTTGACCACCAATTTACAAGGGCATTGGCATGAGTTCTATACCCTCTTCAAGTCGACCTTGGTAGAGTTAGGGAAATCGGATTTAGTCGATACACTCGATACCCATATTCGGCATCGAACATCGCTAGCTACTTTAATTCCATTCCTGCAAACGTATGGATTTAATATCGTCTGTATTCATGAAGATAAATTCAAGATGCGGTTCTTAACCGGCAGCGCGTTTTTACGGCATTCTTTTATTCGATGCGGATTCCTTGAGAATTGGATGAAAGTTATCCCGGAACGGGAGTTAACTCCGGTATTTCTGAAATTAGAGCAGAACCTAAATCAACTTGCAATACAACACGGGGAATTACGGTTAACCGTCCCGATGGCATATATCGAATCCGAGAAAAAAGATACGCAATGAAAAGATGCGAAACCAATCAAACCTATATACTAAATAATATATTGTTGATGAAAGGAATATGAGTCTATGAACTCACGCAAATTATGGTCAAACGTTTTGGTTTTTGTTGGCTTGGTTTTAATGCTGGTTGGTGCAGTAGATCCGTTAGAAGGGTCAGTTATTATTCTGCCGGGAAGCGTTTTAATCGCTATCGGTGCAATGGTGGGTAAAAGCCGATATCAGAAACTATTTTTATGGTCTTCAGGTATGATTATTTTCGGAGTCGGGGCAATGATTATTTTAAGTATGCTCGGTGGTCTCGGCGGTAAATCCGGCCATTCCCTCTGGTGGGGTTTGTTTATTCTCCCATACCCTATCGCTTGGTTCATGAGTATCATAGGTATCATCCTCAGATTAGTCGAATTACTTAAAAAACCGAAAGAAATATCTTCTACAACCACCTAATATTTCTTATGGTAATATCATCTTTCTTCTCCAATCGTTAAGTCGACTAGTTACAGATAGGAAAATATTGCCGTAATCGTTGTTGTTTATTTTACTGTAATCAGATGTTCACTCATATCTCACACCTTACAACTAATCACTTTTATATCAGATTGCCCTTGACAAAAAATACAAAATCTCATAAAATCGCAAGTATTAAACTACATAACTTAAATATTGCATAAATGAAACAATGATAAGTATTTTGAATTAAGTATTAATAAAATGAAGAATGAATATAGAATTACTTATTGATTATTTGGGATTAAAAATGTTAAATAATGATCAAATAAAGAGGCAAGAATTTGGGTATGGAATAATATTTATTATTGAAAATTTATTAAGGGTTTCGATGCACAATATAATGGTTGAAAAAGTAGGAATAAATTATTTTAATGAAAATGTTTTCTCTCCAAATATTATCAAGGTTCATAACGATAGGAAAAGTACGGAGAAAATTTATAA
>JBHGBB010000055.1:0-18832 GCA_041946755.1 bacterium | reverse complement strand
ATATTGTTTATTTAAATAACCTAAATAAATACAATCATATATAGTAGTAAACACACTATACAATGAAACCAGTTTGTCACTGGATCGAAACCGGAGAGGAACTAGTGTGGGTTAAAGGCACACTAGGTATGCGCCGGACTTGTTTCGAAATATGAGAAGGATATGAAATGAATCTTCAATCTTTAATATTGCAGGCATAATAAGTAATGCAAAATAAAAAAGGGTAACTGTGAATTAAGAACTTGATATTTGACATTAATATAGAAAAATGATCTGGGTATAATAGCTCAAATTTGGCTAAAGCAAACGAGAATCAGAGGTTGTTAAATAGTGAGTATTTTCGCAAGCTAATAGTACGAATGTACCGTAATGGTTTGATAGAATACTGGGAATAAATCCGGAGAAAAAAGATGACTAGCGAACCACCGGTTCGCTCCTATGTGGGAAGATAACGAGATGGATTCAGCATATTGAATTCCTATAATAAAGGGTAGGGTTTTATATACATCAAAAAGCTTCCTTAGGTGGTTTTAATTATATGCTTACCTGCATGAATATAAACTATAACTTCCAATACTTAGTCTAACAACAATAAATGCAATAACCTAAAATAGGTGATATACTCGTCTTAAATAGCCACCGGATCAATTTGGCAGATTGCCAATTTGATTTCTTGACCGAAATCGCTATTTCATTTTTAAAAAGATTCAAGACAAAAACTATATTACATAAAAAGAAAAAGTGATGTACTCAATTTCTAAGGAAAAAGAGACAAGCTTCCCTGAATTATACGATAGTTTACTTTAGTTATATAAATATTTTCGGAAGGGAGTTTCCAAATGTAATAGTTTTTTTCCATTGGCTGTATTCGAACGATACTATTAACCATAAATATCTTCATAACCTATAATTATCTTGCCGAGGGTTGGTAGTGTATATTATAGTATCTATCTTATGCACTCAAAACAATCACCCGTACTTATAGCCATTTTGGTTTTTATTATTACATTAGTTATTTATCTTGCTACCTTATCGCCAACCGTCTCTTGGGGCGATTCCGGTGAGTTCATAACCGTTGCCTATACCCTCGGTATCGGACATCCGACCAGTTATCCGATCTATACGCTCCTCGGGAAATTGGTTACTACTCTTATCCCATTTGGTAATATCGGATGGAGATTGAACTTATTATCAACGCTTGCCGCCGCGTTGAGCGCAGTAATGCTATATTTCTTTCTTCTGGAATTACTCTCATTATTAATCGAAAAATCCAAAATTGAACCAACAACAGAAATCAATCCGAAATCCGAAATCCAAAATCCGAAATTAAATGATGTCCTTCCTCTTCCTTCTTCTTTCCTCCCTCAGTTGGTGGCTAGTTGTGGTAGCCTATTATTCGCTTTTTCGCTAACCTTCTGGCAATATGCCGTTATCTCGGAAGTACATACTCTTCAAATCCTTTATACGGTTTCATTAATCTATCTCTGGTTTAAATGGTATCAATCTGGCGAACTCCGGTTCTTTTATACCAGTACTTTAATATATGGATTGATGTTAGCGCATCATTTATTAAGTATTCTTTTATTACCGGCGTTCATTATCTTAATTCTCAAACAGAGAAACACGATTAAACAAACCCATTATAAGCCGCTCTGGTATGCATTAATCTTGATGCTATTCGGCAGTCTGAGTTATCTTTATCTTATAATCCGCTCGGTGCAATCGCCAATAATCAACTGGAATGCACCGAATACCTTTTCCGGTTTATTCAGCACCTTAACCGGGGGGGATTTTAAAATGCGGATGTTTTCTACCAGCCCGGGTATGGGAATGGAAAGTGCCAGTGATTATCTCTTCATTTTAATCCGCAATTTCGATAGATTCATCTATCTTCTTGGTCAACAATGGATGCCGAATACGCTACATCTAGGGATTATTAGCGTTTGGTTAGTTATCTTAGTTCGAAGTCTCCTTGTGGGATTAGGTATTATAGGATTGTTCCAATTATACCGCAAGAGCAGATTCTGGTTCTGGTTTAGTATTCTGGTAGTATTAGCAAACCTCGGTGCAGTAATCAATTATCAAATCGCTGATATTGAACCTTATTATCTATCAACCTATCTGATCATGATTATCTGGATAGCAGTCGGTTTATTTACTCCATGCAATTGGCTGAAAAAATCGATGCCGGAATTAACGATAATTCCATTATTCCTACCGATAGTTCTTGTCCTAATTCCGTTACTTGCATCATATAACACGGTTAACCGACATGATGATTATACCGCTTATTATTATGCGAAAAATAGTTTGGAATCGGTGGAAAAGAACGCAGTTATATTAACCGGCGGCGATAACGATATTTTCCCCTTATGGTATGCGAAATACGTTGAAAAGATTAATCCGAAAGTAACGATATTCGGGTCAAACTTCCTAATGTATCCCTGGTATGCCGAATTCTTTAAAAGCGAACCGGAATTTAAATTTACACTGATTAACCATCTTCTCTATTCCCAGAAAGATTGGGGAAATGGTTTAATTCAAAATATTATCGAGCCGAACGAACTAACCCGGCCGATTTATATAACCTATTATGAAAATTATATCGCTCAGTATCGAGCGTTTATACCGATCGGGAATTTCTTACCGGACTTAACCTCAATTCGTGAAAAACAATATTTAGCGCCGGGGATATTATATCAATTAGGTAATTCTGAACTGGTTAATACTATGATAAACGTTAATCCTGCTAATCTAGAGACAAAATCGAATATCGCTACCTTCGATGATACGATATCGTTACGGCAATGTATCCTCGAAAATCAGAAGCCAATAAAACCGGGAGCGGTTTTTACACTTACTTTATTCTGGCAGGCGAATAAGAAACCGGATAAAGATTATCGCGGTATCATGATGTTACCGAATACTGCCGGCCAGATATATACCGTTAATGAAAAAGCAGTTTTTGCGGAGAAGTTCAGCCCGGTATATAGTCTGATTTCTACCTCACAATGGGAATCCGGGAAAATCTACCGAGAACATTATCGGGTTATGATACCATTAACCATGCTGGAAGATGAATATAATCTGACTATTAGTCTCCTGGATGATAAAGGTTTTGTTTTACCCAGTGTTCAAGGACAGAAACAATCGAATCCATATATTAACTGTGGTACAATAGTAGTCAAATAAAATAATGTCAAATGCCAAAATCCCAATGCCAAATGAATTTCAAATGCTTGAATATTTAAAGCCAAATTATTCTAACATTAGTAATTTGACATTGGTCATTAATTTGATATTTGAACTTTGATATTTGACATTTATGTTCAAACTGGAGGATTAAATATGCCATATACTTGGGAAGGGAAAAAAGTTCTGGTTACCGGTGCCGGTGGCTTTATCGGCAGTCATTTGGTAGAGCAGTTGGTTGAAAAGAAAGCAAAAGTTAAAGCGTTTATCCGGTATAATTCCCGGGGAGACCGGGGTGCGTTGGAATGGCTATCGCCTTTAATCCAGGATAAATTAGAGATTATCGCCGGGGATTTAAGAAACCAGCGTGCAGTAGAATCGGCAATGCAGGATATCGATATTGTATTCCATCTTGGAGCGTTGATTGCTATACCCTATTCTTATCTCTATCCGCAAGATGTGATTGAAACCAATATTCTCGGTACGACTAATGTTCTATTATCTGCAAAAAAACTCGGAACCATCCGAGTTATTCATGCTTCCAGTAGCGAAGTATATGGGACGGCGCAATATGTTCCGATTGATGAAAAACACCCATTGCAAGCGCAATCTCCTTATGCCGCCAGTAAAATCGGAGCAGATAAAATCGTGGAAAGTTTCGTTAAATCCTATGCATTACCGGTAACCACATTACGACCATTTAATACTTTCGGACCACGGCAATCGAGTAGAGCAGTTATCCCAACTATCATTTCGCAAGCATTAACTCAGAATACCATACTCCTCGGTGCGATGGCACCAAAACGGGATTTTACTTTTGTCGCGGATACCGTTTCCGCATTCTTCGCTGTGGCCGAATCGGATAAAACCATCGGAGAAGTATTTAATGCCGGAAGTAATATCGAGATATCGATTGGTGAACTGGCAGAGAAAATCATTAAGTTGATGGATAAACAGGTTAAAATCATTTTCGATGCGACTAGAATCAGACCCACCACCAGTGAGGTTGAACAATTAATGGCTGATTCCCGGAAATTAACCCAAGCTACCGGCTGGATACCAAAAACCAGTCTTGATGAAGGATTAACGCAAACTATCGATTGGATTAGCGATAATATCAACATATTTAAAACCCATATTTATAATATATAAAAAGCAGTCCTAAGGCTTCAGTCCTAAGTCCTAAGAAATAACTTAGGACTTCAGACTTCGGACTTATGACTGCCTTTCTTATGAAAGCGATTATCATGGCAGGCGGGCAGGGGACTCGTCTCCAGCCATTTACCCATACGATTCCGAAACCTTTGCTACCGGTCGGCAGAAAACCGATTATGCAAATTATTATCGAACAATTCCGGGATTTCGGATTCACCGATATTGCCATTACTACCGGATATAAAGCTGACCTTATCGCCGCTTATTTTCAGGATGGGAAGAATTTCGGAGTTAATATCCGCTATGTGGTTGAAGAGAAACAGTTGGGTACTGCCGGTGGATTGGGAAAACTGAAAGAATGGCTTGATCAACCGACGATATTGATCAACGGTGATATCCTTACCAAAACTGATTTTAAAAAGATGTATCAGTATCATCTCGACCACAATCAATCCATTTTGACGATTGGGGTTAAACAGCAATCGTTTCCAATTCCATTCGGAGTAGCTGAATTGAAGGAAAATAAGATTATTCAGGTTACCGAAAAACCTACCCTGACTTTTCCGATTATTGCAGGGATATATATCGTCAGTCCGGAAATAGTGAATTATATCTCTGGAAACGAATACTTGGATATAACTGATGTAATTAAAACCTTGATTAGAGATAAAAAAGAGATATCAATTTATACCATTAACAAATATTGGAAAGATATCGGTAGAATCGATGATTTCGATGAAGTGCTAAAAGAAAATACCGAGTGGTAAAAGTATTCGGTTACTTTTTAATCCCCGGTTTAGGAGTTGGAGTAGATTTCGCAGGAGTCATGGTTTTTTCAATTGCTTTAATTCTAGCCGCGGGATTGCCGGTATAACTTCCTTTCGGAAATTGAGTCATAACCTTTTTATACTGGGTTATTGCCTGGTCATATTGTTTCATCTGTTCATAACACCCGGCAATGTGATATGTTGCATTACCGAGAAATGAACTCTTTGGATATTGCTTAGCCAGAGTTTCATAAGTCGTAATCGCTTCCTTGAATTGTTTGAGTTGTTCTTGAGCTAATCCCTGATAATATACCGCTTCCGCCGCATAAACTACTTTCGGAGTAGCAATCAGAATAAAGGTTATTTTCTGGATGATTTTATTCGCTGATTCCGCATCAAGTTTTTGGTCGAGAATGGTATTTACCTGATTACTTATATCTTTCCAATACTGGGTTGCGAGATTTGTTTTAATATTCGGGAGTTGAGTGGTTAACCAGACTTGCTGGGTAGAATTTAGATTAATACCGTCGATTGCGGTCAGCCGGGTATAAGCCAATTCATATTGTTTATTCTTATAGCTATTTACAATCAGGTCATAATCCGCCTGGGTTTTATCTTTTTTAATGACAGCGATAATACTCTGGAGTTTATTCTGCCATTCCGATGTAGATTTCTTTTCCAATAATTGTTTAGCCAAGAGGATAGCTTTATCAAAACTTTTGCTTTTATTTAATCGGTCGATTTCCTGTATCTGTTTATTCATCCAATCGGATTGCATCTTAACTGTCTCATTGACAAACTCGGTGATGGTGATACTTTCCGGATATTGTTTCTGTATCTCCGAAATCATGGATAACGCTTTATCATAGTTTCCCTTTTTATAGTATTCTTCCTTAACACTTTCCATCTCCTGCTGAATAATAGCTTTTACCAATCCCAGTTTTTCTTGATTAACCGTTTGCACCCAGATAGTCGGTAATGCCATTTTAAGCATTCGATCACAGAGTTCGATCCCTTCATTATACTTCTTCGCTTGTTTTCGCTGTTCAATATTATTCAAGCCGGATTGCAGTTGCATATCGATTTTAGTTTTTGCGAGTTTAGCTCCGCGAGCCATAGTTGTTGATAGATGAGTTTTTTCTATTTTGGTAAAGATACTATAAGCATCTCGATAATTACCGGCTTCCATCGATTTCTCACCGGATAAATATAACCGGTCGAGATAACTAAATGAAAATGTATAACTTAAAACAATGATGAATAGAATAAGAAAAACGCCGGCCACTCTTTTATATAGGTTTACTTTTTTCTTTAATGCTGATGCCTGGCTTAATTCGAGTGCTTGTTGAATATATTCATGCGCCTTTTTCGAGGCTGGATCGATAGATAATGCAATTTCCCATTCAGCAATCGCATCTTGATATAACCTTTTCTTGGCATAGAGGGTACCAAGAACAATATGGGAAGGAGCATGTTTCGAATTCAATTCGATTGCTTTTTTCAATTCTTCGATCGCTTCCGAAGTTCGACCACGTTCCGCATGCTCTAAGGCATTGTTATAATGTTGTTTCGCACGATTCGAAATGATTAACAAGATCGACAAATCCACTTGACAATGATAACACTGTGAACGATCTTCGCGATTTTCGGTATTACATGCCGGACATTTCATAAATATAAAAATAAAAAGAAGCTAGAATCTAGCAGCTAGAATCCAGGCGATTCCTGGTCTTCAAGCTTCTGATTTCTAGCTTCTAGCGTTTAACTTTATCTGAGGTTATGCTTAGCTAGCTGCTTCTCCAAGCCGATTTAATAACGAGTTTAACTCTTCTATTTTCGATTCGATTTTACTGGTATCTTTGCCTTCCATTGCACTTTTCAACTCTTTAATTGCGGTTTCGATATCTTCAACAATGAAATCATCGCTTTCCGCGATCGCTTTTTCCGCTTTAAAAATCAGCGATTCGGCATCCTGCTGCACAGTCTCTTTAACCTGCTGTTTCAGCATTTTTGCTACTCGCGCTTTCGCTTCTTGCACCATTCGCTGTTTCTCTTTTTCAGTTAACCGGCTATCCGTAGCTTTAACCGTGATTTGTTTTTCTTTACCGGTTGCCAAATCCACTCCTTTAGCTTCAAGAATCCGGTCGGGATTGATTCTAAAGGTAACTTCAATTCGCGGTACTCCTCGAGGTGCGGGAGTGATTCCATCAATCCGTAGCATATCAAGGAAGGTGTTCTCTGAAGCTACCTGACTTTCTCCTTCATAGAGCGGGAATGAAATCGCTTCCTGGAAATCGCGCGTTGTTGTAAACACATCTTTCGCTTCAGTCGGGTAGGTGGAATTCCGTTCGATTAATACACCGAACTGGTCGTTGATAAGTCCAACTCCCAACGAAAATGGGGTTAAGTGAACGATAACCGGTGCTTCTTTACCATATCGAGCAGCCAAGGTATCTTCCAATTCTCCTTCTAGCGGAGCTAACACCAGCGATTGGACTGCTGCACCCAAGGCAACAACTTCTTCCGGGATAATATCCTTATGCGGTTCTTTTTTAACGATTTCTTTAACTAAACGCTGAACTGCCGGAATTCGTGTAGTACCTCCAACGAGGATAACTCGGTCGATATCCGAAGCTACCAATCCTGCATCTTCAATAGCCTGTTTGGTCGGGTCTACCGTTCGTTCAATAAGATCGTAAATCAACTGCTCTAATTTCGAGCGGGTTAAGGTTGTGGTAAGCGTTAATGGTCCTTTATCCGAAGTGGCGATCGCATCCAAGATAATTTCAGTCTCTAGAACTTCTGATAATTCGATTTTTGCTTCTTCTGCTGCTTCTCGTAACCGGAACATAGCAGTCTCATCTTCTGCTAAATTAATTCCTTCTTTTTTCTTGAACTCTTCAACGAGATAATGAACGATGCGATTATCGATATCATCGCCGCCCAGATGAGTATTGCCTTGAATCGCTAATACTTGAAATACACCGGAGATAACTTCGATAATCGAAACGTCAAAAGTACCACCACCAAAGTCGTAAACTAATAAGGTTTGGTCTTCTTCCTTATCAAGACCATAAGCCAGCGCTGCGGCTGTTGGTTCATCAATAATCCGGCGAACATTAAATCCCGCAATTTCCCCAGCGTCTTTGGTAGCCGTTCGCTGTTTATCAGTAAAGTATGCCGGTACCGTTATAACCGCCTGATTGATTTCCTCTCCGAAATGCTCTTCCGCATCATGCTTTAATTTCTGTAACAGCATCGCCGATATTTCTTGAGGAGTATAATCTTTATTGTCGATTTTAACTCGGTAATCCGTTCCCATATGCCGTTTGATACTAAACACGGTTCTCCCTACATTCATAATCGCTGCTTTTTTCGCTTTTTTACCGACTAGAATTTCACCGGCTTTAGTGAAACATACTACTGACGGTGTAATTCGTTCACCCAGATTATTCGGAATAATCGCGGGTTTATCACGATCCATAAACGCCATCAATGATGTCGTTGTCCCCAAATCTATACCGATAATCTTTCCCATAGTAGATTCCTTTCTCTCTTTATGATTTAACTGCGGGTTTTGCAACCACTACTTTAGCATCTCGGATTACCTTTCCTCGGAAAAGGTATCCTTTTTGTTTTTCTTCAATTATGGTATGTTCCGGATAATTATTCGTCTCTCGGTATTCTACTACTTCATGCTGATTGAAGTCAATCCCTTTACCAATAGTTTCAATCTCTTGCAATCCTTGTTTCATCAATACGTTACGGAGTTTCCGGTATATAGCAGTAATATTAGTCATCCAATTTTGCAGTATTTCATTATCCGGAAACGTATTCGCAAGTTCAATGCTCCGTTCCATACTATCCATAACGGGTACCAAATCACTGATTATATCAAACAGAGCGGTATCTTGATTTATATTGTTCTTTTGCTGTATTCCAATGCTTCGTACAGATTTCGAATCAGCCTGTATTTTCTGTAATTGGCTGCTGATGGCATCAATTAAATCCGATGCGGAAGATGAATTCGGCATCGATTCGATTTCGGTATTAGAAATCGGTTCTTTCATCTCATCGATAATAAATGGTGCCTTTTTATGCTTTTGTAAAGATAATAATATCATCGGAAACGAGTTTCTGCAATAGCTTTTTTAGCAATTTTGTTTTTGGGGTCGAGTTGCAATACCGTTTGCCAACAAGCCACTGCCGAACGATAGTCGCCTTTCATTGCATAAGTATTCCCAATTTCAAGATGAACTTCCGGTTTGGAAGGCAGATATTTTAATACACTTTTAAAATGAACCAAGGCGGCGTTGAATAGCCCGCGTTCCCGAAGCTTTTTGCCTACCGTAAGATGCCCGCTGATAATATTATCTCGTGCCATTGTATTTTTGGGATCGATGGACAAACAACGATTCCAGATCGAAAAAGATTCGTCGACTTTACCACTATTAAGATACGCCCAACCGAGCATATTTAGAATCTCGAGATTATCTTTATTCTGCCGCAGCATGGTAGTCAACTCTTTAATCGCTTCGGTCCATTTCCCTTCTTGCATATACGCGGTAGTGATTTGCATTTGGGCATGGAAATTATCCGGTGCGATTTTTAATACTTCTCGATATTCGGAGATCGCTTCTTCGATATTCGGCTTTTTATCAGCCGTAGTTCCTAATAGTTTCCCGCCGAAATATTTATGTAGTTCTACAATGCAGGTCTTAAGGTATTCATCGGCACTATCTTCCCGGAGTCGCATTTCCCATCGTTTTAGGGTATCTTTCCAATATTTCTCAGAATTCTCTTTATCTCCGAGTTTATCATAGGCAATAGCCAGATTATGATATAACGGATGAATATTCGGTTTTATATTTATTGCTTTCAACCAGAAATTAATTGATTCCTTATATCGTTCATGTAATGCATAATAATATCCGAGTGTACTATATCCATAAAAAAGATTATGGAGAATATCCTCATTCGTTGCATCGAGTTTGATGATTTCTTCCCAATCGTGAATCGCTTCGGCCCATAATTTTTTGTTTACCTGTTCATATGCCCGCTGGGAATAAGCTACAATCAGTTGTAGTTTCGTTTCCTGGTCATCGGCGAAAGATTCTAACTGCATTGATAAGGCGGAAATATCATCGTTAATCCGATTAAGAGTAAACGGCTGTTTTACCTCATCGGAAAAATGGAATTGGTCGTGAACGAAATTGAATGTGAATAAATCCTCACGAGCCCGTTTAATCGGGTCTTTCAGATTCTCATACGCTTTCCGGACTTGAATGAATTTATCCGGATCGATTTCCGGCGGATGCTTTTTTACCAACTGGATATAAGCATGTTTAATCTCATCTTCGGTAGCTTCTTTTGGTATTTGTAAAATTTGATAAGCAGTAGCTTTATCCATTAATTCCATAACGATTTTCTTTCCAAATCAGACAATTATTCTTCCGGTTTATTCGATTCGGGTTTGGGATACACCATCCCGTTAACATTACCCTCTATTTCGATATTCGGTCCCGAACTGGTAAATTCGATTTTTATAATGTCTCCTTGCAGTACATCTTTATCTCGAACGATTTTAGCTCCCCCGGTAAGTTTAGCTTTTTTATCCGCTTCATAATATTCAGCAGTATCTGCGGTAGCAGTAATCCGGCCGTTAACCGGATCATCTTTAATAATCATAACATTTTTAAATGCATTTAACTTCTTTTCCTCCGAATAAAACCAAAGTTCATTCGCGGTAATGGTGATTTTATCGGTTTTCAAGATTAATTTCGCATGACCAATGAGTTTCGTTATCCGGGTTTTATTAATTGTGGCGGATAACAGTTTATCGCCATATATTTCATAGGGTTGATTGATTTGGAGTAGAGTAGGGACAGTCGTTGAAGAAGATATGGTCTGACTATACCCACAACAGAAGATGCCGATGGTAATAAAGAGGCTAAAAATGATCAAGCAGAACCGTTTCATGATTAATTACTTTTCGCTGAGAATCGACCGATTTGGATTAAGTCGAAATTCTCATCAGCTTCAAAATTATCTCCTTGAATGAGATGATTATCTTTAATAATCGTTACCGCTGCTGGAGTATAGAATTTCTTGGTTGCCGTATCCCAAAAAAGTTCTCTGGTTTTAAATTCGGTGTTATTTTGTAGTTTTAAAGATACATTCCCGGTAATTTCGACGAGATTTTTCTGCAGATTTATTTGGCTCTTATCAGCAGTTAATATTGATTTCGGGGTGGTAGATTGGCTATATATCTTGAATTCGGGTTTATCGAGATAAATCAATGTATTCTGTTCGTTCGTTTCCGCATGCTGCGCCTGAATACTGCGCTGACAGCTTCCGGATCGATATTCTTTTAAATGTAATTGATCAATTTGTATCGGATTAGAAATAGTAACGCTGGGTTGGGCAAAGGAGATGGGTATACTTATAAATAAGAACAACAAATAGATAAAGGCAAAACCAATTAAAGTTAAATGATTATTTTGCATAGAATTTGTATGTTATTCCATCCAAACCCATTGCGTGGGCGCGCGATTGATATAGGTTTCGATTAGACCAACAAATTCAGCTATAAAATTTCTAAAATCAGTTGATATATCTTTTTCTTTACCGATCGTTAATGGTTTTTCGATATAAATGCAATGGGTATCATCCGGCTGGCGGATTATAAAAACCGGTAACACCGGAGCGCCACTGCGATATGCAAAATATAACGGTGCGGTTGGAAACGGTATCGTACTTTCAAAAAAAGGCAGCTGTACTGTTTCACCGCCTCCGTCATAATCCGCCATAATCGCTAAAACTTCTTTTTTCCTAATTGCAGCGAGAGAAGCTTTTAGCGCATTCCCTCGATTTAGAATGTTCAATCCTGCTTGTTCTCGAATCTGATTCAATAACCGGTCAAGTTTCCGATCGTATAATTCATTCCCGACTACTGAAATAGGTTCATGATACACTTTCGCATAATAGGCACCAACCAATTCCCAGTTGCCATAATGCGCCAACACGCAAACAAGCCCTTGATTCCGTTGTCGGGCGGCATCGAGATTATCTTGGCCTTCTATTCGAATCAACCGGTTTAGCTTCTCAGTTGAAAATTTCGGAATACTTAATAATTCGATTACACATTTCGCCCAGTGTTTATACGTTGCTTTTGCCAGCTTCCTCAATTCCGGGTCGGTTAATTTCGAATTATAGATATGTTTTAGATTATATAATATTCTATTTCGATTTTTCTTTACAAGATAATACCCTAAAATCGCTAAAATTTCAGCGATTTTTTTCGCTAATCGAAATGGTATCCACAATACCAGCTGTTTCAAACCAAGCAGTAACCAATATACCGCTTGGTGTTTAATGCGCTTCTTGAATTTCATTCGTTAAGAACTAAGCTGCACTCTTTGGTTCCAACCGACCGACTTTTTTGGTTAATCGCGAAACCAACCGGGCAGCGGTATTCTTATGCACGATCCCTTTGGTCGCTGCGCGGTTGAGCACGGGAACGGTCTTGGTTAACAATGCTTTTGCTTTTGTGGAATCCTTTGCTGTTGCTGCCGCATCAATCTTCTTGATGGCCGTCCGCAGACTCGTTTCGATTTTCCGGTTATGTTCCCGGTTTTTAATCGATTTTCGTAGCTGCTTCATTGCTGACTTATGTCGTTTCATACACTCTCCTTAATAAATATTATGCATAAAATGCATCGGTTATATGATTTACCGATACAGCTTTTCCTTGTTGGTTTACCAGGATACTGACGATATCAAACCGATAGTCAGTATATTCCAATTTCCGATGTCGGCTAAGGTAATATTTCGCTAATCGGGACAACCGCTTTTTCTTTTTTGAATCGACCGCTTGTTCTGGCGATCTATATTCGGGCCATTTCTCATTTCGGGTTTTGACCTCAACAAATACCATCTGGGTATTATCCCGCATGATAATATCGATTTCGCCGAATGGACAGCGGTAATTTCGGTCGATAAACTGGTATCCTTTTTGTTTCAAATGCTCTTGGGCAATATGTTCACCGTAATTGCCAGTAATCTGTTTATCGGTTAATCGTTTATTCCCGTTAAGATAACTAGTTACTACTTTCCACCACTGAGTAAATGGGTTACGAATGTTTTTCGATGGATTTGGCATAACCCAAATTGTTGTATCGCCGTGATATGCTGTTTCGTTGCATATCCTTTATGTTTAGCAAAACCGTATTCCGGATATTGCGTATCTAATTCTACCATCAGATTATCTCGATGAACCTTAGCGATTATCGAGGCTGCGGCAATCGAAACGCTTTTTTGGTCCCCTTTGATTATCCCGCATTGCGGTAACCTGCATTCGGGTAGGGTAACCGCATCGAGTAACAAACTATCCGGTTGAATGTTCAGATTATCGATAGCCATCTGCATCGCTTGCAAACTTGCTTGCAGGATATTGATTCGGTCGATAATCTGTTCCGATACTACTCCAATACCCACTGCTGCTGCTACATCCATAATCTGGGTATATAATTTCACGCGCTGCAATTCCGATAGCCGTTTCGAATCATCGATGTTTTCGATATTACATCCTTGCGGCAGAATCACTGCTGCCGCCACTACCGGACCGGCTAAAGGACCTCGGCCTACTTCATCTAATCCGGCGATTCGAGTATACCCTTGAGCATACCATCGTTGCTCATATTCGAGACTAGGTCGTTGCTTTTTCAGCCGGTTTTTCGCTGGCTGTGGAAACTGGAGCCGGAGTTGGTGTGGCATCAGTAGTTGATTTCGCCTCCTCACTCATTTTCTCTTCGATTCGGGCTTTTTTACCGGATAAATCGCGTAAATAATACAGTTTCGCTCGACGAACTTTCCCTTTTCTTACCAACTGGATTCGTTGTACGATCGGGGAATGCAAGAAAAAGGTGCGTTCTACCCCAACCGCAAACGATACTTTCCGTACCGTAAACGTCTCGCGCATACCGCCGCCACTTTTCTTAATTACAATCCCTTCAAAAGCCTGTGACCGTTCTTTATCCCCTTCAACAACTTTCGAATATACCCGGATAGTATCGCCGGGATCAAACGCCGGGAGTTTCCCTTTTTTCAAATATGCTTTTTCGAGTTCTGCTATAACTGGTTTCATAACCTAATTTATTTCCCTCCAAACTATAATATTATCGTTCACTTAATAGGCGGTCTAAAATGATCGCTACCGCACTTCGTACCGATAAATGATTATATGTATCTGATATACCTCGTATCGGTTCGAGAATATAATCAAAGGTTTTGATATATTCGGCTTCAATACCCCAACCGGTACCGAAAATTAATAATACTGGATTGGTACCTGTTTGAATCTTTTTCCTAAAATCGGTATAGCTAATACTATTCGGCAATTCGTTGGCGTCGGTACCAACCAGAATCGGTTTAATACCTTCCACCGCTTCGATTTCTTGAACGACCGATTCCAAGGTCTCTTTAACCCGAACTACAGTAAACGCTTCTTTCCGGTCCGGAACGATTCGACTGCCTAAACCCTGCTGCCAATAATAGGTTATCCGATCGGCTAACATCAACTGCGATTCTAATGGATTTACCAGATAATATTTCGCCACGCCGAATGTTCTAGCGGTTCGAGCGATATCATGCAAATCGAAATTCGTTATTGAAGTGGTAACCAGACTCCCTTGTCGGTCACGTACCGGATAATGTATCAACCCCAAATAAATTCGACTTGCCATCCTATTTCTCAGCTGATGCTTTTATTTCCGCTAAGAACCGTTTATCTTCTTCCGATAACGAATTCTCATCGATTAAATCCGGCCGGAATAAATAGGTTTTCCGCAACGCTTCTTTTTTCCGCCATTGCCGGATTTTTGCATGATTTCCACTTAACAATACTTCCGGGACTGCTAAATCTCGAAATATCGGTGGTCGGGTATAATGCGGATAATCGAATCCGCTCCATTCAGAAAACGAATCGCTATTCACCGAATCCGGATTACCGACTACTCCCGGAATTAACCGGGTTATCGCATCGATTATCACCAGAGCTGGGATTTCGCCGCCGGTTAATACATAATCGCCAATCGAAATCTCCTGATGAGGGAATAACTGTTTTACCCGTTCATCAATCTCTTCATATCTTCCGCAGACCAGAATAATCGATTCCTGGTCCGCAAAACTGCGCGCTACCGTTTGGTTGAACAAATTCCCTTGCGGCGATAAAAATACCAGAGTCGATTTCGCATTTATCGCAATCCGGGATTCGATCGCTGCGGTTAACGGTTCCGGTTTCATGACCATTCCCGGACCACCGCCATACGGTACATCGTCAGCAGTTTTATGTTTATCTTTACAAAACTCGCGGATATCTACCAGATTTATGGTAACCAACCCTTTTTCCAATGCAATTTTTAAAATACTCTCTTGCAAAGGACTGGTAAATATCCCGGGAAACAATGTCAATATATCGATTTGCATTCCAGACTCAGCTCGATTTTTATTTCAATGGTATTACACGCTACAATCACGGTACTGATTTATTATTATCTTAGGTGGCACTAGATACCATTACCGCATTACCGCGGATTCTCTTCAATGATTTCCATAACCGCCCGTTTCTTCTGTTTCGCTGCGGCTGCAGAGAGAACGGTACGGATTGACCGGGCAGTACGCCCTTGTTTCCCGATAATTTTACCGATATCGCTTTGCGCTACTTTCAGTTCGTAGATGGTGGTCTGTTCACCTTCTACTTCGGTTACTTTCACTTCTTCCGGATTGTCGACTAACGCTTTTGCGAGATATTCAACCAAATCTTTCAATTTCACGTCCATAAGTTACCTCCGTCTCAGTTAATACTGAATTTTATCCCAAAGCCTGGTTCAGACCGGGATAATTACTTGAGCTGGTCTGCGATGCTAACACGATAGTGTCTCTAGTGCCACCGGTTGCTATAATACTTTAGATTGCTAAGATATGCAACCCAATATGAATTATGCCGTGCTAACATTTTGACTCGGTTCCGCAGGTGCTTGCTGTTCAACTTTCGGCTCTTTTGCAGCACTCGATTTCGATTCTGCAAACTGCCGCATTACACCGGATTTGATTAAGATACTCCGAACGGTATCCGAAGGTTTGGCCCCGTTTTTCAGCCAATATACGACTCGGTCGTTATCAATTCTGGTTATCGCCGGATTGGTTAACGGTTGATAAATGCCGACAATCTCGATAAATCGCCCATCTCGTGGAGACTGGGAATCGGTAACGACTAATCGATACGCCGGTTTCTTCTTTTTACCAACCCGTCGTAAACGTATTTTTACTGCCAACTCTCTCACCCCCTAACGAAAGTACCAAGTATCAAGTACCAAGTACCAAATATATTAATTACTTTTATATCTCTGAACTGGTATAGCAGAGATTTAAAATCCAAATTTGAATTTACCCAGTTTCGGCAGATGCTTCCCGCCGGAGGCAAACTGTTTAAACATTTTCCGCATCTGATCGTATTGTTTCAACAGCCGATTGATATCCTGAACGGTGGTACCGCTGCCTTTCGCGATCCGCTGTCTCCGGCTGCCACTGATAATCTGGGGATCGCGCCGTTCTCCCGGAGTCATCGAATTAATAATTGCTTCGATTTTCTTCATTTCCTGCTCTGATTGCTGCATTAGTTCCGGATCGTTTATTTTCCCCATACCGGGAATCATACTCATCAGCGATTCTATTGACCCCATTTTGCGAACCGATAACAACTGTTCCCGGAAATCTTCCAGAGTAAAGGTTGCTTTCCGGAGTTTCTCTTGCATCTCTTTCGCCTTTTGGGCATCGAGAGTCGATTCCGCTTTTTCAATCAGACTCAAGACATCGCCCATACCAAGAATCCGGGATGCCATTCGTTCCGGATGGAATAATTCCAAGTCATCGAGCTTTTCACCAACTCCAACGAATCGGATCGGGGCGCCGGTAACCGCTTTAATCGATAACACCGCACCGCCTCTGGCATCGCCATCAACTTTGGTCAAGATAACACCGGTTATTCCGATTTCATCATGGAACTGTTTGGAAACATTCACAGCGTCTTGACCAGTCATGGCATCGCAAATCAGCCAGATTTCGTTCGGATTGATAGTCGATTTAACATCTTTCAACTCTTGCATCAGTTCGGTATCGATATGCAACCGACCGGCGGTATCGATAATCACCAGGTTCTGGTTATTTTCATTTGCTGATTCGATCGCTTGTTTTGCGATTTTCGGGGGAGCGACTTTATCTCCCAGCGAAAATACCGGGATTTGGATTTGTTTTCCTAAAGTTTCTAATTGTTTTATTGCTGCCGGACGATAGATATCTGCGGCAACTAATAGCGGTCGATATCCTTTATTCCGGAATTGTTTGGCAAGTTTAACGCAAGCGGTGGTTTTCCCTGACCCTTGCAATCCGATCAACATTATTGAATTCAGTTTATCCGGATAGAGGTTTAAGGCTGGGACCGGTTGAGTCACTCCATCAACGGTACCGCTCATTAAGGCAATCAGCTCTTCATTAACGATTTTGATTACCTGTTGGGCAGGGGATAGACTCTGGAGCACTTCTACTCCGATAGCTCGAACACGGACGCGTTCGATAAAATCGCGAACGACTTTAAAATTTACATCGGCTTCGAGTAATGCTAACCGAACTTCCCGCAACGCTTCCCCAATATTCTTCTCGTTTAGGGTAACATTTCCGCGAAGTTTCTTAAATACCGATTCTAATTTACTAGTAAGATTCTCAAACATAGTTTCTCAATAAATCCCAAATCCCAAATCCCAATGCCCAATAAAATCCAAATGATTTAATGCCAAATAAATAATAGTTCGATGGAATATTTGAACTTTGGGTTTTGTACTATGAACTTTATTCTGATTCTTTTTCTTCTTCTTCTCCTGCAATCTGATTCAGTTGTTTTTCTATTTCCTGGAGTGTTTGCGCTATTTTATCTCCATCATAAATAATATCTTCATTTTTAATACGGTCGGCTAACTTCCGAATCTGGTTCCCGACTTTTTTCAATTGGGTTCGATTCGATTCATCTTCTTTAATCCAGCCGAGTTTCTGATCGTATTCTTCTAGAGAATCGATCGCATGTTTAATCGAATCGAATACCGCCTGACGAGATAACGGTTTGTTATTTTCAGGATTAATAAACTGGCTGGCGATTTCCGGGAGCGTCTGATCTTGAAAATAATGGAGGGTTAAAAACTGTTTCTGTTTCTCAGTTAGCAACTCACCATAATAATCAAATAACAAATTTATCCGAATTAAATCATTTAATAATTCTGAATCTTTCGCCATAAAAAAGCCGGGAAATACCGTCAAGCAAGTTATCTTTACTAAATATATTAGTCTATTTGCATACCTCCTGTCAAGCTAAATTGTTTGATTTCCGATTTTTTACCGGTTTAATACCCGAATTGGTCCGACCAATTCGGGTATTAAACTATTAAAAGAGCAAGTTGCATGATATGCAACTTGCTCTGGTCTGGGTTAACAGGATCAAATTGCAAACTTTGCAATTTGATCGGAAATAAGGAAAAAGGAGCAAACTGCAAACTTTGCAGTTTGCTATCTAACCATAACTAAATCAATAAAATCAAATTAAATTGGGTAGGGTATGGGTTTGATTTATCAAACCCATACCTGTGGAGTGCGAAAGTTCTACTTTCGCTATG
>JBHGBB010000054.1:0-18968 GCA_041946755.1 bacterium | reverse complement strand
GAAGAATTATGCTGGTCGGATAGCTATAGTATGGATACTCCCGACTATATGCTATGTGATAAACACCATCCTCTAGTCGGTACCGGGTTAACCTATGATCCAACCAATGGTACCATCAGCCCGGGAGATGTTTGGCGTCGAGGACCATAAATCAATACTCAATTAGCATTGCAAATTTAACAATTAGCATTTTAAATTTAAATCTGTGTTTATTGCGCCTAAGGTGGATTAATCCGTGGTTAAGGAGAATAGTTTTATGCAATGTCGGAAATGTGAGGTTGAAATCCAAGAGGGATATAAGTTCTGTCCTAACTGTGGTAAATCTACTAAACTACCGGAACCAGCATCGCAGCGTTCAAAATATGTAGTAGCTTTTGGAATAGTAAACATTGTCTGTGTAGCGCTCATTTATGTTGCAATGAAAAACTGGTCGGATCCAATAGGATTATTGCTCATCTATTTAATCGCTACTCCTCTAGCATTCATATTAGGAATCATCGAATTAATCAGGTGTATAATCAAGAAAAAATATTCTACTAGTTTTTATATAGCCATATTGGGGATTGTAATAACAATCTTTGCGAATATCTTTTTATGGGTAGTGATGCCAAAAATTCTACGTAAAGGTGCGTTTAATTCTCGTGCTAAAGGTGACCAAAATATGCTTGCAACCGGATTAGAAGCTTATTTTATTGATTTTAACTGCTATCCAGCCCCTGGTAGACCCTCATTTCGTGGTTCAGGAACTTATCGCGGTGATGGAAGTTTTGCAGAAGATGGGGGGATAATTCCGGTTTGTTTAACCACTCCGGTAGCATATATAACTACTTTACCTCATGATCCATATAAATTGGATAGACGAGGGTATTATGGATATGGCGGTGGGCCGGGACAGAACAATGCTGCGGGTCGCCCGGTTATAGACAATCCCAAAATTGATAGTAGTGGCATCCAGCCGAAATCGGGATGGATTGTTACCAGTTATGGTCCGGATAAAGTTGATGGCAATTTATCGATACAAGGTGGCCAGATGCTACGGGAAGAATTATGCTGGTCGGATAGCTATAGCATGGGTGTACCAGATTATATGCAATGCGATACCACGTATCCATTATTAACCAGCGGATTGACCTACGACCCGACTAATGGCACCGTTAGTCCGGGCGATATCTGGCGACGAGGACCGTAGGGCAATAATTAATTAGCATTGCAAATTTAGCAATTAGCATTTTAAATTTTATTTCAGTGTTCATTCCGCCTAAGGTGGATTAATCCGTGGTTAAAAAGGAAGTTTGCATTATGTTATGTCCGAAATGTAAACAGGAAATACCAAAGAGTGCATTAGTCTGCCCGAATTGCGGAATTAATATCTCCGAATATTTCACTGAGTTACTTAACCAGCAATCGGTGAAACAAACTAGAATAAAATATAAACAACCTTTAATCAATCGGTATATTTTTTATACCTTTTGGGCAATAGTAGCCGCCGGATTGATTATAGTAACACTATCTAGCAGAATCACGCCTCATTTTCGAAGTTATATTTCAAGAACGAAAGGTGAACAGCATTCTCTTGCAATTGCGTTAGAAGCATATTATATCGATTATAACACCTACCCTACACCGGATTATGATGTGCTGGGGAATCCGATAGTTCCAAAGATATTAGCGATACCAATCAATAATGATACTAGTAAACAATACCTTAGAACTATTCCAACCGATCCATTTACTAAAAAAAGTAATCAGCCATATCGATATTATACCGGCTGGACTACCGCTACGGTTGGGAAGAAAATAGTTTCCGATGGATTCTGGATAGTTGCCGGTAATGGCCCGAATAAAAAACCGGATTTAGCGGTTACCTCTTATACTTCATCCGATTCGACTTGGTATCAAAGATACGGCATATTCCATGAATATGACCCGACCAATGGTTCAAAAAGTTCCGGCGATATTTTTAGAACCGGACCGTAGTATAAATCAAATCCGAATATCGAATATCGAAACAAATTCTAAAAGATAACCGCTAAGTTTACCCCGAGTCTTTGCGGGGAGCGCTAAGGAAAACACGCTATGCTCGCAAAGAATACTCTTAGCGTACTTTGCGCCTACTTTGCGAGCTCTGCGGTTAGACTTTTTTGTTTTTCACTTGACAACACCTTTCCTTTTATACTATAAATTATTATAGCTTTTTACCTGATTTATACTGGGAGAAGGTATAGGGATATCGGATATCCCTTTATCTCCCTCTGGTTAACGGAAAGGATTAGGTGAGTTATGGTCCAAATAAAATATCCTATCGAAAATCTGATCGAATTGTTTAAAGAGCAGGTAGCATTATATCCCAATCCGATGGTGGCATTAGAACAATCGCTATCAATACTTGGTCAGGAACATCTATTGCAACCGGAGAGTATCGTTTATACCGGGTTGCCGTTAGGATCATTGAATGCCAGCGGTAAATTCCGGCAGAAAGTGTATGCTACCCGGAATGGGAAAACCCATATTCGGAAATTAACCATCCCATTCGACCCCAAAACCCCGAAACAACAGGAACATCGAGCGAAATTCAAACTGATTTCGGAATCATGGATTCACCAGCCGCTATCGGTTAAAGAGGAATATAATCTTCGCGCTAAAGGGCTCCAGATCACCGGGTATGCGCTCTATCTGCAAGAAGAATTTAAGAAAATATGAACCACGGAAACCACTGAAATCGCTGAAATATTTTGTGAATTCAGTGCCCTCAGTGGTTAAGTTGTTTTCTTCTTGACAAGTACAGAAACCGAGGAGTACAATAAACGAAAAGTCAAAAGCAAAAGAAAGAAGTAAAATAGTATGAAACATTCAACTGTTATAACCTCAATTATATCTATACTATTCATGCTTCAAATGTATGTAAATCCCGGGTTGATTCAAAGAAGTTATTCCGATGATCGCCCTTATCTTTCAGGTAAAAGCGAAAGACCAATTCATGAAAAAGCTAAACAATTCCTGGATAAAGGTGATATCGAAAATGCAATAAAAGTTTATGAAAATACTTTAACAGAATTTAAACCAACAGAATATTGTGTAATGTTTGTAATCAATAATAAGATAAAAATATATCGCGACCGAAAAATATTCGATAAAGCGGAACAAACGTTAATCTCGCTTCGCGATATGCCGGTAACACCGACAACCCTATATGGTCCCGATTTAACCCCTTACGGGCTGGAACGAGAATTTACTATTAGTCATACTCTTGCACAATGGTATGAGGAATCAGGGAACTATGAAAAAGCTATCGAAAAAAGGAAAGAAGCTATCCAATGGCATCATAAATTGGTGAATGTTACTGACTATGAAGCGGAATCAAAACACGCTTTAGAGCCGTTTAATCCTGAAGAGATGAAAGCCGTCATGTATCTGCAATCAGGACCGGGAGAACTTGGTACTCTCTATTTTAAATGGGATAAATATGATTTAGCCCGGGAAAAGTATATTGAAGAGATAAACTATCTTACCTCAGACTCAACTCGAACCTCGATTTTCGCTAAGCTTAGACCAGAATATCGATTGGTTTGGGAGGAAATCAATCCCAAAATCGTTTTTCCTATTGAAATAGCTCAATGCTATGAAAAAGAAGGAAATTACGATAAAGCATTATCGACCGCAGAACAGATTAATAAAAAGATCAACGATCCCGAATTTAAGAGACAATATGAACAATTCGATGCAGCGAAAATGCGAATTGAAATAATTCGGGATAAAGATTTATTACCGTTAATAGTTCGGTGCCAGGAGAAATTAAAAATAACGCCAAAATAACATGCTATTTCTTACCTTATAACAGCAGGTTAACTTTTATGAATATGAAACGAATCGCAGGGTTTATCTTAATATTTTGGGTGGTTCTAACCATAAATGTGCTAAGTGAAACGCTTTCAATAAGACCTAAAGAGAGTTATTCCGATACCTCAACTTTAATTAAAAATGGGATTATGCAAGAAGCGCAGGATTCCACTTATGCCACCCGGTTGAACGCCATTAATAAGCTCGTTTGGAGCGCCAGTAATTTTAAAGATATCTATCAAAGTGACACCATAAAACTACAACAGGGTGTAGAGCTGTATGAGAAATTGATTGCCGATTATCCCGATAAAGTTATGACCTTAGAAGTTCGCCGCCTGCTTCAGAATACTTATCAGAAACTATATCATGCTACCGACAATGATGCCTATCGGATGAAGGTGTTTGAGGTTGCACGCATCAATCTGCAAGGGATTGAAAATCATATGAACATTTATGGCCAATCGGATTTTTTCATGTTCTCATATGGAGAAGCCCTGAATGCCATTATCAATCATGGTGGCGATGTGGATAAAAACGATATTACCAAGATGATCATATTCCATAAAGCCAAATTGGTTGATAATATTTCGGAGAATTTAAAATCATATCATTGTCAGATGTTAGCGGCGATATATATCTATCAAAATGAGATTAGCTTAGCAATGAAACTGATTAATCAAGGATTAATAGAAACAACGAAAACGAATGATACGATGAAGAAAAATAATTATCTATTTCTAGCGGTCTGGGCGATGGGTAAATCGCATAACGATGTTAAAAAAGACGAGTACTATCAACAATTGATTAAAAATGATATGCATATAAAGAATCTAGTCGATAAAAGGATAAAGCTATTATTAACTATAAATAAATCAGATAACCAGAAACAAAAATAATAAGGATAAACCTATTTCTAAATAGGTATCTCAATCATCCGTGTAAATCATCATTACTCTGTGGCTAACTGAAAGGATAAATAAATATGAATATGAAACGAATCGCTGGAGTTATCTTAGTATTGTCATTAGGTGCAGCGTTAACCGCATCTGCGATCATCCCGCAAGATGCGAAAAATAAACTGAATGCGTTAGGGATCGAATATAGTGTCCAAGCTTTTTTTAATTGCGCTATGCAAGGGAATAGCGCGGCGGTAGATATCTTTTTAGCTTCCGGGATGAATCCGAATGCCAGGAATCCCGGCGGTGGAACGGTTCTCATGGGCGCAGCGATGAAAGGGCAGCTCGGTATCGTTAAAACCTTAATTGCGCAAGGAGCTGATATCCATGCGAAATCGTATGTTGGTGGGAATGCCTTAATGCTGGCATCGTTAAATGGATATAATGATATTGTTCAACTGCTTATCGATAAAGGAGCGAAAGTAAACGAGAAGAATGTTGATGATTGGACTGCAATCATGATGGCATCCGGCGGGCATCTGGATACCGTTAAGTTATTATTAGCTAATGGCGCCGATATTAATGCCCGGAGTAAAGATGGGGAAACCTCGATGACTACTGCAGCCTTAAATGGAGAAACCGAAATAGTTCTCCTCTTATTAGCGAACGGTGCGAAAATAAATGAGGCGACTGAATATGGAATTACCCCATTAATGCGGGCAGTAAGCTGGGGGCAAACCACTACGGTCCAAGTCTTGATAAAAAAAGGAGCGGACCTCAACCTGAAAGCGAAAGGCGGCGAAACGGCATTATCCTTGGCGAAAGATGGTAAAGTACCTGAACTGGTCCCAATCCTCAAACAAGCCGGCGCCAAAGAATAGGAAAGGCTCATTACAAATTTAGCAATTAGCAATTAGCATTTTAAATTTGACAATCTAACCGCAGAGACGCATAGAGAAACTGCTAAGATTGCTAAATGTCCATAACTCATTAATGTTTATATTATCAGTGCAAATCTGTGCAATCTGTAGTTAAGCAAAAAAAGGTAACAGTAACTCTAGAATTATCAATATAAAAGCAAGTTTGCTATTAGCAAACTTGCTTTTTAGACACTATCAGAAAAAGAATTTAACGCTATGAAAATGAGACTCTTCATCTTCGTTTTTATATCTTTCACGTTGATGCTACCCTACTCCGCATCAGGTCTAACTCCGCTAGAAGCAAAAACTGAACTTAAGAAGATGAATATTGAATATACCGAATCGGAATTTCTTTATCGGGCGAAGGCAGGAGATATTACTGCAGTCTCGTTATTTCTCGATGCTGGAATGAGCCCAAATACCAAAGATAAATATGGATGGACAGCGCTAATGTATGTTACTTGGGGTAGAATTCATGAACTGCAAGTCAACGAAAAGATCAAAATTGCAGTAAATAAGGTTATAGAAGAATTAATCGTTCATAAATATGAAGTGACTAATCGATTATTAATCCAAAAAGGAGCGGATATAAACACTGAAACATCGGATGGGAAATCAGTTGAATGGCTTGAAACGCATTTTGGTAATCATATCATATCATCTGGAAGATTGTATTCTGCTCTAAGTTATAGATATCAAGATTATAAATTCCAATCGCTACCTAAACTCCCTGACCGATTGGAAATATTACAACAATTATGGACGTTGAACTATGAATATACTGAAGTTTCGTTCCTAAAAGCAGTTTATAAAGGGGATGTTAAAGCGGTATTGCTATTTCTAACCTTAGGCATGAATCCGAATGCTAAAGATAGATTCGGTAACACCGCACTCCAAATAGCACAAGAGAAAAACTATCCTGAAATCATTAAACTGCTTAAACATTCCGGCGCGAAAGAATAGGATAGGCTCATTGCAAATTTAGCCCTTCGGCTTCGCTCAGGATAAACATTTAGCAATTAGCATTTTATAATCAGTGTTAATCAGTGCAATCTGTGGATAAATAACTTAATTTTTAAAAAGGAGAAATAACTCATGCAAAAGCAGCGCTACTTTATATTATTATTTTCAATATCAATGCTAATCTTGTTGATAGTCTATGGGATATCTTCACCGACCCTGTTTCAAGGGAAAGTGTTATCAGCCAAAGGTGAACCGGTAGAAGGAGCAAGTATCCGGATCAATCATACCGATGAGATAATAGCATTAACCCAAAAATCCGGGATGTTTGAATTCCAAACCGATAAACTGGTGTTTAGTCTGGAAGCCCGCAGTTCGCTATATCCTACCTATCGCGCAATATGGTTCCCGGAACATAATCAAGAAGAATTCGCATTATTAGTCCTCAAAAAACCATTCGATTTCCAAGGCCGGATATCCGATAAAAACAACAAACCGATACCAGCCGCTAAACTGCAAATATATAGTTCCGGATATTTCAGCCCAACCGGATTCAGTCTTATCGCCACCATAACCGCTGATGCTGAAGGAAAATTCGTCATTAAAGATTTAGTCCCGGATAACCAATACCAAGTCGAAGTTTCTGCTGATAATTATCAGACCTGGAAAACTGATACGCTTAGCGCTGGCAGAAACAGGCTCCCGGAATTAGCCTGGATTAAACTAGATTCGAATATCAGGTATTCTTCAGTTTCAGATATACGACCGACATCAACTGCCAGAGTTGCAGGTCCTGATACTAGATCGACTCCTTCACCTCGTGTTCCTGATGATAGTTATTGGCGGTCTAGAGCCCAGCAAACTGGGGACTATCCAGCCCAGATGCCGAGAACTAAGCGGATACCTAATGCATCATCAATATCATCTGTTCCCCGGTCGACTGCCAATCCGAATTTTATAGCAGAGATTATTTCCGGAGATAGTTCGAAAACCCAGGTTACGGTTGCGGTTATTGATCTCGATGGCAAACCTGTTCCCGGAACCAAGGTTATTATTGCCGGAAAAACGATGGTTACCGATACCGCCGGTAGAATCGAATTCACCCCTGAAAAACGCGGTGAGATTAATATTAATGTTAACTATCAGAATGTTTGGCATAGCCGAAGTTACTATATTTCACATAAAACCGATACTATCCGCATCCGGGTAGGAACAATCAACAAGACCAATCCAGAATATGTCCCGCCAGCGAGTACGATTAAATCCGATCCAGGTATTAAATACGACCCGACGAACGGTACTACTAGCTTGGTAGGTCATGGTCTCTGGCGTCGTCAAACGTAGGATAGTTAAAACCAGTAGTTAGTAGATAGTAGACAGTAGACAGGGAAAAAGCCATAATCATAACTCTAGATATATCAACATAAAAGCAAACTCTCCACTGGATAGTTTGCTTTTTAGACACTATCAGAAAGGAGTACCAAATCATGCAAAATAAACCAATCCTAAGCATATTTCTATTTTTCTTATTATTATCATTCACTGCTTATGGAGCAACTAAAACTTATTCGATTCAAGGGAAAGTTTTATCACCTAAAAGCGATTCGGTAGAAGGAGCAATCGTTCGAATCAATCTAAACCATGAATTAACTATAAAAACCAATAAAGATGGAATGTTTGAATGGAATAATGAGAAACAACCAGCGTTTGTTATCGAGGCATGGCATTCACAATATCCTGAGTATAAAGCCATTTCTATTATCGAAAATAGTAAAGAACCATATGCTCTTCTAACACTGAAACATACCATCGGAATTAAAGGACGGATTACCAATAAAGTGAAAGAACCAATTAAAAATGCGAAAATATATTTAGAAACCGCAGTAGGAGCCTGGAGCGCTAGCAGTTTCGCTAGAATTACTACCGTTATCTCTGATACTAATGGAAATTATCTGATTCAAGATTTAGTTTCCGACCAAGTTTACCGGTTAGCAATATATGCTGACAACTATGTACGAATAGTAACCGAGCCTTTTGTCGCTTCACGAACATGGCTAAATTCAGCGTTGCAAAAATTAGAATGGATTCAAATGGAACCTGGAAATCGAATAACTGTAATGGTTACTACCGCCAATGATAAAAGTTTTTTAGGTGCTCAGGTGACTGCAGGAGGTAAAGATTGGTCTTATTGCGATATAGCAACTACTGATTCGAAGGGTAAAGCCATGTTGTCAAATCTACCATTGAAAAATGTACATATTGATGTAATCTATTCTGGTACAGAAACTCATAGTGAAAATTATTCTTTTATCGATCCTACAAAAGTTCTCCAGATCCAATTACAATGTCATGGAGATGATATTTGGCGGCGCGGCCCATAGAATAGTAAAACATAGCTAGTAGCTGGTAGCTAGGAAAAGCAGTTTCGTCTCAGACGAAACTGCTTTAATGCATAAAACCCAAAATTATAACTCTAGATATATCAACATAAAAGCAAATTCACCGCCGGTGAATTTGCTTTATAGACACTACAACAGTCTTATATAATAATCTTTGGGAAACTCAGTGTCTCTGCGACTCTGTGGTGAAGGTTAGGTTTTCTTTTTAAGTGAGAATTTGTTTTCAGTGCCGGCAATCAGTCGTTTGATATTACTGATATGGCGGATGAGAATAAAGAGCGCTAATAATATAGATAGGATAATATAGAGGATATTCTGATGGAATATAAGCATCAATATTGGAAAGCATACTGCCGCAATCATTGACCCTAACGATACATATCGGAATAGAGCCAGGATTATTCCGAATATTAGTAGAACTATCAAGGTTGGTATCGGTGCTAATCCTAAGAAAACTCCGGCACTGGTATTAACCCCTTTTCCCCCTTTAAACTTCAAGAAAACGGTCCAATTATGCCCGCAGACTGCCGCTAACCCGGCAAGAACTTTCATCCAAGGGTCAGGAGTATGGAATAACCAGGGAAGCAACGTTACCGCTACTGTCCCTTTTCCAACATCAACGATAAAGGTCAGAATTGCATAAGGTTTACCTAATACCCGAAGAACATTAGTCATCCCGATATTACCGCTACCGAACTCCCGGATATCGACTCCCTTCATCCGCCCCAGCCAATAGCCGGTAGGAATGGAACCTAAAAGATACGAAATTACAATAATCAATGTAAAATTAGCAATTAACATTTAAAAATTAATGTTACCGATTATAATATCAACAAATATTCCCTGAAAGGGAATAATCTCAATAGCCATAGGCGAAGCCTATGGTATCAGTATATAAACAAAATGACCCTGAAGGGGTCAAATAATATATTTTTCGTCAAATTGTATATCGGATTCAATTAATACTTCTCTTAACTCCTCGATAAATGTTTTCTGCCGATGGTGTTCTGGTTGCTTTTTAATATAAGTAATAATATTATCTTTATCTTTAATCGAATAGGTAAAGGCAGCATACCCATCCTGCCAACCTGAAAATCGTAAGAAAGGTTTATTTTGTTTTATCCAAATAGATGAAGCGACTTTAATATCTTTAATAAAATCAGATAAATTAATGCTCGGATGTAAGTCGGTCAAAATATGGAGGTGGTCTTCAATGCCATTAATCTGATATAAATGGCAACCTTTATTTTTTATTATTCCTGAAATATACCGAAATAATTCTGGTCGATTGTCTTCTGATAAGCAACGGATTCTATTTTTTGTAGAGAAAATGATATGATATAGAACTTGTGTATATGTGGACATTAACAATAATCCTAACCACACTCTATTCAACCCTTTCAGGGTTGGCAAATTATCATACTATCTTTTCCGTAGGCTTCGCCTACGGCTATTGATATTGTTCCCCTTTGGGGAACCAATTCTTCTAATCTCTTTTGCGTTCCCGGAGTTTTATGGTTACCGGGGCGCCCACGAAACCAAACGCTTCACGCAACGAATTTAAGATATACTTCTGATAACTAGTCGGTAAATCTTTCGGCCGATTGATAAACAGCACGAATAACGGCGGTCGGGTTTTAACCTGCGTCATATAATAGAGTTTAACCGCTCTTCCATGCGGTTCCGGCGGATGCTTCCTAGCAATAATCTGGGCTAAGAACTCGTTTAATTGACCGGTCGTAACTCGTTTATTCCGTTCGATATTAACCGACTTAACCAAATCCAGAACTTTCAGCACCCTTTGCCCGGTTAATGCAGAAACGAATATTACCGGCGCATAGCTTAAGAAAAATAGGTTACTTCGCAGATGCTGGTCAAAATGTTTCATCGCTTGCGATACCTTCAATCCGCGATTTAGCGGAACGATTTCCGCCTCTTCTTCCTTTTTACCCTCATGTTCTTTCTTTTTAAAGGTTAGTTTACCTTCATCAATATCTTTTTCAACCAAATCCCATTTGTTGACCACCAGAACACAACTCGTCCCTTCTGCTTCAATCTCACCGGCAATTTTCATATCCTGTTCAGTCACCCCGGTGGTTGCATCGATTACTAATGCCGCGATATCCGCCCGCCGGATCGCTCGCATCGCTCGAATAACGCCGAAACTTTCTACTCCCCATTCGACCTTATTCCGTTTCCTAATCCCCGCAGTATCGATGAGTAAATAATTATCTTGATTATAGTTAAATGAGGTATCAATCGCATCTCTGGTGGTTCCAGGGATCGAACTGACGATAGTTCGTTTCTGCCCGAGGATAGCATTAATGATCGAAGATTTTCCGACATTCGGTCTCCCGATAATCGCTAATTTTATCTGATGTTCATCTTTGACTCTCTTTTCTTCCTCTTTAGGAAGATGAGCGACAACCGCATCTAATAATTCATTGATTCTAATCCCATGAATAGCAGAAATCGCTATCGGATGCCCTAATCCTAATTTATAAAACGGTGCGGTTAATGATTCTTCATCCGGATTATCGATTTTATTCGCTGCAATAATAACTTTTTTCTTCTGTCTCCGCAACAAATCTGCGGCTACCCGATCTTCATCATCCAACCCGATTTGGGCGTCGACTAAAAAGATAATCGCATCCGCTTCAGCAATCGCTACTTCCGCTTGTTTCCTAACTTCAGCTTCAATTCCAGCAGTAGCGCTGGGAATCAACCCCCCGGTATCGACTAAAGTAAATTCATGACCCGCCCAATCAGTAGCAGCATAAAGCCGGTCCCGGGTAACCCCCGGCATATCGTCGACAATGGCTATCGATTGCCCTACAATTCGATTGAACAATGCCGATTTCCCGACATTCGGTCTTCCGATAATGGCAACTAATGGAAATGACATAATGATCTTACCTACTTAGTTTAAGATGAGGGAACCTCGCCTTTACTCTTTCCTCCGCGAAAGATATATAACGGACCGCCTAGCAGACTGCTGATAATAACGATGAATAACCATAACAAGGCAAACGAGAATGCTATCGATTTATCGATGCCTACCAACCCCAGAAAAAAGACATAGGCGTTTTCCCGAACCCCGATTCCATTAAAACTTACCGGAACCGCGGCTAATAACGCGATAATCGGCATCGCCACATAATAATAAGAGAAAGGAATCGAGACATTAAGCGCCGCACCGATAATGATATTAACGAAAATATTCAATAACTGGAATATGAATGACAATAGAATCACATAACTGAACAATCGCGGATGATGCAGATAGCTCCCGAAATCATTTAAAACTATTTTTACTTGTGATTTCGATTCTATCTTATCTAGGGTTTTGGGTTTAAAGGTAACCATTACCCCAATACCAATAGCGGTTCCAATAAGCAGCGCTAAAAATAAGATAGTCAAATTATTTCGCATCTCTATGGTTAATACCGGATTATGGAAAAAGAAAAAGAAATAGGTTATACAAGCGATGATAATTAACGCGAATAACCCGGTAATCCGCTGCATCATAACGGTACTTAACGATTCGACCACTGTTAGTCCTTGTTTCTCCTCTCCGGGTTTCGCAGAACCGCCATAATCCTTATATAAATAGTACCCTCGCGGGATATCGCCGCCCACAATTGATGGCAATCCTAAATTAAAAAACATCCCAATAAAATAATAACTGACTAGTTTTGGAAATGGAATTACGGCATCTTTCGTTTGAATCAACAGCGCCCATTTATAGCTGTTCAACATCTGCCCGGCGATATATAATCCTAACGCTAACACGACATAAACCCAGTGCGCATGAGCCAACGAGGTCTGCAATCCAGCGAAATCGATTTTACAAAAGAGATAGCCAATGAGAACTATACTGATTAATATTTTGATTAAAGAGCCAACCCATCGTTTCATAAATATATTTTAGGAAAATCTAATTGGTATTTATGGTTTAGTCGAGAACTTGCCGGATAACATAGATCGGTTTACTTTGCGATTCATGGTAGGTCCGCGCCAGCATTTCTGCAAGTAATCCTAAGGTGATAAACTGGAATCCCAGCATAATCAAGAGGATTCCCAGCCATAATAACGGCCGGTTGGATAAATGCTCCTGATAGACCAATTTTAATATTGTGAGATATCCGCTAATACCAAATCCGATGATAAATGATACTAACCCAATACTACCGAAAATCTGTAACGGCCGGGTAGAATAAGACAGCATAAATTTTACGGTGATTAAATCTAAAATCACCCGCCAGGTTCGGCTTAGACTATATTTGCTTTTCCCAAACCGGCGTGGATGATGCTGGACCGGGATTTCGGCGATATTGGCGCCAAACCAACTCGCGAGTGCTGGAATAAATCGATGCATTTCGCCATAGAGCCGCAAATCTTTAATCACTTCTGCCCGATATGCTTTCAGCGAACAGCCATAATCGTGCAACCGCACTCCGGTTATACTGCCGATCAGCCAATTAGCGATTTTTGAAGGTAGAATCCGGGATAGATATTTATCCTGCCGATGCACCCGCCATCCGCTAACGATATCATACCCTTCATCCATCTTTTCCAGGAGTCGCGGGATATCAGCCGGATCATTCTGTAAATCGGCATCAAGCATGAGAATAATATTCCCTTGCGCTTGCGCTATCCCAGCCGACATCGCTGCTGTCTGACCAAACCGGCGCCGGAATTGGATGATCTTTGTCTGTTGCTGAGCTTGCCGATGAATCTCCGATAATAGCTGGAAGCTTTTATCGGTACTGCCATCATCGACATAGATTATTTCAAATGTCTTATCGAGCGGAGTTAATGCTTTCATTAATTCGGTATGCAGTTGCGGTATACTGCTCTCTTCGTTCAATAAGGGGATTATGACTGAAATATCCATACTAACCTCCCAGTAAAAAATAAATTCCAGTAATAGCTATTTTCCCGGTTATTTGGTCATTTGGTTTATCGACAACCCTAATAACTGGTTACTAGGTTTGTAGGTAAACCCTTAAAATTATAACATTTATAGATATTAAATTCTCTAATTTTCTCGTTATATAGATATATTGGCACTTGTTTCGCCACGGTACAGGTGGTAAATGATTGAGCGACTGTGGTATCGATACTCAGATTATTATCAACCACAAAAACCGCATTCTGTCCGATAAGTTTATCCCAGCCATCCCAGATATCATACTGGTTCATTCTCCGCCCCAGATTAATGCAATATGTCTCCGGCTGACCGGAAACATAAAACGATAATTCACTTGCAACCTGATAACTATCACTAAACAAGAATACCGGTAATCTTGTAGTATCATTACTCAGCTCAGAATAAACCCCACTCACTTCATTTCCCAGGGTTTTCCATCCTCGAAGCCGGTTAGTAAGATCGTATTTTGCTTTCATTGGAACATGGAGTTTCGCTACATAATCCGGATTATGGACCGCAAGAACCAGGAGTGTGGTTATCAGCATCGAACTCCAAGTATAGATAGCGATATTTTTTTTCCTTTTTTCAGAGATTGTATCCCGATATTTCTTATCGATAACTGCTATCGTTAAAATTAATCCGGTATAGTATGCTGGTGCTGCCCAATTCGCCAAGACTTTGCCTTGAATACTTTTCAGAAGAAACAATATAAATATCGGGGCTGAGGTGCACCATAAATAGAAATAAGCCGGGAATTTAGCCGGTTGGTTCGATGTTCGATAAGGTGGTTTTATACTGACCCACCAGGCATAAACTAATCCGGCAAAAATCCAGGGCGTTAGAATCCCGATTTGCGAACCAAGATAATCCAATACATTTAGGACCGATACTTGCATCCCTTGCGATACTTTGGATAATCCGAGGATATGCCGGGCGCTAACCCAGCCTTGACTGCAATTCCAATAGATTACCGGGCTGAATACCAGCAACCCGATTACCAGACTTAAATACATTTCTTTTCTTTTCAGCCAGATTCGATATTCTTTACTAAACCAGAAAAAGAGCAGCAATGCCGGAAGTAAAACCGCCATAGTGTATTTACTCAGCATTCCTAATCCAAAAGATATCCCGGCTAGATACCAACACCATGATGTATTATTCGCTATCGCAAAATATACCAAATAGACGGTCAGTGCCCAGAAAAGGAGTAAGGGAGTATCAGTCGTCATGATTATCGCACCGACTGAAAATAACGGAATGATATTTATCACCAGTGCAGAAAAGAAACCGATTCGTTTATTATTAAACAGCTGTTTTGTAAAATGATAGGTTATATAAGTTAATATTGTGGAAATAACCACTGCACCGAGCCGAATCGCAAATACGGTATTCCCCGCAAGTTTAGTGAAGAGAAAGATCAGATAAGCGATCATTGGTCCTTTACTATAATAGCTCCAATCCAGATGCCGAGACCAATTCCAATATTGCGCTTCTTCAGTGGCTAAATCCAGGAGATTGCCGGTGATATATTTCAACCGTAAAACGGCTATGATGACGATTAAGTACAGTAATAAATACTCATATTTAATTCCGAAAATAGTCTTGGCATCGGTACCACTATTCCAGTCCCATTTTCTTAATATTCGAACGGTTATCCAGGCACAACTTATTCCAATCAGCCAGCCGAATAATACATCGAACGGAAAATGGACTCCGACATAAATCCGGGAATACGATACTAAAAATGCAATAATAATCGCGCCAAATCCGATAAGCTTATGTTTCCGATACCGCATCACCAGCACCGTTGCAACTGCGGCCATATTCACCGCATGGTTTGAAGGCAGTGAAAATGAGTTGGTGGTATGAACGAGCATCCGAACACTATCTAAAGCATATTCCGGTCTGGTTCGAGCCAGGAGATATTTAAAAAAGTTACCTAAGAAATCGCTGAAAATGATCGCGATGATTAAGAGAAACATGGTTAGACGTTCATGTCGTTTACCAAAAACGATACACCCGAGTATCCCGATAATCAGAAACCATTTAAAATGGCTTAATTCGGTAATATAGACCATCACCGGATCCAGCCAAGGAAAAACAAAATAACTATTTATCCAATGAAATATCGAAATATCGAGGGTAGCGAACATAAATTCTGTGTATGACCGATAAATTTAGTATCTAATATGCTATGCAACATTCCTGATAACTGTCAAACAAAACTCCGATCATTTACTTTTTTACTCATGATTTCGCTTGACAATAAATATTTTCATGATATGATTTATATGAGATTAAAGGAGGTGACCCGCATTGGCTGGCGCATGCTGCAAAGCAAAAAAAACAGTGAAAAAAGCTGTTAAGAAAACCGCAAAAAAGAAAAAGAAATAATCTAAGTTTATGATTTAAGTATAAAATTTATTCCTTTGCTTTAACGATTAACCGTTCCAGAAGTTCGGAACGGTTTTTTTTATCGGGATTTATCCGATCACCAATCTATCTGCTCGTAAAGCTCGTTACTTGACAGCACCCTGCATATCTCGGTATTATTTATTGTTTAAATATTTTAGCGTCGTATCTGCACCAAAGAATGATACCCCTAAGAAAGAAGGAGGTCTAAAACCTGAATGAAACGGACATTTCAGCCGAGAAAAATCCGCCGGAAACGAACCCATGGGTTTCGAGCTCGAATGGCAACTCCCGGTGGCAGAGAAGTATTAAGTCGGCGACGAAGAAAAGGTAGAAAACGATTGATTGTTAAGGCATAATTATCTACAATGATGCCATGGGCGATTTCAAGTTCTCTAAACAACAGCGGATTTATCGCAATGCAGAATATCAAACGATTTTAAAAACCGGCATGAAATCGGGCGACCGATTCTTTCGCGTCGCTATCAGTCGAAATCCCCGGCAATCCAATCCGAAACTAGGTATAATCGTAAGTAAAAAAGTAGGCATCGCAGTAATCCGAAATCGAATTAAACGTATGGTACGTGAAATATTCAGACTGAATCAAAATACCATTACTGCTGAAGCAAATATCGTCGTTATCGCGAAACCAGACTGTGTAACTTTACCATATCAGGATATTGAAAAATCGTTATTAACCTTAATCGACAGGGTAGACGGAATTAAAAAAGATATCGTGGCAAACAGGTAACAGGTGGTTAGAAGTATTTATCGGACAAAGCGTTATGGCAAGCTTATTTATTCTGTTAATTAAATTGTATCAGAAATTTATTTCTCCTTTGATACCTAACAGTTGTCGATTTGAACCGACATGCTCGCAATATGCTATCGATGCCATCCGGAAATATGGAGTTATTTCGGGATGGATTCGAACCATCCGCCGTTTGCTCCGCTGCCATCCGTTCCATGACGGAGGCTACGACCCTGCCTAAGGCAAGTACCAAGTACTAAGTACCAAGTACCAAACTGTATTTTAATTTATTAGTCTTTAGTAAAGGAGTTTTAGTCTTAAACCTTCGGACTTAAGACTTCGGACTTAGGACTACATCTGACTATGAAAAAGAACGAATTGATTGCCATTGCTCTTAGTGCAATAGTCATCATGGTATATTTTGGCGTGATTTATCCGAAATATGCTCCCCCGCCGCAATCTCAATCGAAGAAACCGATTGCAACTGATACTGCCCAGGTTCCAGTCACAGTAGCAACCACTGCGATCCCAGAACCGAAATCAACCGAACCGGTACAACCATTAGCAGTTAATACCACGGTACTCGCTCAGGCGAAAAATATCGTTATTGATACCGATTTATATCAAGCGACTTTTTCTACCCTTGGCGGTAAACTTACCAGCTGGCGGTTGAAAAAATTTCCGGTTGTATACGAGCCGGTAGATTATTTGCAGAAAGAGCTGGCTGCCGCGCAGGCGAAAAACAACTTTTTCCGAATAACTCAAATCCAGCAGCGGCTTGCTGATATCAAACGGTTTGATGAGTTAACCACCCAACTGCATGACGCGGAATTAAAAAAAGATACCACCCGAATTGCGGAATTGAACCAGCAGCTGGCAATGGTATCATATACCGAACTGGTTAATGCGAATAATCTTGGTCACGAACCATTATCATTAAGTATCGCCGGATTAGGCGCCATTGATAATACACTTTTATATCAAGCTACCACCTCAAGGTTATCGATCGATTCTACTAAACCAGAAACCGAATTACTGTTTTCGGTTTCATTACCCAATGGAACGATCTTGCAAAAGAAATATCAATTCAATAATCGGACTTATCTGATGAACAGTCAGATCATTATGACCAATACGACCGATAAACTCATTCGGTTGAACCAGGACGGCAGCGCCATAGATATCGGTTTAGGCTTAGGATTAAGTCAGATTCCGATTGAAAGCGGACAAGCAGCAAGATTCGGGTTGGCTCCGATGGCACAATGGAAACATGGAGTAAGTCCGTTTAAATTGAATCCCAAAACTCCGAGTCAGACGATTACCGGTGATTTAGTCTGGGCTGGCATGCAAACCAATTATTATTTGAAAGTTTTAGTTCCACAGAATAGTGCGGCTACCACGGTTACGGCTAATCTCGGTAACAATCAGCTACCGAATATTTCGGTTAAGGTTGCAGGATTCGATCTTGCCGGGAAAGATACCTTTACTTATCCCTTCTCATTTTATTTAGGGCCGAAAGAGCTCAAACACTTGGAATTAGCGAAATTGCCGGCAGAACAGGTTCTCTTTCCGGGATTCTGGTTAGCGACTTTGGATTTTATAATTTTAAAAATCCTGATCTTCTGCTATAAGCTAATACCGAATTATGGCATTGCTATAATCTTATTATCGGTATTTTTTAAACTAATCACCCTGCCGTTAACTCAGATGAGTTTCAAATCGATGAAAAAGATGCAGCTTCTTCAACCAAAAATTGCAGAGATAAAGGCAAAGTATAAAGACGACACGCAAAAGCAGCAGCAGGAAACAATGAAGCTTTATTCAACTTACGGCATTAACCCCATGGGAGGATGCCTGCCG
>JBHGBB010000053.1:0-19007 GCA_041946755.1 bacterium | reverse complement strand
GGTAGGCGGCCCGGGCGATGGAGATCTTCTGCCACTGGCCGCCGGAAAGGTCGTTCGCCTTGTCGGAAAACGAGCCGACAAGCATTTTCTGTAAGGTGTGCTCCATCCAACTCTTTCGGAATAATACCGGTTTTCCCAATCGTTCCGGAAAGTAATAAGCCGCCATATCCCCAATGGATATACTGGAAAATCCCGATGCCATAATTATGGACTAAGACTGCAATAACATTTTTCCCTTTCTTTAAATAGGGAGCGAGTTCCAGGGTATCATACGGCCAGGATACTTGGAATCCGCGAGCTGGCCCGCGATTGACATGCATCCCATTTACATATAATCGGTATTGAGAATCGGCGGTTACCCGAACCACGGCTTGTTTCGGAATCGATTTAAGGGTAAACGCTCGTCTCGCTTCTACCCAGGAATTAACCAGGTTCATGGTCGGTGAACCATACCAAATCCATTGCGCGTTGAACTGCTTCATTTTAAATTTAGCATTTAACATATTAAATTATAATT
Source organism: bacterium (assembly GCA_041946755.1). Lineage (GTDB taxonomy): Bacteria > UBP4 > UBA4092 > JAOAEQ01 > JAOAEQ01 > JBHGBB01. Next base: position 18,490 of record JBHGBB010000053.1, on the reverse strand, counting down.
TCCTTTGCATTTACTTTAAAAGATGTTTTACCGTGTTTAATTCCGCCTTAGTCGGATTAATCTGTGGATAATTTATTTATTCCTTGTTTCAAGAATTCATCCGAAGCTATCCCCTGCCATTTCGGGTCTAATCCAATCGAAGCATTATCCCCATAATATCCGGCGATAAATCCGCCTTGACCATGATGCCATAACTTATCCAAGAGTTCATTTACTTCCTGCCGGATCAAAGTTTCATTTTTAGTCTGTAACGTTTTCTGAATATCTACCGGGCACCAGAACGTGATTTTATGCTCTTGCTGGAACGAGGATAAGGTATCGAGCCCATGGATTCGCGGCTGATCGAATTGGAGTACATCTATTCCCGACTCGATCAGATCGGGGATTATTGCGGTTATCTTGCCGCAAGAATGCATGAATACTTTCAATCCCAATTCATGGGCATAACCGCAATGCGATTGAAATCGCGGTTTGAATTCCTCTCGCCATAACGAAGGACTGATTAGAGTCTGAGTTTGGGTTCCCCAATCTTCAGCGATCATGATACTATCCGCACCGGCGTTTTTCATTCCGGCGATCTGGTGTTTTATCTGTTCATCTATCCGATCATGAAGGATAGCGATTTTATCCCGATCAAGTAGGATATCTTCTAGATACTGTTCCAACCGGCGGAGTTTGCGCGCCATGCTGAATGAAAATCCGTTAACATATCCGATATGCCATCGGTCGGGAAATTGTGCAAAATGGGTTTTGGCTTTCAGATAAAATGCTGGATTCGAAAAGTCGGGCAGAGGGAAAGTGGCAACTTCTTCAAGGTTTGTTAATGCTCCTTGTTTGATTTCGCCCATCGAAGTTTCATCTATCCGGCACCAGATATTGCCCCAGATATCGGTTCGTTCCCATTCCTGACTATTGATTCGTTTCCAAGTACCGTCATGGTCGGGAATTTCCGGTAATGCGGTAGCGAAATCGCTGCCGGGATCGAATGAATGGGCTACCCGGTCGGGGAAAGTGAACTCTAATGTCCGTTGGATTATTTCGCGGCTGGTCATTGCAATAAACAATTATCTCGATAATATTTCTCTGATAGTCTACCATAAAACGCAACCCGGGTTTGAGAAATATAAACTACAATTCGCGCTAGGTTTATGCTATGATTTTTAACCATAGCATATAGTAGTCATCATAACTTATCTTATTTGGTATGAAAGATAAATATAGTTATGTCGGTAAACCGGTAGAACGAGTCGATGCGCGGGATAAAGTTACCGGTGATGCCCAATATATCGCCGACCTGAATTTCGTTAACCAGCTGTATGGGAAAATGGTACTTGCCGGGGTACCGCATGCAAAAATTAAGAAGATTGAACTGAATCAAGCGAAATCTTTACCCGGCGTTGTGGCTATTTTAACCGCAGCTGAGGTCCCGGGTAAAAATCAGGTTGGTACGGTTATCTCCGACCAACCGTTACTTGCCGAACATAAAGTCCGGCATTCGGGAGACAGCATCGCCCTGATTGCTGCCGAATCGCCGGAAATTGCCGACCAGGCAGCGAAACTGATTAATTTCGAATATCAAGAACTACCGGGAATATTCTCTCCACTCGATGCTTATAAATCTACCGCTCCATTGATTCACGAGGAACCGATTCCCAATTCACCACCGAGCACCTTGAGAAACGAACTGGTTCATTATAAAATCCGAAAAGGGGATATTGCAAAAGGATTTAAAGAAGCTAATATTATTGTTGAACAGACCGTCGAAACCGGACATCAGGAACATCTCTATTTAGAGACCCATGGGGTGATCGCAGTTCCGCAAGCTAACGGTGAAATGACTATTTACGCTTCACTCCAATGCCCGTTCTATGTTCAAAAAGCAGTGGCTACGGCGTTAGGAATCGGATTCAACTATGTTCGGGTGATTCAGACCGTTACCGGCGGCGGGTTCGGTGGTAAAGAAGATGTGCCATCCGAGATTTGCGCCAGGGCGGCGGTATTAGCGCAGGCGACCAACCGGCCGGTGAAACTTATCTTGAGCCGGGAAGAAGATATCGTAGCAACTTCGAAACGGCATCCATCGATTATTAGATATAAGCTGGGTGCGAAAAAGAATGGGAAACTGACTGCTGCTGAAATCGAAATATATTCCGATATCGGGGCGTATGCGACATTAAGTACTATCGTGTTATATCGAATGGTAATAAGTGCACCGGGACCGTATGTAATCCCCCATGTAAAAACCGATGTGCATGGCATGTATACCAATCATCCGCCCTGCGGTGCGATGCGCGGGTTCGGTACTCCGCAAGCGAATTTCGGGTCGGAACTAACTCTGGATTTATTAGCTGAAAAGTTAGGTATGGATCCGCTTGAATTAAGATTAATCAATGCACTGGATATCGGGACTCGGACAGCAACCAATCAGGTATTAAAAGAAAGTGTCGGATTAAAAGAGACGATATTAAAAGCGAAAAAAGAAGCGGAATGGAATAAAAAATACACTCAACCGAAAAAAACACCGACTAACAGTCGACGGTACCGTGGTATCGGCTGTTCTGCAATGTATTATGGCGTCAGTCTAGGCGCTAAAGGATGGAGTCTAGATGCTGCCGGCGCGCATCTCCAATTGTTAGCTGATGGAACGGTAAGTGTAGCTGTCGGCAATACCGAGATGGGGCAAGGAGCGGAAACCGTTTTAGCCCAGATGACTGCAGAGTCGCTCGGAGTATCACTCGAAGCGGTCCGAGTTATGCCGGTAGATACCAGCTTTGTCCCGGATAGCGGGCCTACCGTAGCTTCAAGAACCACGGTGTTTTCCGGGAATGCTATCGTTCATGCAGCCAACCAACTTAAAAAGAATCTACTTCCGATAGCTGCAAAATTACTAGATACTAAACGAAAACAAGATATTGTTTTTAGTAAAGGATTTATCTATACCAAAACCAATCCGCGGAAAAAAATACCGTACCAAACCCTAGCACTGGAAGCATATAAACGGAATGCATGTATGTTCGCTACCGGCTGGTATCATGCGCCGGAAGTGGTCTGGGATCTGGAAACCGGGTTGGGTGACGCCTATTATGTTTATTCTTATGCGACCCAGATCGCTGAAGTTGAAGTCGATACTTTAACTGGGAAGGTTAAAGTACTCAACCTTATTGCTGCCCATGATGTAGGGAAAGCGATTAATCCGAAACAAATCGAACAGCAAGTTGAAGGTGGAGTAGTACAAGGAATCGGGTATGCGCTTTATGAAAATTTCATGATTAACCAAGGTAAGATCCTTACCGATACCTGCGCAACGTATGGTATACCCACCGCATTAGATACTCCTTCGCAGATTAAAACGATTATCGTTGAATCCGCATCGAAAGATGGGCCGTTCGGTGCAAAAGGGGTTGGAGAACCGCCGATTATTCCAACCGCGGCTGCGATTGCGAATGCGGTCTCGAATGCGCTCGGAAAACGGATCCTTAAAATTCCTATCACGCCGGAAGTTATTCTCAATAAATGAACCGATTAATGAATAAACGATACTACGCATCTAACCACCAAGTCACCAAGACACTAAGAAAACTACCAGTTATTTTTATATTATCTTTGTGGCTTAGTGCCTTGGTGGTAATATTTTCCTGCGGTAGTCCGCCGAAACGGAATCCGAACGAAATAACCTTCGGATATTGGACAGGAGTATCCGAAAAAGGACTGATTGAAGAGATTATCGCTAATTTCGAGAAACAGCATCCGGGAGTTAAAATTAAAGGGGAATCGACTCCCTGGGTACAATATTTCAATAAGATGCTGGTCGAGTTTGTTGCTGAAACCGCGCCGGATGTGATTATGACTTCTTCTGAGAAGGTCTCGGCATATATCGATGCGGATGCTCTGGTCGATTTGCAGCCGTTTGTTCAGAAAGATTCGACTTTCTCTATTGCCGATTATTATCCTGAACTGGTTGAACGTATGAGCTATAATGGGAAACTGTATGTTCTCCCGCGGGATATCGATGTAGTCGCGTGTGTGTTTTATAATAAAAATATGTTTAAGAATGAAGGAATACCGTTTCCAAGCGACGATTGGACCTGGCAGGATTTTATTAATGCGAATGTTAAATGTACCAAAGATTTGAATCATGACGGTAAACTCGATCAATGGGGTATAAGTATTTATGGTTTCTATCATGCCTTTGTTTATAGTAATGGCGGGACTATGGTCAATGATTGGCGGCAACCAACCCGATGCACGCTGGATGACCCCAGAACGATCGAAGCGGTAAAACTATGGCAGGATTTAATGTATAAATATAAGACGATGCCGAATAGTGTAACTTTAAATTCGCTGGGTATGTCGGAACCGGACCTTTTTTATGACGGTAAAATGGGCATGTTTTTAGCCGGGATTTGGATGAGTCCGTCGTTCAGTAAAATCACTACGTTCGATTGGGATGTGACCATGATTCCGCGAGGGCCGAGTGGAAAACGGATGTTTATGGCTGAAGGGTCCGGATATTCGATGACCAAGTTCTGCCAGAACCGGGAACTCGCCTGGGAGTTTATTAAATATATCGGCGGAAAAGAAGGGCAAACCATTTTATCTCGGCCGGGATTAGCGCAACCGGCGTTAATGACCCTTGCCCGGTCAACGGTTTTCTTGAACGGCCAGAAACCGGCGAATCGGGTGGTAGTAGTAAACGCGGCGAAAGATGGTATGTATCGGCCGGCAACCGCAAAATGGGATGAAGTTGAACAGACCTATCTCAATCCGATGATTGATCTGATCATGTCGGCAGATAGTACTAAACGGGTTTCCGCTGATAAAGGATTGAAAGAAATTACTGAGAAAGTGAATAAAGAAATATTTAAAACTAAATAGCCACTCATTAATTCATTTTAAATTTTGCATTTAGCATTTTAAATTTTGCATTTAGCATTTTAAATTTTAAATTTACATTGCTAATTTTGCATTTTTAAATGAGTATTATATCAGCAGAGAAGATTATGGTTAAATTTATTAAGAAAAACATCCCCGGCTACTTGTTCATCTCTCCCTGGTTATTAGGGTTTATTATTTTTACTGCATTCCCGATAATCGCCTCGATAATAATCAGTTTCTGCGATTGGAATCTATTAAGTGGATTTAAGAATATTAAATGGGCTGGATTCCAGAATTATATTAAACTGCTTGGGTTCCATCAGGAAGCCGGGCAATGGATGGCGCGCGATCCCTTATTCTGGAAAAGCCTGAAAGTTACTTTCGTTTATACGATATTTGCGGTACCGTTAGGACTCTGCGGTGCAATCGCGATCGCCATGCTGATGAATCAGAAGATTAAAGGAATCACCTCGTATCGAACCATATATTATCTACCGGCAGTTGTTTCCGGAGTCGCGACTGCAGTACTTTGGAAATGGGTATTCAATCCGGAATTCGGATTACTCAATTATTTTTTAACCATTATCGGAGCTAAATGGCTCTTAACCCAGTTTGGGATGGAACTGCCGTTATGGTTAGCGAGTCCGAATTGGGCGCTCCCCTCATTTATTTTTATGAGTTTATGGGGAGTTGGTGGCGCGATGGTAATTTATCTTGCCGGATTGCAAGGGATCCCGCGGGAATTATATGAAGTAGCCGAACTTGATGGCGCCGGGGTTTGGAAGAAGTTTACTAATGTTACCCTACCCTTATTATCACCAACCATATTCTTTAACCTGATTATGGGAATTATCGGCTCGTTCCAGGTATTCACCTCAGCGTATATTATGACTAGCGGCGGCCCGGCGAATTCGACTTTATTCTATGGCCTCTATTTATTCCGGCATGCGTTTGTTTATTATCGGATGGGGTACGCCAGCGCCATGGCCTGGATAATGTTTGTGATTATTTTATTCTTTACCCTGATACAGTTCAAATATGCCAAACGCTGGGTATATTATCATGGAGAAAAGATCTGATTCATTTAAAATTTAGCATTTAGCATTTATCTTTTTATTTCGAATTTCGATATTCGATATTCGAATTTGCATTTTAAAATTATGGCTTGGATTAAAAGCAAACGATATCAGCATTTAGTATTCAATATCATTATTTATCTATTATGCACTGCCGGCGCGGTATTATTTGTCCTGCCGTTTATCTGGATGATTTCGACTTCGTTGAAAGATTCGAATGCGGTTTTCACTTTCCCGCCGCAATGGATACCACGACCTACCCAATGGAGTAATTATCCGGAATCTTGGACGTTATTACCGTTCACCCGATTCCTGATGAATACCTGTATTATCACTTTCTCCTGCATTATCGGCCAGGCGGTATCCGCCTCTTTGGTCGCCTATGGTTTCGCTAGAATGGAATTTAAAGGGAACCGGACTTTGTTTATTATTTTGATTAGCACCATGATGTTACCCGGTCAGGTAACTATGATCCCTTCTTTTTTGATTTTTAAAGCATTGCATTGGATTAATACCTTCAAACCGTTAATCGTTCCGGCATTTTTCGGTGGTGGCGCGTTTTTTATTTTCCTATTACGCCAGTTCTTTTTAACCATTCCCCGGGATTTGGATGAAGCGGCGACTATCGATGGCTGCAATAAATTCGATATCTTCTGGCGGATTATGTTGCCGTTATCGAAACCGGTTTTGGCAACGGTAGTAGTCTTTTCCTTTATCGGGAATTGGAACGATTTTATGGGACCGTTAATCTACTTGAATAGCGAACAGAACTATACCTTGGCGATTGGATTGAACCTGTTTCAAGGATACCATCAAACTTCATATAATCTTCTTATGGCAGCAAGTCTGATTGTTCTATTACCGGTCTTAATAATCTTCTTCCTTGCCCAGCGGTATTTTATTGAAGGAATTACCCTGACCGGAATTAAAGGCTAACTTCCGGTAAATCCCAATCTGCCTCAGGTGGACAAATCCCAATATCAAATTAAATAATATATTTGCGTTAAGTTGAATTATACGCCAATGGCGTATAATTCAACTTTGTGATATAACTATCGATATTTCAATAGAACGTATATTTCTTTGCTAACGAATATATTTTATATTGACTTGCAATAGAGTTGAATTATTGACAATTTGTCAATAATTCAACTTGAGGTGGTTAATAATTCGGAATATAACCCGAATTGGTCGGACCAATTCGGGTTATATTCCAGTGTACCGGTGAGGTAGCAGGGCTTTTATAATAAAAACAAACGATGGGTTGCCTAAAATAGACGAAGCAACAATTTCCGTTTTACAATGCTAAATACTGATTTTGAAATGAATATTTAATGTGCGGTGGGCGGTTTCTGTGATATTTTCTTATTATAGAGCCGGAGTTTTTCCAATTCATTAGATATTTCAGCGTATTTTTCAGTAATCGCTTCTCGTTTAGAACGTAATCGTCTTTCTTCATTACTAAATCGCGATATCCGTTTATATAAACCCCGGGCTTGTACCAGCGCTACGATTAATCCGATAAGTCCAATCCAGGCAAAAGGAGATTTGAACAATCCGCCGTCATAAAATAGCGATGCGGTATTATGAATTGCGATTCCCAAACAAATCAACGCCGCAACGAAAATAATCCCGATGATAATCATTCCTTTTTTATTCTGGCGCCGGATTTGATTCACTGCCCGGTCATATTCCCGAATTGCAGCATCCAAAGTCTCTTTATGGTCTAGCAATTCGAAGGTTAACTCTTCAAATGATCTCGGCATACATTTAAAAGTATCTCAATAATATATACGACGCAATCGGCATCATATTAATGCTATTGATATTATACCACGACACTAGACGATAAAGGCAACTCGATTTGTTTTATGGTATACTATTTAATCTATATCTTAAAGAGAAGCCAGGGAAAATCAATATGAAACGATATCTTATCCTAGGTTGTTTATGTTCATTATTATTAATAACAATTGTTCCCGGATTTACCGCTAATGAACCGGTAGCGATACCGAAAACCATCGGGCAAACGTTTGAAGGAGAACAATTATTTTATGATGTCAGCTTTTTAGTTATTCCGAACGCTGCCTGGGGAAAATTCACTTTTGAGAAGAACCAGAACGGACCGGGATATATTATTACTCTAGAAGCGCGCACCCGCCATATCCTCCGTTTACTAACCCTGATGCGGAAAGATTTATATCGGTCGTATGTCGAAGAAATCGATGGCGGGAAACGACTGCGATCATATCGGTTCGAAAAGGAAACAACTTATTTCGGTAAAACCAGAAGAACGATTACTTTCGCCGATTATACTACCCATAAACTCATCACTAAATCCTGGAAATATGGGAAATTATATAAAGATGAATCAATCGAATATCCAAACCATAAGATATTCGATGACCCGCTGGTAGCATTTTATAATCTCCGCTATGGGGTTTATGGAAAAATCGATTTTGACAAAAATATTACCATTGATTCTATCCCGATAAATAACAAAATGTCAACGATTGCTATCGATATCGCTTCCGGGCAGGTAACCGAAAAAGAGCGGAAAAAACTCGTTAAACAAACCCATCGTGATTTATTGTTATACGTCCAATTAGGAAAAGAGGTTTTCGATACTAAAAAAGGTAAAATCCAAATCTGGTTATCGAAAGAGCATGAAAATGGGCATGGCCGGATGCGGCCAATGTATGTTTTAGTCGAAGATGTAACCTTGTTAGGTGATGTATCGGGAGTATTGAATGAGAAGAAAGATTAAGTTGAAATTGCCACCGAGCCACTGAGACACAGAGAATTAAAAGACTCAATGCAAAATATTCAATTAACAATGTTCAATTTAAAATGAATATCGAGCATTGAACATTGAATATTGATCTTTCTCTCTGTGACTCTGCGTCTCTGTGGCAAGAGATGGGTCTTAGTCCATAACCCGGTATTTCAGTAGGATATATACCGCAACAAAGAAATCCCGCCATCCGATTTTTTTACCTTCTTCAAACGTTCGCGCTTCAAAACCGACCGGAGTCTCGATAATGTTATATCCTTTTTTAAGGACTTTTGCGGTTACTTCCGGGCAGAATTCGAATCGGGTACAGTTTAATTTGATTTCTTTAATTACTTCGGTCCGAAACGCTTTATAGGCAGTTGCTTCATCGGTTATTTTCTGCCCATAAAGAAGACTCACCAGCCAAGCCAGCAGATGATTCGCTACCCGATTCGGTAACCGCATCTTTTTAATACTCCCGAGAAACCGCGAACCATAAGCTACTTTAACTTGCCCAGCAATAATCGGAGCGATTACTGCCGGGATATCTTCCGGATTATATTCCAAATCCGCATCCTGGACGATAACGATATCCCCGGTAACATGTTCTAAACCGGTACGGATACTGGCCCCTTTCCCTTGATTCTTTTCATGATGGAGGATAATCGTATCCGGGTGAGTCGCTGCTTCTTGTTGCAATATCTGCCAGGTCTTATCCTGCGAACAATCGTCTACCAGAATCAATTCTTTTTCGAAGGGAAGCTTGCGGACCCGCTCTAATACTCTAGGAAGTAACGCTTCTTCATTATAGATAGGTATCACTATCGACAGTTTCATGACAAAAAAATAACCACAAAGGTACTTGAATGAATAGTATACAGATATACTATTATAAATGAAAATGTCGTACCTTTGTGGTTAATTAATCTAATATCGCAGCTACCTTACTTCTTCTTTTCTTCGGGAGCCTGCAATCCCGGAATCTTTTTCACCAATTCATCGAGTTTAACGCCACTTAACGCTTCTACTACCGGCGGGAGCTGGGAAACGATATTCGCTACATCTTTGGTCACTTTCGATGCCCCAGCACTATCTCCTCCGGCATTAACGATAACGATTTTCTCGGTTTTGGTTAACGGTTCGGCAATGGCTTTGGCAATATCCGGTAATCGCTCGATTAAGATTTGCGCTATCGCCGCCTCGTTATATGCTTGCCATGCTTCTGCTTTCTTCTTATTCGCTTCCGCTTCACTAAACCCTTGCGCTTTAATAACATCCGCTTGCGCTAGACCGCGGGCTTTATTTGCATCCGCTTCCGCTAATCCGGTGGCTTTAACAACATCCGCCTGCGCGAATCCGGTTGCTTTGGTATAATCCGCCTGACCTACCGCGGTAGTCTGCAATCGATATTTCTCGGCATTCGCTAACGTCTCGACTTTATACCGTTCCGCATCTGCCGGCTTTTCAATCATCGCGGTTAATTCTTTTCTCTTCCGTTCGATTTCTTTCTCCTGAACGTTAATCGACATCTCTTTTTCGACCACCTGTACCTGGACTTCTTCCCGTTTAACCGACTGATTGGTTTTAAACTTCTGTAAATCATAGGATAAGTCGGCTTCCGCTTTCTTCTGGTTTACCGAAGCGGTATATTCCGCTACCCGCATCTGATAATCCCGCTGCGCTTCCGCAATTTTGGTATCTGCGGCAAACTTTGCCGATTGCCCGTCCCGGTTCGCTTCCGCCGACCGAATGGTAGCATCTCGAGTCGCTTCCGCTTCTCCGATAACCGCATCCCGTTTAACCTGCGCAATGCGTGGTTTACCTAACGCTTCCAAATACCCGGTTTTGTCCCGGATATCGCGAATAGTGAAACTAACGATAGTTAATCCCATATTCGCTAAATCGCTCGATGCAACTTCTTGCACCTTCTGCGCAAACGCATCCCGGTTACTATATGCTTCTTCTACCGTCAGCGTTCCAAGAATCGCTCGCAAATGACCTTCAACCGTCTGAATAGCAATTCGGGCCATTTCCGGCTGCGATTTACTTAAAAATTGTTCCGAAGCGGTGGCAATCGAGATATCGTCACCTTTAACCTTAATCTGCGCAACCCCATCAACGATAACCGCTACTCCGTACTTCGTATATACTTCGGGAGTAGTTACGTCGAGGGTGATTAATTCTAATGATAATAAATCTGACCGTTCAATAATCGGCCAAACGAACGCACCGCCACCTTTAACCACCCGGAATCCAACGGTTCGCTTTGACCCATCCGGATCTTTTAAAGCACGCTTCCGACCGGAGATAACCAACACCGTATTCGGCCCGACTTTAACATAGCGCCGGGCATAGATTATCGCACCGAAAAAGATCACCAGAACAATCGCTACTGCTCCCATAACTACATAGGGTCCACCAAGTGCCTCAAGCATACCAGAATCCTCCTTTATCCCAAGTTTTTCCTGGGATAGATTATGTTAGATTTATGATTTGAGATGGTAGATATCATATTGACTATCTATCATCGATAATCAAATATTCTATTTCTGTTCTTCAACTGCAGGTTGAACGTACACCGTATTCCCAACAACTTTAACAATTTTGACACTGGTATTGCGTTCGATTGAATTCCCATCAGCGGATTTCGCTGGCGATGAATATCTACTTCCGCGCTGAACATATGCGATTTCACCCAGGCCAGAAGCTGAAATAGGGGTAGTCACTTCGCCAATCGTTCCGACCAAATCTGAGATCAGTGCTTCACTGGAACTCTGGGTTATACTGAATATCTTCGCAAACACCATAAACACTACCGCAGCGATCCCTAAGGCCACGATAACTGAAACCAATACACTCAATAACGCAGAAATCTTCAGTGCAAATAGGGATATCAATCCTACTGCACCGAATGCGGTGATAAAGGTAGCAATAACTACCGGCGACATTGGGGAAAACTGGACTTCACCACCAGAATATTCGGTGCCGACATCATGACCGCCGACCGCAATATCATGACCACCGAAATCAAAGTGATGTCCACCAATAATGGTAGCAATCACCGCATAAACTAATCCTACTAATAAACAAAAGAAATACAGCCCGGCTAACATAACGTCTCACCTCCTATTCTTTTGTAACGTAAAAACCAAAAAACCGAATAACTTAACAACGTTTATATTGTTCTTCAGTTCTTTCGTTCTTACGCCAATGTTTTTATCGAGAGTTAAATTTAATTTTTTATCCATGTAATCGTACTCTGAAAAAGGTAAAAATTCAAGTAAAATCGGTGTCAAATCGGATAAGTTATTATCACCTACTCATTTCCTACCGATAAAGGCTTGAATTTAATAGAGTTGACATGACTATGTTTTTAACAACCGTTGCATTATTCCGCTAATATTAATCACCAAATCCGCTAGTTTTATATCGTTTATTTATAGCCTATATAGTTGCGCAATTATCGGAATTTAGGATATTTTATAGGAGAATAAATTTGAATTATATAGCTTGGATTATATGCTCATTACTCGATGGCTGGATAAGATTTGGTTGGCAGGATTAATTATTCTCTTTCTGCTGGCCCCGATTATCATGATTCGGGGACCGGAAGGCGGTATTCATAATCTGGTACTTAAAGAGACCGTTAGCCAGGGATTCCTTCTATTATTCGTATTTACCATAATCGCTAAAAAACTTATTGAAAAGAAACGAGCTTTTACCCGATCACCACTAGACTTTCTATTCCTTGCATTATTGCTGCTCTCTGCTATTTCTATTTTCTATTCACCAACATTCTATACCAGCGCACAAGAGTTTACTAAACTAGCACTTTTTATCATTTTCTATTTCCTGGTAATCGACCAGATACAAGATGAAAAAACGATGTATATCTTATTCATTCCGATAATCGCCAGTGCGGCAATAACCGCCTTTTTTGCTACTTGTCAGAATCAGCAGATATATCTTTGGGGATTCCTTCCACAAGCTGAAGACCGCAACCGGTTAATGGCTACGATGGGACATAATAATGGCGTCGCCAGTTATCTGATGATGAGCGGATTTATCCTTCTCGGCTGGCTGCTGCAAAAGAAACGGAGTAAATCAATCAATTTCTGGGCCGGATTATTATTAATCTGGTTCTTATTTATTATCGTTGCCACCTTATCTCGGGGGGTGTGGATGGGAACCTGTGTCGGCCTGGTAATTTTCGGTTATCTTCTTATCCGGCGAGTGGGTATGAAGAATTTTGTTTACCAATACCAAAAACCGATTATCGTTGGCCTGGTTATTCTTATCGGATTCACTGGTATCCTGTCATTTAAAAATCCGTTAAATCCTTGGAATGTATCGGTAACCAAACGGTTTTCCGAAACCTGGTTAACCTGGCATACCTATGTTGGTGACACTCGAATCCGGATGTGGGCTACCACCTGGGAAACGATTCAAGACCATCCATTTCGCGGTATTGGGCTGGGAGCATTTAAATATCTGGTTCCGCTATATCAAGGTAAATTCTTTGAAAATCACCCGAATACCCGATTAGAACCGACTAGCGCGTTAACCAATCAATCGCATAATGAATATCTACAAAGCTGGGCTGAACTTGGCATTCTCGGAATAATCCTGGGATTAAGCGCATTGATTATCTATCTCCGTTCCGGCTGGAAAACGATTACCTATTTACGCGAATTGGAGAAACGGCACCAAGATGCACCGGTTGCATCTTCGATTTTATTCACCGGGCTTTATGCCGGGAGTATTGGGATTCTAATCCAATCATTAGTCGATTTCCCGCTGCATATCGCGCCCTTAGCGTTAGTTTTCTTATTTATGGCAGCGCTGGTAATGAACGCACACCGGATTATTGCGGTAAAACCGATTGCCGCGATTACTGAAGAACGATTACAACCATACCATTTCAGGAATCTGAGTATTATCATCGTCGCACTTATAATTTATATTATTACCCTCATCCCATTATCAATCATCCTGATTTCCAATCGATATCAGCAGCAATGCGGATATTATCTGGCACAAGCAAGTAGATATGAGGGTGAACCTTATCGAACAGAACAAAGAACCTGGTTATTACGCGCGATAACGGCAGGAGATGAATCGGTTATCTTACAGCCCACTTCCGGCCGGGCGCAATATTATCTCGGATTAGCTTATCTGCGGTTTGGCGATCTGTCGCAAGGGATAGAACATCTACAACTCGCGCAGAAAGATCTGGAATATCGGGATCTGCATTATGAACTCGGGCGCGCTTATCAGCGACTAGAGCTCTATCCCGCAGCGATTACCGAATACAAAAAAGCGATATATATTTATCCGCCGTCATTCGATGCATATGACCGGTTGGATGAAATCTATGAACACACCGGGCAAATGGCAAACCGGTTTGCGGTCTGGAAGAAAATCATCAAATATAATCCGCAATACCTGGATGAAACGGTAGTTAATAAAGGATATGAATATCGGATAGACAAACAATGGGATTTAGCGGAATCGGTATTCCAGTTCGGATTATCAGTCGATTCGACCAATTTAAAATTATGGCGCGCATTAACCGGACTCTATTATGCCTCAAAACAATATGATAAACTGAGCTCGGCATCTCAGCAGTTAATCGAGCTCAGTCCCAACGAAGCGGTGACATATCAGCGGTTGGCAGTTGGTTATCTCGCTCAAGGGAAATTCACCAAAGCTATAGATGCGGCTGATAAAGCACTCCAACTCGATCCAAAGTTAGCATTGGCTAAAAGAGTTATTAAAGAAGCTACAAAAAAGAATCCAGCGAAATTATAGGTCTTATCATAAACCGCATCTCATCGATCCCCATGCGAATTAAATGGATACAGAATTATCTACGTCTGCATTGGAAGTTTGTTACCGTTACCGTGCTAGGGTTATTTGTTCTATTGAATTATCTTACCCTACCGAATGTTAACTATTTGAAAACCCAGAATCCGAAATCTACCGCACTCATCAACCTTCGGAATCATCAAGCGCTCCATAATAGAAAAACTCCTATCCGAAAACAGATTTGGATTCCTTATTCTCAAATTTCTCCGGAGTTAAAAAGAGCGGTGGTTATTGCCGAAGATTATAAATATTACCAGCATCATGGTATCGATTATGATGCGTTATGGTACGCCTTCAATAATGATATCGCTGCATTAAGTTTCAAGCAGGGCGGAAGCACGATTACCATGCAGTTAGCCAGAAACCTTTACCTCTCACCGGATAAAACCTTTATGCGGAAAATAAAAGAAGTTATTATTGCTACCCGGTTAGAACGAAAGTTATCCAAATCCCGGATTCTGGAATTATATCTGAATGTTATCTAATGGGGTGATGGGATTTATGGATGTGAAGCTGCATCGTGGGCTTATTTCAAGAAACCTTGTATAGAATTATCGCAAACAGAAGTGGCAATGCTCGCTGCCAGTATCCCCAATCCCAGGTATGCCAATCCGATGCATAGAACCAGAGCATTTAACTGGCGAACGCGGCTCATTTTAGCGCGGTTACAAAAATAAAGCTCTGGGTCATATCCTTTCCAGAATTCATCTTATGTTAGGTTTAATTTGACGGAATAATTGATTGGGAATATAATTATGGATAAATGATACGAAGCTATCAATAATCTTATTAAGAAAGGAATCGCTAAATTTATGCTTAAAGAATTTAAAGAGTTTGCGATGCGGGGGAATGTAGTCGATATGGCGGTCGGTATCATTATCGGAGCATCGTTTGGCGGGATTGTAACTTCACTGGTCAACGATGTGATTATGCCGCCGATTGGATTGTTATTAGGGAAAATCGATTTCTCGAATCTCTTTATTGTGTTGAAAGAAGGGAAAGTACCGGGACCGTATGAATCGCTCGCGGCAGCAAAAACTGCGGGGGCGGTATCGCTCAATTATGGGATTTTTGTTAATACGGTAATCAGTTTCTTGATTGTCGCATTTACGGTATTCCTGCTGATTCGGTATATTAACAAACTGAAACGCCCGGTGGAAGTTAAACCGCCGGCGACTAAAGAATGCCCGTATTGCTATTCGAATATTGCAATTAAAGCTACCCGATGTCCGAACTGTACTTCGGAACTAAAGCTATAAAATACATTACCACGAAATCACGAAAAAATGAAGACACGAAAATAATTGATTTTAATATTCATTTCGTGCTTTTATAATTTCGTGCTTTCGTGGTTATAATTTCGATGTTCAGATTTAACTTTTTACTGTAGATACTGCATCACGACTATTTTAGTTGGTTTCGGCAGTTTATCTTTAGTAATCTCAAGTTTGGAAATGGTGGTTTCATCTACCGGCTGTTTCCCGCCTTTGGATAAGAACTCTTTCACGTCAGCTAACGGCAATTTCACCGCATCGGTTTTATAATGCATCGGAATAACGATATTCGGATTTAGCTGCTCGATAACTTTATAGGCATCCTGCCAGTCGATAGTAAATGCTCCGCCAACCGGGATAAACAGGATATTTACCTTGCCAATCGCTTGAATTTGCGATTTACTTAAGGTGGTACCCAAATCCCCTAAATGGCAGAAGGTTATCCCATCGATAGTGAACGTAAAAATGGTATTCTTTCCCCGTTGAGTACCGAAAACTTTATCATGATAAGAACTGATTCCTTTAAACTCGATTTCTTTAATTGATTGTTTTCCCGGATTACGAAGTATCGTTGGATTTCCACCGATGGCTTCGGCATAATTATGGTCGAGATGCTCATGGCTGATCGTCACCACATCGGCAGAAACCGTTATCGGTTTATAATTAATCGCATTATCAAACGCCCCGGGTTTATAGGGATCGGTAACTACTCGAAACCCATCTTTTCCGATTATTTCAAAACTCGATTGGCCAAACCATTCTACCGTTACGGCTAATGCTACTGTCGAACATACCATAAATATGAGTATTGCTGAAAAGATAGATTTCATTTTCCTATTCCTCCTAGATAAGTTTTGTTATTCAAACTTAATATAGTATTGTAGCTCTATACCGAATAGTTTGCAAGACAAAGAGTGGGTAACCGGTTTTATAAAATTATTATTCTCTTCTATCGATGCAAAAAAATCAGTTTGCATAATTTGTAAACTGATTTTCTGGGTTTAGAAAGCAAGTTATATATTGGATAACTTGCTTTCCAGAATAAGGTCAAAATATATTAGAATGTTTATTTGTTTATGGTTAGATAGCAAACTGCATAATATGCAGTTTGCTCAAGGCCATGAGATATACCATAATAAAAAGTCATAATTATCTTGGATAATACCCCTTGATAAAATTTGACCTTTATCGATAATTTCGATTTTCTTTCAATAAAACACATATTAATCATTATGAATCAATGGTTTGTGTTGAGTTTTATTGGTTTTTATTAGCGGTTCTTAATTAGACCTTTGACGAGGGATATCGGATATCCCTCGTCATCCCTCCGGTAAAAATACAGTATTAAGCAGATAAAATCGGGGATGCAATGATTGACCTTTTTATTGTATCAACACGGAATAAGGCTACTTTACCAAATGTTGGGAATTAATAGGTAATGATATCTAAAAAGGGTGCTAATGATTTATAGGGTTGGAAGTAAGAAATTCTTGAACAAAAGAATCGTCGTTAAGGAAAGGATACTCCCGCGTAATCCGGTCTAAATCTTCCGCCTGCCCGGGGGATAATCTAAGATTAGTATCCAAACAATGCGAATAAGCTAATAGCCCTTGCCGTCTTAAAACTTCATTTATTCCGGGGATACATCCAGCGAAACCATTCGCTGCATCGAAAATCACCGCATTCGCAGCAGTTAATGCCATATGGTTCTGTAATAATTCTGCTGGAATCGGCTGGTTTGTATCGATAATAGTATGTATTTCAGCTAATAACTCGACTGCTTTTTTAGTCCATACCGCCCATTGCCCGAGGAGCCCGCCTTTAATTCGCAATGTTTTTGTTCCGGTCTCAGTCTTGAAAGTATATGGAGTAATTAAATCGATAATAATATTATCATCATTACCAGTATATAACGTGATTTCGTTTTCTCGACCGGACATTGCTACCGCGCGAACTACTTCTAAGGTTTGATATCGATTAAACGGTGCGATTTTTATCGCGACCACATGATCGAGTTCAGCAAACTTCCGCCAGAAAGTATAGGAAAGAATTCTACCGCCCACTGCTGGTTGCAAATAGAAGCCCATAACCGGTATAATCCGGCTGATTCGGTCGCAATGCTCGATTAGTTCATCATCAGCAGCATTTTTTAATGCACTGAGACTTAATAAACCGATATCATAGCCGAGGTTAACTGCCAACTCCGCTTCTTGTATTGCCTGTTCGGTTTTACCGCAAACTCCGGCGATTTTGAGTATCGGGCGCTGATATTTCTCGCTCAATTCATCGATAGTTGCCGAAGCAAGTCTTAATACCGGTTCAAACAATCCGAATTCTGGATTCCGAATCTCGAATTGGGTGGTATGCACTCCAACCGCTATCCCACCGGCTCCGGCAGCGGCATAATAGTTATATACCGCTACTTGATGCGATTCATCCAACTTCCGATTCTTATCTAACGCCAGTGGTGAAGCAGGGATTACTATTCCGCGATTTAACAATTCTGTTTTAGAGTGTGACAGCATATCTGGTAGAATAAATATTCAATGCAAAATGTAAAATTAACCATGCAATCCGCCTATGGCGAATACATTTAAAATGCTAAATGCTAAATTTGAAATGAG